>JBJMWX010000093.1:0-44744 GCA_045809925.1 Chthoniobacterales bacterium
CGTAGCGTTCGTAGGCCGCGCGACAATCAGCGATCACATCCGCGAGGCGGTCCATGATCCAGCGGTCGACCAACGTTGTAGCCGGCGGCGATGACGCCGGTCGGCCGGGCTCATCGCGCCCGGCTACAGAATAATCGAAGAGATTGCCATGCAGGATGCGGAGCGTGTTGCGGATCCGGCGATAGGTATCGCCGAGCCTGGTGAACATCTCCTCCGAGAACGGAACGTCATCGGTATAGTTCACGCTGCTCACCCAGAGGCGCACGATGTCGGCCCCGTGGCGATTCACGAAATGCATCGCGTCCATCGGCTTTTCGTAGCTGCTCGATTTTGAAATCTTCCTGCCGTCGACATCGACCACGAAGCCGTGCGTGATGCAGGTGAGGTAAGGCGCGCGATTGTGCAGCGCCACGCTCGTCATCAGTGACGACTGGAACCAGCCGCGATGCTGATCGGTCGCTTCGATGTAAACGTCGGCCGGATCGCGCAGCTCGGGGCGCGCGGCGCAGACCGCCTTATGCGAGACGCCGCTGTCGATCCAGACGTCGATCGTGTCGTTCCGCTTTGTTGTGCCGTCGGGCAGATCGAGCTCACGCGCGAGTTCGCCGTCGCTCAGCTCGAACCAGACGTTGGAGCCGCGCCGGGCAACGAGAGCAGCCAGCCGGCGGATCCATTCGGCGTTGAGAAGCGCGTCGCCTTCACCCGAATAGAAAACCGGCAGCGGCACGCCCCAGCTGCGCTGACGCGAGATCACCCAGTCCGGCCGGGATTCGACCGTGCCGGCGATCCGGTTTTCACCCCAGGCCGGAAGCCAGTTTACTTTCGTGATCGCGTCCAGCGCCTTGCCCCGCAGGTCGTCGATGCGAATGAAGAACTGCTCCACCGCGCGGAAGATGATCGGCGTCTTCGATCGCCAGCAATACGGATAGGAATGCCGGTAGCTTTCGGCCGCGAGCAGTGCGCCGCGTTCACGCAGGATCTCGACGATCTGAGCGTTGGCGTCGAAAACATATTTGCCGACCAGCTCCGGAACGCCGACTTCCTCGGTGAATCGGCCGTGATCGTCGACCGGCGAAAGAATTTCGAGACCGTGCTCCCGGCCTAACGAGTAATCGTCGTCGCCGTGACCCGGAGCCGTGTGGACGGCTCCGGTGCCCGTTTCCATGGTTACGTATTCCGCGGTCAGAATGACCGAGCGACGTGGAAGAAATGGATGCTGCGTTTCGATTCGCGCCAGCGCGCTTCCCGGAAATGAGCTGAGCGGCTCGCCGGTCGGCTCAAAGCCGGTGGCGAGGCAGAACTTGTCGACGAGCCGGGCGGCGAGGACGAGCACCTCGGACGCACCTTCGCGGCGGAACTCCTGTCTGACGTAGAGCTCGTTCGGGTGAACCGCGATCGCCATGTTGGCCGGCAGCGTCCAGGGAGTGGTCGTCCAGATCACGACGCTCGCTTTGCCTGCCAGTTCGCCGGTCACGATCGGGAACTTCACGTAGACTGCGGTGTCATCGCGGTCGTGGTATTCGACTTCGGCGACGGCGAGCGCTGTCTGCGCGCCGGTGCTCCAGGAAACCGGCTTCTTCGATTCGTAGACCAGCCCCAGCTCCACGAAATCGGCGAAGGCCCGCAGAATCTCCGCTTCGTAGGCGGGATTCATCGTCAGGTAGGGATGCTCCCAGTCGCCAAACACACCGAGGCGCTTGAACTGCTGGCGCTGGATATCGATGAACTTTCTTGCGAACTCTTCGCACCGCTTCCGGATTTCCGCCGGGGCGAGCCCGCGCGCTTCCTTCACCACTTTGTATTCAATCGGCAGTCCGTGGCAGTCCCAGCCCGGGACGTAAGGGGCGCGAAAGCCGAGCATCGTGCGGGATTTCACGATCAGGTCCTTTAGAATCTTGTTCAGCGCCGTGCCCATGTGGACGTCGCCATTTGCGAATGGCGGGCCGTCATGGAGGACGAACAACTCCGCGTCGGCACGGTTCTCCTGGATCCTGTCGTAAACGCCTTCGCGCTCCCATTTCGCGAGCAGTTCCGGTTCACGCGTGGCGAGATTCGCCTTCATCGGGAAGTCAGTCCGCGGAAGGTTCAGCGTTTCCTTGTAATTCTGCGCCATCGGGGAGCGGCTACGTAACACCCGAGGCGAAGTGGCGCAATGCGACTACTCGGTGCCAGGCGAGTTAGCTGCCGATTTCCTGCAGGGCGCGAAAAAAAACTTGATCACGGATTCGCGGTTCACTACAACCGCCGCCCGCCTGACATGCGAAAGATTGCTCGTTCTGTCGATCTCCGGAGGCAAGGCAACTGGGGCTCTCCAACTCGACTGAACGCGATGACCTGTCGACCCCAGTTGCTCCATCGAGCCGCTAATTCTCTGCGCCTTCGCGCACGAGCTGCCCATTCCACACAATGAACAAGAAAAACGCCTCTCAATCCGGCTTCTTCACGCCGCGAAGCTTCGTGGCTCTCGCCCTTTGCCTGGTCGGAGCGTCGCTCGCCGTTATCAGTATGGCTGCGCCTCCGCGGCCAGCCTCGCCAGCCGGATCGACTGCCTCGTTCGGCCCGGTCGTGAGCCGGTCTGTCGCAAACGGCATCTCCGCGCCGGTGCGCAGCCTGGCCGTCGCGCCTGCGACCGTCCGCGACTTCGAGCACGAGCTCCCACGTGTGAAACCGGACCACGCAGTGCCGATGGGCTTCGTCGATCCGGCAATCCAGGCGACGTCGGTAACCGGAACGATGGCGGCTTCAGAGGCCGCCCCCGCGATGCCTGCCACGGGAGCAAATTTCGAAGGAATGAACCAGGCCGAAGCCTGCGGCGGCTGCGTGCCTCCCGATCCTACCGGAGCGGTAGGGCCGACCCAATATGTCCAGATGGTCAACTCGGCCTTTTCCGTTTACGCCAAGAACGGGACGCGGATTTCCGGACCGACTGCAATCAACGACCTGTTTAAGACTCTCCCTGCCAACAGTGTCTGCCGCACGACCAACAACGGCGATCCGATTGTCGTTTACGATCAGGTGGCAGACCGCTGGATACTAAGCCAGTTCGCCTTTCCGCTGGATTCGAATAACAACCCGATCGCCCCGTTCGACGAGTGTATCGCGGTATCACAAGGGCCAGACGCCGCCGGCGCCTATTACACTTATGACTTCCACCTGAGCGATACCAAGTTCCACGATTACCCACACATCGGCTTATGGCCCGACGCCTACTACATGACGACTCACGAGTTCGATGCCGCGACCCTGAATTACGTCGGGGCCGCAGCGATCGCTTTCGAGCGCGACAAAATGCTGGCCGGCCAGCCCGCGCAACTCGTGTTGTTCGATCTCGGCACCCTGCCCGCGCCCTATAACACGGCATTCGGCGGACACTTACCTTCCAACCTTGATGGCTTTACCCTTCCGCCTGCCGGAGCACCTAACTACTTCGCCGAGGTGGACACCGGGGCCGAGCTGGCGCCAGCCTCCGCCTTGCGGATTTGGAAGTTCCACGTCGACTGGACGACACCGGCGAACTCCACTTTCGGGTTAGGCGGCCTGCCGAATTCGGTCGTGACAGTCGCTGACTTCGCCCGGCCCAGCTGCAGCGTTGCTGGTAACCGCGCCTACGTCGTTGGTTGCGTGCCACAGCTCGGCGATCCCTCGCAGCTCGACCCAATTGGCGACCGGCTGATGTACCGGGTTGCCTATCGCAACTTCGGTGACCACGAAGCCCTTGTCCTCACTCACACTGTTGTTGCCAGCTCTACGACGGGCCAAATGGCCCCCCGGTGGTACGAAGTGCGCGATCCGGGCGGCAGTCCAGCCATCGCCCAGCAAAGCACCTTCGGGCCGAGCGTGAATACAGATCTGCTTTATCGCTTTATCGGGAGCGTCGCGATGGATAACGCGGGCGACATCGCGATGGGCTACAGCACTTCGTCGAGCACTAGCTTTCCGTCGATAGCTTACGCCGGCAGGCTGGCGGGCGATCCAGCTAACACCTTTGGGCAAGGCGAAGCGCAGATCGTTGCCGGCGGTGGCCCGCAGCACGGGGAAGCATTTGCCCCGCAGACCGGTCGCTGGGGCGATTACTCGACCTTGACTGTCGACCCGGTCGACGACTGCACGTTTTGGTACACAAACGAATACTACTCCGATCCTGCCGGTCCCACGGCTAACTGGCAGACGCGGATCGGCAGCTTCAAATTCCCCCAGTGCACGCCGCGTCCAACCGGGCTGCTGACTGGAAAGGTAACGGATACCAGTGGCAACCCGATCGCCGGGGCCAAGGTAACCGCGGGCGGCTACCTGACGCTGAGCAACAAGGACGGTGTTTATCAATTTAGCCCGTTGTCACCCGGCAGCTACAACGCCGCGGCTTCAGCTCAGGGTTACCTTTCCAGTGCTTCGGCACCGGTCACGATTACCAGCGGCAACACGACAGGGCAGGATTTTATTCTCACGCGTAATCTCGCCGAACCTACTCCGACTCCAGCTCCGACACCGGTGCCGTTACAGACTGTCAACCCCCCGACTTTGAACGACCCGGGGACGACCATCACGACGAGCGACTACAGCCTGACTTGGAGCCCGGCTGAAGTAACCGCCGGCCTGAGCGGCTACATCGTCGAAGAGTCAACCGACTACGTAAATCCGCTCTTTGACAATGCGGAAGGCACTGCGCTTCCCGGACAAGCCGCTTCATTGTGGGATACCGACGACGATACCGGAGACACCGCCGGGTGGATCGAGGATCCTGCCTATCACCGGAGCGGCCTCAAGAGTTATGAAGGACCTGCGCCGGGACCGATACCGTTCCAGTTCGATCCCAGCATGACCCTCAAGAATAACATTACTGTTCCAGCTGGCGTCGGCTCTGCGCGGCTGACGTTCTACAGCCGCTACTACAACGGGCCGGATGACACCGGCAATGTAGAGGTTTCAACGGACAATGGTTCGCATTGGAACGCGTTGCGTGTCCTAAGCGACGCGCCCCTGCCCCCTCCCGCCGATACGCGGATGCAGGCGCACGAAATCGATCTATCGCCCTACAAAGGCACGCCGTTCAAGTTTCGCTTCCGGTTCGATGGCGGCTCCAGCGTTAACTTTATTGTCCTCTCGGTCGGCTGGTGGATCGACGACATCAACGTGGATGCCGGTACATGGACGCAGATCGGGACCACGGATGCGAGCACGACGGCCTTAAACGTCACGAACAAGCCGAATGGCCACTACTACTATCGTGTTCGCGCCACGTATACGAACAATACCTATACGGCTAACAGCAACGTCCAGGATATCATCGTTAATAATCCGACTGGCCCCACCCCAACCCCTACGCCCACTCCGACAGCTACGCCCGGGGCAACGCCTACGCCTACGCCTACCCCGACCGCAACCGCCACCGTCACACCTACGGCAACACCGATCGGGACCCCGACCCCGACCGCTACGCCCGCAGGCACCCCAGGTCCCGCCTGCACCGCTCCGGGAGTTACGGTAGTGACCGATGACACGACAAACGATTCGGCCGATGGCGATTCGAACCATGACATCATCAGCACATCGGTCGCTTATCCTTACGACCCGGCGGCCACGAGCGACCTGCTCTACTTCACGATCAAGGTTGGATCGCTCACTAACCTGACACCGAGCTCCTTCTACTACACCTCCTTTACGGTTGATGGTGCAGCTCCCGGCGCGAACACCGTTCACGGGGTCAGGATGGTCGTCGCTCCCACGGGGACCGTCAGCTTCGAAAGCTACGTCGCCGGACCGTCGGGTGGAACCACCCCGGTTTACGACGGCCGTTTTGTTGCCGGCACAGCCGTGGCGGCGGAACCCGGCAGTAACTACAAGACCGATGGAACGATCACGATCATCGTCAAGCCCGCCGATGTCGGCGTCACCGGCAGCGGCCACACCCTGACGAACTGGAACGGCGCCATCGCTTTGAATGCCACCGTCCCGGGCGTGGGCGGCGGCACCGAGCTCCTTGACACGATGCCAACAGACACCGCCACGACTCGCGGCGGGACAGCGTTCAGTGTGGCGAGTAATGCGACCTGCAATCCTAATCCCGGCGCGACCCCGACACCCACGCCCTCCGGCACTCCGGCCTACATCAAAGGCGGAATGACCTTCAGCCCGAACTACACGACGCGGGCGCCTTACATCGGGCAGGATGTCGAGCCAAGTGTCCGCTGCGACAAGTTTGGCAATTGCTACGTCGCCGCCATCCGCGGCGTGCCCGGCGGGACCGACCTTTGGTATTTCGACCTCCGGCCGACCGTGAACGGCAATCCTAACCCGAAGTACGATCCTTTGATGCGCAACCCGCAGTATCGGGGTCAGCCGGATAAGCTTGCGCCTCTCCCCTGCAACACGGACCCGGTGCCTTGCAACGGGACGGTCGGCGCCGACGGCGGTGGCGACGTCGACATCGCAGTCGGCTTCAACAGCGGACCGACCGAAGACCCGAACGCGCCGCCAACCCTTGCCTACTCCAGCCTCGTTCTGGGTAACATCTCGACACAGAGGTCGACGGATCGAGGTGCCAGCTTTACTCAGAACCCGGCCGGCAATGCGACCGGCGGGGTACCCGGAGACGATCGCGAATGGCTCGAATTCTTCGGGCCTAACACGGTCTACCTTTTCTACCGCACGCTGGAACCGGCTGTCTCGCAGATCCAGCGCTCGGATAACGGGGGTTTGACCTATGGACCGGCAGCAACCGCCGGCGCAGTCGGCCAGGCCGGCGGGATTGCCGTCGACCAGAACGACGGCACGGTTTACATCAGCGGCAGCAGTGGCAGCGTGTCAGTAGGTATACCACCCGCGGCTGGCCTGGCTCCGGTCACCTATACGACCTACAATGTAGCGAGCGCGAACAACGCCCACCTCTTCTTTACCGTGAAGGTCGCGGCGGATGGCACGGCCTACGCCTGCTACTCAGACGATCACAACGTCTTTATCAAGTATTCGACCGATAAGGGCGCACACTGGAGCCCGGCCATCCGGGTAAGTGACGGTGCCGAGACGCTGACTGCAGTGTTCCCATGGATGACGACCGGCCCCTCCGGCACGATCGGCGTTGTCTGGTATGGCAGCGACAAAGCTTCGACTGGCGATGATGCGGCTGACTGGCATGTCTTTTACGCCCTGGGCACCAATGTAAAAAGCAGTCCGGTCTTTCGCCAGGCCGAGGCTGGCGATCACGTTATTCACGGCGCCAACATTTCCGAAAACGGTTTGGTTGTGGCCGGCCAGTCACCGAACCGAAACCTGGCTGACTACTTCCAGGTCGCCTTCGATCCAACCGGGGCCGCTGTCATCGGCTACTGCGATGATCACAACGACATCAAGGGACAAACCTATGTCACGCGGCAGATTTCCGGGCCGGGAGCGACGGGCGGCAACATTCCCTCACCAATCGAGGGAGCGTCGTTGCCGGCGCCGAGTAACGAACCACTGCCAGCGGCGAGCAGCGTAGGCGGTATTCCGGGCTCGCAAGTGACGGGGTACAAAGATGACGTTCGGCTCGGCGGCAACCCACAATTGGGCGGCACCGCGGTCCTGCCCGTCGATGACGCTCTTGATATCGTCTCGGTCAAATACTCCGCCGAAGGCATGCCTGCCGATCCCGTGCTCGTCATCGCAATGAAGGTGTCAGACATGAGCACGATCCCGCCGAGCTCCAACTGGCGGATGACCTTCACCGCAAACGCGCCAAATTCGATCCTCAGTCCCACCGGCGAATATAGCTTTGGCTTGTCCGATCGCGGTGATCAGTTCTTTGTTCAGGCGGTTACCGATGCTGCCAGCGCGCAAACCTTTGTCTATGGCAGCGGGAAACGAAACTTTGACGGCAGCATCACCTATACAAACAAAGGTAGCGCCGATTCCGGCAACTTCGACACGGCGAACAAGACGCTAACGATCAAGGTTGCGCTCAGCAAGCTCAATACGGCTCTACCCAGCGGGCATACGCCACTCGCGAACGGCTCTGTCCTGGTTGGTTTGCGAGGTAACACCTTTACCACGGCGAGCGCCGCCGGTAATAGCAGCGGCAACAACAAAGCCGATACGACGCGAGGTGGGACACAATATGTCATCGATGTGTCAGGAAGCGCGACACCTACTCCGACGCCCACTGTCACACCAACAGTAACTCCCACAGCCACACCCACCGCGACACCAACAGCTACTCCGACGCCGACACCTACAGTTACACCCACTATCACGACGCAGGTTCAATCGACGAATATTGTGCTTGGCGCTTCAACCTCGGATACAGCGACGCTCTCGGGCGGCTCGACTCCCACAGGGACGATCACATTCAAGTTATACGGACCTGACGATAACACCTGCGCAGGCGCGCCCGTATTCACCTCGACTGTACCTGTCAACGATAACGGCGGTTATGGCTCAGCGCCGTTCACGCCCACCGCAACCGGCACCTATCGCTGGATAGCAACCTACAGCGGCGACTCCGGGAACGCGGCGGTTAGTGGCAACTGCGGCGATCCGAACGAAACCGTCACGGTGTCTGCGGCACCTACGCCTAGTCCTACAGCTACAGCTACAGCTACAGCTACAGCTACAGCTACTCCTACCTCTACGCCGCTACCTACACCAAGCCCGACGGCAACTGCAACTGCAACTGCAACCGCCACGGCTACGGCTACGGCGACACCGACAGCGAGTCCAAGTGTTACGCCTTCGCCGGAGCCGACGATTACGCCGCCGCCTGTGGGCACACCTACGCCAACAGCCACAGCTACAGCTACAGCTACGGCAACTGCGACCGCGTCGGCAAGCCCGATCGCCTCTCCGTCGGCCACGCCCGCTCCATCGGCATCCGAGGTGAGGTTCGCGAACATCTCGACCCGCGTCACCGTCAGTGGCGGTGATGGCGTTGGTATCGGCGGGTTCATTGTCAGAGGCAACGTGCCGAAGAAAGTCATCGTCCGGGCGCTCGGACCGTCCTTGAACGTGAATGGTGTGCCGGTGCCAGGTCGACTGAGCGATCCGAAACTCGACCTCTATGACCAGGACGGGAAGCTCCTTGATTCGAATGACAACTGGCGAGCGTCACACGAGCAGGAGATACAGAGCACGCAGCTCGCGCCGACGGACGACAAAGAATCGGCCATCGTGACCACGCTGAATCCCGGCGGCTACACCGGCATCATTAGCGGCGTGAACGGCGCAAGCGGCGTCGGCCTGATTGAAGTTTACGATCTCGAATCATCGAATGATTCGCAGGCGGTCAACATCTCCACCCGCGGGTTCGTCGGTAACGGCGACAACGTGCTGATCGGCGGAATCATCGTCCGGGGCGATACTCCGCATAACGTTCTGCTGCGAGCCATCGGGCCCGAGCTGACCGGCCGCGGAGTATCCGGCGCGCTGCAGGACCCATTGCTTGAGCTGCGCGACGAGAACGGCGCGTTACTCGCAATCAACGACAACTGGAAAGACACTCAGCGAACGCAAATCGAAGGCACCGGCATCGCTCCGACCGAAGATCGTGAGGCAGCGATACTGCGCGTCCTCGGTCCGGGCAACTACACGGCGGTTGTTGCGGGCGTTGCCGGTACGACGGGCGTCGCGCTGGTTGAGGCCTATAACCTCGGCAAGCCCTAGTCTGCGGACTTTCGTTAACAAACACTGCTTATGAACAAGAATCCCGCTGCCCGGTCCGGCATTTCCAACCTGCGCGTGCTCATGGCGTGCGCCCTCGTCTCAGGCTCGGCCTTCCTGGCTGTGCTTACCTTTGCCACGCTTTCGCCGCCCAATGGTGCGTTGACTGAGACGAGCGGCCCAATCACCTTCACGGGCGGGCCGTACCTCACCTCGAACCCATCGGCGCAGGCGACGGGGACACCAACGTGCAACGCCGCACTGACCTGCGACGAATTCGCCCTCACCGTGTCCGGCCTCAGTGCCGCGACGACCGCAAGCAAGTATATCCGGATCGAGATCGCATGGCCCGAAGTTGGTGAAGCTCAGTTCGATCTGTATGTCTTCTCCGGCGATACCGCGACGGGGAAGGTCATAGCGCAGAATCTTGGAGACCAGACCTACGTCGATCCTGACGTCGTGCTGATCCCGGCGGTGAATGGAACCTACACGCTGCGAATCGTGCCGTTCCTCTCGCATGCCTCGACCATCACCGGGAAAGTAAGCCTCGTACCGTTTCCTGCCGTGGCACCGCTGGATTCGGGCGCGCCGCCCTCCTTCTCCAACCACATTTCTCCCGCGGCCCTGGGTAACAGCGCGGGCGAGCCGTCCATCGGTGTCGATTGGAATCCAAATTTCCCTTCGTTGCAGCACGACAAGGTAAACACGGGCGGCGTTACTTTCTTCACCGCCGGCACTCGTCAACTGCGCGTCAGCTTTGACGATGCTACTTCTCCGCCGGTCGCATTGTGGGAAGACAAAGCGGCGCCGGTCCAGACGGGCCTGGACCCTATCGGCTTCGTCGACCGAACAACTGGCCGTGTCTTTGGGATGGAGCTAGCAGCCGGCGACAGCAACGCGGCTTATTCCGACAACGACGGTGAGACCTGGCAGAATTTTGTCGCGGGCGGCGCTCCCGCCGGGCCGGACCACGAGACTTTCGGAGGCGGACCTTATGCACGCACAAACCCGACCGCCGTACCGCCGGTGGTCGAGCCGCCGCACCCCACCTACGCGAACGCAATCTACTACTGCTCGCAAAATATCGCCGGCGGCGCGGAATGCTCACGCAGCGATGACGGCGGTATCACCTTCGGACCCGGCGTCGACATTTTTAATCCGGCCGAATGCTACGGCGGCATTCACGGGCACGTGAAGGTCGGACCCGACGGGACGGCCTACGTCCCGAACTCTTCCTGTAGCGCGGGCACCGGCAGCCAGGGCATCGCGGTCTCGCGCGATAACGGCGTCACGTGGGTCGACAAAACCGTGCCGGGAAGCGTCGGCACCGGCGATCCGTCGATCGGCATCGGCCGCGACAACACGATCTACCTTGGCTATATCAACGGCGACAACCGCCCGCACATCGCGGTCTCGACCGATCACGGCGATACGTGGATTCACGATTTCGAGGTGGGCGTGCCGATCGGCTGTCTGCCGGGTGATCAATACGCCGACTGCCGGATCAAAAGCGCAGTCTTCCCTGCGGTCGTGGCCGGAGATGGCGACCGCGCCGCGTTTGGTTTCCTGGGAAGCACGACGGGCGGAAATTTCCAGGACCTGCCGACGTTCAACGGGATTTGGAATTTCTATGTCGCCACCACCTACGACCGCGGTGCCCACTGGGTCACGGTAAACGCGACCCAAGGGGATCCGGTCCAAAAAGGCGCGATCTGTCTGGCAGGAATTCTATGTAGCTCGGGTAACCGCAATCTTCTCGACTTTAACGACATCGCTGTCGACCGCGACGGACGCAGCATTGGCGCATATGCCGACGGGTGTGTCCTGCCTCCGATAGGGTCATGCAGCGAGGCGAATAATTTCACCGGCCGCTCGAACAAGGCAGCGATCGTGCGTCAGTTAACCGGACGCCGGCTCTTCGCTGCGAATGATCCGCCACCATCGGGCACGCCTACTCCGACACCGGCTCCCACAGCAACCGCCACTCCGACGGTTACACCTGGACCGACTGCTACTCCGAGCGTCACACCGACTCCGACGGCAACTGCGACGGTTAGTCCGTCGCCGACGGCTACTGCTACTCCAACGCCCAGTCCGACACCTACATCTACGCCGGCGGCCAGTCCTACTCCCACTCCTACTCCCGCGGCCACACCGGCCGAGGTTCAGTTGCTCAATATCTCCGGCCGCGTCGTGGTCCAGAACGGCGATAACATCGGTATCGGCGGGTTCATCATCAGCGGCAACGGCAGCAAAAAGATCGGGGTACGCGGACTAGGTCCTTCGATTCAATCCGGCGGCAAGGCGCTCAAGGGACGCATGGATGACCCGTTCCTGGAGCTTCGCTCAATCGACGGCCACCTCGTTCAGGCGAACGACAACTGGCGCGACACGCAAGAGCAGGAAGTGAACGATAGCGGCCTCGCACCGAGCGATACGCGCGAGTCTGTGATCATCGCGACCCTCGCTGGCGGGGAGTACACCGCATCACTTACCGGCACCTTCAGGAATACCGGCATCGGTTTGATTGAAATTTACGATCTCGACTCGTCACAGCCTGGCGAACTGGGCAACCTCTCGGTGCGCGCCAATGTCCAGACCGATGACAATGTTCTCATCGACGGCATGATCATGCGCGGCGGCACGCCGAAGCGGGTGCTCTTTCGCGCCATCGGACCGGAATTGAGCGGACGCGGAGTCGCAGGCGCGCTCCAGGATCCGACGCTCGACATCCATGACGGCAACGGGAACCTCTTCGCGCGCAATGATAACTGGAAGGACGCGCCGAACGAACCCGAGATCGAAGCGACGGGCCTCGCGCCGAGTGACGATCGCGAATCAGCCGTCCTGATGACATTGCCGCCGGGCAATTACACCAGCATCGTGCGCGGAGTAAACGACACGACGGGTATTGCACTATCCGAAGCCTACAAGCTGAGCAACTAGAGAGTTTGGCGGAGAATTTGCGCAGACGTAGGACAGCGGTTGTCCGTTTGTTCTGCTAAATTAGGCGCGTGGCGCAAGCTCCCGTGGCTCGGCAGGCGGAACGCCGCCGCATTCTGCGCATTGTCAGCTCACCGGGCGAGGCGTGGAACGGCGTTATCGGGCCGTGGATTGAACACGTTGCACCGGGAGCCTGGCAGAATGCACTGCCGTCGGTCGTTCTCGTGCCGACGCGCAGCCACGCCGACGCGCTGAAGGCGAAGCTGCTGGAAACGAACTGGTCGCATCTCGGGGTACACTTCCTCGCCCCGGCTGGTGTTCGTACGCTTCTTGCACAGGAGGTCCGGCCGCGCGCCGGCGAATGGCCGCACCTTCGACTGCTGCTGGCCGCAGCCGCCGAGGAGGTTGCCGCTACCGATTCAGGCGATCCAAGCGCGCGTTCCGTGCTCCGCGCTCCGGATGCTCTGCTGCGGACGCTCGATCGAATCGAAGCCGCGGGCTGGGGTTTCGAGCACCTGCATTACCCCGCTCTCGAGCCCCTGGTGCGGAAATTTCAGGACACACTGAAGACATGCGGTTTTATTCTGCCGGCAACGCTTGATCGCAGGCTCGCGCAGACAGAAACCGAGCGGCCCCTGATTGCGAATCTCCTCGTCACCGGCTTCGACGGCGCGCATTGGCCGCTCTCGTTTCTGCTCCAGGCAGCGGTGCGGTCGACGCAGCATTCGACGGTTGTCCTGCAGGACCCGCGCGACGAAGCGCGTGATCTCGATGAAAGTTGGATCGGAACCTGGGAGGAAATGGTCGGGCCAGCCGAGTATGCCGGAGCGCAATCGCGCAAAGGCGAGACGCTCTTCCCTGAACTCTTTGAGCCCGAGCTTTTCGACGTGCGGCCGACACGGATTGAAAAGCATCTCCTCGTCGGACACGACATTAGTGAACAAGCGAACGCGATCGTGGCGCTGGTCGAGACGTTCCTCGCCTCCGGTTCAGCCGAGCGAATCGGCGTTCTCTTTCCCGCCGCCGGCGCGTTGCCGCGGAGCGTCGCGAATCTCCTCTGCGCGGCGAAGGTCGCTCACTTCGATGGCATCGCGCACCTCACGCCAGGTCCACTGGAAGATGACGCCTGGCCGCTGTGGCTGGATTTCCAGGAAACGCCGCGCGTCGCCCCTCTGCTTCGGTTTCTCCGCGCATCGCCAGACGCATGCCGGCTGTTCGGTGGCCTCGGTGCCGATCAAATCGAGGACATCCTCGGCCGTGCCGCCCGTAATCTCCTGCTCGACGATCTGGATCTTGTCGGCGCCTACTGTGCGACGTCCGTCAGCGAGGAGAAGGCTGCGCGGATCGTGGCCGGACTCGAGGCGATTCGTCTGCTCCCGGATCGCGCGACTCTCGAAGAATTCCTCGCAGAAACGTTTTCCGTTTTCGACCGATTCGGCTGGAAGGAGCGTCGCTCGCACCTGCAAGAGAGCGCGGTCGCATGGGCCAGGAATCTCGCGGTGAAATTCTCGCGACCGACCTATCTGCGCTGGCTTGCAGAGGTCAGCACCTCAATGATGCCGGAGCGGGAGCGAGGTGGCGATCATCCCTACAGCCGCGTCCATTTGCTCTTTCCGGCGCAGGCAGAAGGACAGGCCTGGTCGCACCTGATCTTCGGGGGCCTGAATGAAGGCTCCTGGCCGGCACGAGCTAGCGAGTCCGGCTTTGTAGGCGAATTCGAGATCGCGACCTTCAACAGCGCGATCAAGACGCTGAACCGGCGCGTCCGACGGCAGGGCAGCCAGGGAGAAGGCCATTCGATCGTCAGCGATGGCAAAACTCTCTACCTCGGTCCAGTCGAACGGCGGGCCATTGCGGAACGGCAATTCCGCATTCTCTGCGAATCGGCCACTGTCGCGATCGGCGCGACTGCCAATCTGGTCGAGGAAAACGCGCCGGAACGGTTCGCGAATCCGAGTGAGTTCTTCACCCAGCTCTATCTCGAAGACCACGGCGAAGCTCCCGGCCAGGAGGTCATGATCGCGCTCGCGGAGCGAACGGCACAATGGCTGACAGACGGCAGCGAACAATCCGCTTCGGTGCGTGACCCGGATGCGGAGCAGACGGCGGTCGCGTATCGCGCACGGCACGCAGCCGAAATTGCATTCGGGGAATACGAGTTTGCCTTGCGCGAGCCGGTGGATCGGGAGGTTGTTCTTTCTGCAACCGATTGCGAGCGGATCATCAAAGCGCCGGCGCAGGTCTGGTTGCGCAAATTTCTCGGCGTCGAAGCGCGCGACGATGATCTGGCGAACTGGAATATCGCGATCGGCCAATGGGTCCACGACTGGCTCCGGCAGGTGGCGCCGAGCGACGGCGAGTTCGTGCCTGCGCCTTCAGCGAAAGACGTGCGTGAGCGGGTCCGCCGCGCCGCGCGGCAGTTTCGCGACGAAACCGCCACCGCACTTGGCCGGCCTCTGCCTGACTGGTGGATCTCGGGTTGGAACCAGGCCGCCTTCATCGCCGACGCGCTGGCTGAGACAATCACGACCACCGAAGAGTGGTCGCATTTCGCCACTGAATGGACGCTCGCACCGGTCGTAATCAAGGTTTCGGAGACGAAGCAGTTGAAGGTGCGCGGCCGAATCGATCTACTGCTCGCGCGCGAGCCAGTGAAGGGTCAGGATTTCCCGTTTCGTGAAGGGTGGATCATTGATTACAAGACAGGCCGGCGCGCGAGTCTGGCTCCCGGACGCAAGTCGCGCGACAAGGCGGTCGAAGATTTCCGCATCAAGTTACTCGAAGGCAAAGGCGTTCAGCTCGCCATCTACGCACTCGCGCTCCACGCGCTCGGTGGAGAGGAAATCGGCGCCAGTCTGCTGACGCGAGAACTTGATCTCGAAAACCCGCAGGTCTGCCTCCCAGTAGTGAAAGCGCAAGACGCGATCTGGGCAGATTTCGCGGAACTCAGCCGGACCGGGATTTTCGGAATGCGCGGACCGTTACGCGCGGAGTTCGGATTTCAGAAGGATTATCCGCTCGCGACGCTCGGATTCGATCCCGATTTTCTCGAGGAGAAATGGATCCGGACGCACCCCGGACTGCCGAAAATCGAAAGGCGATGAAGGAACCGGTTGACCAGGCAGCGCGGGATCGGTTCGCAACAGAACTCGACCGCAACTTCTCTGTTGTCGCCTCGGCCGGTTCGGGCAAAACGCGGGCGCTCACCGATCGTGTGGTGGCGATCGCGAAAAGCCGCGACGCGCGCGAGCTGCTGCCGCGGCTCGTGGTTGTCACCTACACGAATCGCGCCGCGAACGAGATGCAGCAGCGCACCCGCGCGGAGATGCTGAAGGCGAAGTTGAATCTCGAGGTCCTGAGCGCATTCAATCGCGGCTTCTTCGGCACGATCCACTCGTTCTGCGTGAAGCTCCTCGAAACGCACGGGCATTTCCTCGGCCTGCCGCCACAACTAGAGCTGGTGACCGACGATGAAGAACTCTGGAACGATTTCGTGCAAAGGCAGGAGGTCATCGGACGTGGACTAAGCGCAGAAGCCCGCGCCATTCTTCTCCGCTACGTCGACCTTCGTAAACTTCTGCCACTCGGGCGCCGCGGCGGGATCTCGGCCGACGCGACATTCGCCGATGAGCCCTGCCCCGAGGTGGACCTCGACGGATTGCTCGCCTACCAGCCCGGCGGAAGCTCGGTCGCAAACATCACGCGCACGCAGGAGAATTTGCGCGCGTGGGATCGCGCGCGGCGTGACGGCACGGAGTTCTTCCCTCTCCCGCTCCGCGGATCCAGGGCCGGTGACTTTGTCGCACTGTGGGAGGAGGCGTTCGGGCCATTCCGCGCCTGGCTGAGCCGCGCAGCGCTTTGTGTCGCAGCGGAGCTGGAGCGCGACTATCGCGCTTACCGCCTCGCGAATGGGACGCTCATGTACGCCGACCAGGTCGCGCTCGCGCTCGAGCTGTTCACGAATGCTGAATCCGCGTCGCGCATTCGCACCCAGCAATACCGCGTCATTCTCGATGAAGCGCAGGATACCGGGCCGGCGCAATTTGGTGTCCTGATCGAAGCGACCCGCGGGGCGCGCGCGCGTGGCTTCTGGCCAGACGAACCGGCCGATCCACCGCAACCCGGACATTTCTGCATGGTGGGCGATTTCCAGCAATCCATCTACAGCCACCAGGCCGACCTGACGCATTATCGCCGGGTACACGAAGCGCTCGTCGCCGCGCCAGGCGGTGAGACCGTCGATTTCACCGTTTCATTCCGGCTGGATCAGTGCGCCATCGATTTTCTGAACGAAACTTTTTCGCAGATTCTCCAGGACGAGGGCCAGGTGGAGTTCCGTAAAATGCACGCGCGGCCCGGCGTGCTGCCCGGTCAGATCGTACGGCTCGAATTCGGAGAACACGAGTTTGGTAAGAACACGCCGGTCCGGCGCAAGGCGGCGTGGGAAGCGCGCGAGCTGGCGCGCTGGATTCGGTCGACCGGTTTGAAGAATCTGCGCGCTGAAAGCTGGCGCGATGTGGCGGTGCTTTGTCCACGCAAACTCTGGTTCGCACCGCTGCGCGATGCGCTGGTTGGCGAAGGACTGGAAGTGGAGGTGCAATCGGAAACCTCGATCAAAGGTGAGAGTCCGGCTTATGCCTGGCTGACCGCCCTGCTGACGATTATCGCTGACCCGGCAGAGACCTACGAAACGGTGGGTGTGCTGCGCGAGGTGTTCGGAGTATCGGATCACGATCTGGCGCAGTTCGCGCGCGGTGACGGCCGCCGCTTCGATTTTCGCGATGGGCAGGAAGCCGACGGCGTGGTCTCGCGCAAGCTGCGGTTGCTCGATGATCTGCGCCAGGCAGTTGCCCATCAGCCGCTCTTCACGGTCGTGGAGCAGGTAATCGAGGGCGTGAAATTGCGCGACCGGCTGCGCGCGTTGCCCGAGGAAGACTTCGATTCCCTGGATGAACAGCTCGATGTGCTTCTCGCCAGCGCGGCGCGCGCCGAGACCGAAGGCATGCGACTGCGCGATTTCGCGCGATATCTGCGCGACGATTTTCTCACGGTCAGGGACGCACCGGCGGCCGCGCGCAACAACGCGATTCAGCTAATCACCTCGCACAAGGCGAAAGGGTCGGAGTGGCAGGCCGTGATTGTGCCGTTCCTGATGCGGGAGGTCGACACGCGCGCAGACAATTTTCCGCGGTTGGGCTCTGACCGCGAGACCAGGCTCCAGCGGATCGTGTTCGATCAGGAGGAAGTGACGGAGGAGATGGAAGCTGAGGTGAAATTGATTCAGGCGCAGGAAATGGAGCGGCTTCTCTACGTCGCGCTGACGCGCGCCAAACACACACTTGTCCTCGCCGGCGCACCCGGTCTTTATGCGACGAGCAAAGCAGCGCAACCGAGCAAGTCGCAGATCAAGTGGCTCCGTTGCGAAGCGGGCGGCTGCAATGAAGTGGCCTTCGGCTCGCTCGAAACCGCGGCGATCGCGGATTCGGAGACGGTTTCCCACCAGGAAGCAAGAGCGCGGGGTCGAGCACAACCGCTCAAACTGGCCAAGCTTCCCACCAGGCAGCGGAAACCAACGGCAGAGATGTCGAACTTTATCGAAAGGGTGACTCCAAGCGGACTGGCCGAAGGTTTCGCCGGCGGCGGCGCTCGCGAGGTGGAGACCGATACGCGGGCTGCCTTTCGCGCGGGCACATTCGATAACGAAGCAACACGCTACGGACACTGGTGGCACCGGCTTGTGCGATCGCTCGATTGGAACGGCAACCCCGCGAATTGGGACGAGGCTTTCGATGCGGCCGTGGCCACGGCCGCTAACCAGGAAGAGGCTCAGCGTGACTGGAAACTTTTTCGTGCTCACCTGACCAGCGCGGATGACTTCCGGAGGCGCATGGCTGGGGAGCGATTCGTCCCGCATACCGAGTTTCCATTCCTGCTCAAACTCGGCCAATCCGCCGCGCTGGAGGGAATCATCGACCTGATTCTCTTCGCGCCCGATTCACGGCGCGCGCTCATCCTCGACTGGAAGACGAACCGCATCGCGCCGAACCGCGTGAGCACCCTGGGCGCAAAATACCGTTCTCAGATTGCCGCTTACTGGAGCGCCGTCGCGACGATCACCGGATTCGAGGTAGATGCCGCACTGTTCGCCACGGCAGCCGGCAAGCTCGTCACCTACGAACGGGCTGAGCTGGCCGAAGAGTCGACGCGCCTGGTAAAGCTGCCGAGAAACGAACTGGCGGCCGTGGTCGCCCCGGCAGAGGAGCGCTAAATTTGATTGAAAATGAACGTCTCGGTGCAGAATAGCCGCGTGCGCTTACGCCTGCTCGAGCTGCTGGTCGGATGCGCGCTGGTTTGCGAGGCGCGCGCCGGGACTCCCATGAGCGCTGACCAGGCCGTCGCCCTCGCGATGAAGCAGAACCCGGAGATCGCGATCGCGCGCAAGCAACTCGAGGCGGCGCGCGGCGGCGTGGTTGAGGCGCGGTCGGGCTACCTGCCTTCGGTGGTCGCGAGCGGCCTCTACCGCAAACGGGAACGGCAGGAATCGTCACGGCTTAGGACCGACGACTACAACGCCTCGGCGCGGGTGGTGCAGAATATTTACACCGGTGGGGCGGTCGGCGCGCAAATGTCGATCGCGCGGCTGATCGAAGAGAAACGCGCGCTCGAGTTACAGGTCATGGAAGATCGCGTCGCGATGGATGTGCGGGTCGCTTTTTATGATGTCCTGCTCAATCGCGCGAAACGTGGCGTGCGCGAGCAATCGGTGCACGTGCTGGAGGACGAACTCAAAGCACAGCGGGAACGCCTTGCCGCGGGCCTCGTTGGCGAGCTCAATGTCCACCGCGCGGAAGTTGCGCTGGCCAATGAGGAACCGGAACTGGTGGACGCGGAGACGCGTCTGCAGAATTCGCGTCTCCAGCTTGCCACGTTGCTCGGGATCGAGAGTCCACCCGGTTACGCGGCCTCGGCTGTCGATCCGAGCGGTGAGTTGCGCTACCGCGGATACCATCCCGATTTGAAGGAGTGTCTTGCCCATGCCGACGCTGAACGGCCCGAGATCAAGGCGCGTGAGATCGACGTCGCGATTGAAGAGGCGCAACTGCGTCTCGACGCGAGCGAGACCAAGCCGCACGTCGACGTGTTTTCCGGGTACGAGATGTACAGCGAGCTCGATCCGGACGTCGGCCCGGAGTTCAACCACGGTTACGTCGTCGGGCTGAACGCGAACTGGCATGTTTTTGATGGCTTTGCCACGCGCGGACGGATGCAGGCGACTCGCGCCCGTCGGGACGCGGCCAAGCTTGCACTGGAAGCGGCTCGCGCCTCCGTCGTGACCGATGTTCGAAGCGCGTTTCTCGACCTCGATCAGGCCCAGCGCACTCTCGAAGCGGAGACGAAGAGCGTGGTCGATGCCGACCAATCCCTCGAGATTGCAAAGGCGAATCTTGCCGCCGGCCTGGGCACGCAGCTCGATGTTCTTCAGGCGGCGAACGATGTCACGCGGACCCGCACCACGCGCCTGAGCGCGATCTATCTCCACAATGTTGCGCTCGCCCGGCTCGCCCGCGCGACCGCGCGCGGTCCCGAGGCGCTTGGCTTTGGACGAACGGCCGAACGCAAGGCGGACGAGGGCGCGAGCCGACAGGTGTTCGACCTGGCGAAGCCGCCTGCAACAATCGCGAATGAAGGCAGATAACTGTAGCGGCCGTTGTCTCAGCGGCAGGAAACGCTGGCTAATCTTCTGCCGCCTGGGACGGCGGCCGCTACAACTGTTATTCCTGACATGCGCAATTCGCGCACACGCAATCACTCTGGATGCGGCGCTCGCCCAAACGCTCGAGCGTAATCCAGAGATTCAGCAGGCGCGGATCGCACTCGAGGGCGCGGCCGGGCGACGGGTTGTTTTGCACAGCGTCGCCTATCCCGATGTCCGGCTCGATGTGTTCGGTGGAGATCAGGGTGGCCATCGTGCCGGGGAAGCGTCGAATCAGCCATTCGCGTTCGCGCGCGGCGGTTTTATCCAGCCGGTTTTCAATCTTGCCGTCCCGGCATCGTGGCGGCGCGGCGACATCGAAGTCCTGCTTGCCGAGCAGCAGTTAAACGTCGCCATCATCGATCAACTCCACGCCGCGCGGGTCGCGTTTTACACCGCCCTGTATAATCGCGCGCTCGGGCAGCTCGGCGGCGCGCAACGCGAGCGACTCGCGGGAAATGTCGCGAGCGAGATGCAGCGCTACGAAGCGGGAAACACCGACCGCGGCGCTGTGGCCGCCGCGCGTTCGCTCGAAGAGCAGCTCGAGCCGCGGATCGAGGAAGCCAATCGCGGCTATGGCGCGGCATTGCTGACTCTGACGCAATCGACCGCTGCACCGGCAAATGCGGACGCAGAATTGCCGAACCCCGAGGGCGAGCTTCGCTTGCGCACCGTCGATTTCGATGTCGCTACCGAATCAAAGACAGCATTGGTGCGCCGCGCAGATTTGCAGCTGGCCCGACTGGTCGTCCGCGCGGCGGAAGCGGATCAGCGCATGATCGAGGCCGCCTATTTTCCGAGGATCGACGCGATCGGTTCCGGCACCTACATCCCGGTAACGGTACGTCGAGGGAACAGCGGGACGGGTCAGCGGGCCAATGACGTCATCTCCTCCGAGGTGCGCGGCGGTGGCGCCTTCACCTGGCGCGTTATCGATAATGGCAAAACGATCGGCGCGTCCATGCGGCAACACGCGATTCGCGAAATGAACGAGCTCGTTCTGCATCGTCTGGAAGCAAATGTGCCGCGCGAACTGGAGCGAATCCGTAACACCCTGACCGCGATCCATTCCCGGCAGGAGGCGCTGACCTCGGCCGCGACGGCCGCGGATCAGAACGTGATCACGATTCAGCAAAACCTCGGCCAGGGAGTCGCTTCGCAGCTCGAATTCCGCACCGCCGAAACGAGTTATCTGCAAACAAAGACGGCGCTGCTCACTGCCGCGTTCGAGCAGAATGTCGCGATTGCGGAATGGGACCGCGTCACCGGCCGATATTTTCAATTTGCTGACGAGACGGCCGAACGACAGCATTAAGTCCGCTGTTGAACTTTCGCCTCTCGCCGAAATCGCTCTGGCTGGCCGGTGGTCTCGCGCTGCTGTTGGTCGCGCTCGTCCTCTACATGACAGAGCCGGTCGCTGAAGTCGCGATCGTGCGGCGCGGCACCGCGATCTCCGCCGTTTACGGCACGGTGCGAATCGAGCCGACAGTCGCGATTCCCGTGCACGCGCAAAATGCCGGCTACATCCAACTGGCGGATCCGATCGCGGCCGGACGCGCGGCCATCGGCAAGACTGTCCAGAAAGGCGATTTGCTGGCCACGATAGCCGACGAAACGACGGCTCGGCAGCTGAAGCAGGCGCGCGCCGACCTTGCCGCGGCCCAGCAGAGGGCCCAGCTCCCGCTTGCCTCCCAGGAACCGCTCCGCGTGGCACAGGATAACGCCCAGCGACTGGAGAAACTCAGTTCGTTGAGCAACGTGCCGGCGGTCGAATTCGAAAAAGCGAAGTCCGAAGTCGCGCGACTCCGCGGTCTGGTCGAATCCGAGCGGATCGAGCGCGACCGCAATTTGCAGGCGCTCGAAGAGACCTGCCGGAAACTCGAAGCGCAGATGAAGAATTCCGAAATCCGCGCGCCGATCGACGGCCTGCTCACCTCGATCCAGGCGATCGATGGCGCGCTCGTGGCGGAAAGCAATCCGCTCTTCACCGTCGCCTCGCGCAAGAATTACGTGCGTGGCGAAGTGAATGAGGAAGACGTTGGCGAGGTGAAACCGGGCATGCCGGCGATGTTGCAGGTTT
Organism: Chthoniobacterales bacterium; assembly: GCA_045809925.1. Lineage (GTDB taxonomy): Bacteria > Verrucomicrobiota > Verrucomicrobiia > Chthoniobacterales > UBA10450 > CADDYX01. The sequence goes on from JBJMWX010000093.1 coordinate 22,404, forward strand.
ACGCCTACCGGACGCGCAGCTTCCACGCGCGGGTTTCGGCCGTGCAGCCCGCGGCCGATCCGGATACCCAGCGGTATGCGGTGGTCCTGGATCTGGAAAAGCCGCCCGAGAATCTGATGGCTGGAATGACCGGTGAAATGAACATCATCACCGGCTCGCATGAGAACGCCTTGCTGCTGCCGACACGCGCGTTGATTGCGGACCAGGCGCTGGTCCTGAAACACGGGTTGATTCAATCACGGACCGTCCGAGTCGGTTTTCGAACGCTTGAATACTCTGAAGCGCTGAGCGGCGTGACCGAAGGCGATCACGTCGTCATTTCCGACCAGGACCGCCTGCGGCCCGGACGGCTCGCGCGGCAACGCGTCATTTCGCTGCCGCCGCCCGCGGCGCTGCAATGAGCCCACCGCTTTACATCGCGTTGCGCTTTGTCGCGCATCGTCGTCGCGCCTTTCTGCTCAGCCTCTCCGGTGTGGTTTTCGGCGTGGCGATCTTCATCTGCACGCAGGCGCAAACGCAGGGATTCGCGAACAACTTTATCCAATCGACCCTCGGCAGCACTGGTGCGTTGGTCATGCGGTCGCGGCTCCAGCCGGCGACTGAAGCCCTGCCCGTCCTGCCGAAGAACAGTGCGAGCGCCCGGCGGCGAGTCGGCGAAGGCATTACCGACGCAGCCGAAATCATGCGGGTCAGCCGTCAGTTCTCGAACGTCGTCGCCTGCGCCCCGGTTTTGCGCGGCACATTGAGCGCGCGATCGGGATTTCAGAACGCGACCGTCGATCTGTTCGGGATTGAGCCCGCCTCACATCTGCAGACGACCAATCTCGCCGAGCAGTTGATCGAGGGGACGTTCGACGATTTTCGAAATAATCCGAATTCGGTCATCATCGGCTCGCGCCTGGCCACCTCGCTGGGGGTGAATGCGGGCGATGCGCTGCAACTGCTCTCGCCCTCCGGTGAATTCTGGCGCTTTACGGTCGCCGCGATCGCGCGCAGCGGCGTCGGGTCTGTCGATCTGACGCGACTCTACTGCCAGGGGAAAGTGGCCCAGCGGCTCCTGCGGAAGCCGTTTCCGGCAACGATGATTGTTTACAAGTTGCGCGATACTGACCGGGCGCCTGCTCTGGCCAGGCGTTTCGAACAACTCTTCCAGCACGAAGCGGAAAGCTGGCAGGAACGGGAGGAGGGCAACCTGCAGCTCTTCACCACCTTGCGGCTGTCCGCGGCGATCACGGTCTCGCTCATCATCCTCCTCGCTGGTTTCGGTATCTTCAACGTCCTGACAATGACCGTCCTGGCGAAGGTGAAAGAGATCGCGATTCTGCGCTCGATGGGATACCGCCGCGCCGACATTTCTGCGATTTTCCTGTGGCAGGGAGCCATGATCGCGGTGGTCGGTTCGATCGGCGGTTGCGCGCTCGGGGCGCTGATGACGCTCGGGGTGTCGCGCATTCCCATTCAGGTTCGCGGGCTGCTTTACGCCAACCACTTTCTCGTCACGTGGAACGTATGGCATTACGTGTTCGCGACTGTTCTCGCCGTCGTTGCGGTGTTCATCGCCAGTTACGTGCCGGCGCGGCGCGCGGCGGAGCTGCCACCGGTTGCGACCCTGCGCGGATCGAGCGCGTAATGGTAGGGACGTCTCTCCGAGCCGCCCGCGAACGCCTCGGAGAGACGTCCCTACCTGTGCTGCGCGGATCAAGCGCCCTCCAAATGTTTGCTACTGTGACCCTGCGCCCGTAGCATGGCGCGTTCTGCAATGAAACTGCTCCGGGATATCCGCAGGGAATTTGGCGGCTATAACCTGCTCGAATCGGCCACCCGCCTGGTCGATCGCAAGCCGTTGCAGTGCAGCCTCTACGTGACCGATCGGTGCAACCTGGATTGCGCCTATTGCACCGAATACGACAACTCGCGGGCCCACCCATCCATCGACGATCTGAAGAAATGGGCTCGAAAAATCCGCGACCTTGGCACGATGCGCATCGCGCTCGTTGGCGGCGAACCGCTCACCCACCCCGATATTGTCGAGCTGGTCCGCTATTGCCGGGAGATCGGGTTCGCCACCAGCCTGACGACGAATGGTTTCCTCCTCACCCGCGAGAAAGTCCGCGCCCTCGAGGAGGCGGGATTGCAGGTCATGCAGATCAGCGTCGATCGAATGACGCCCAGCCCGATCACAAAGAAATCATTCAAGACCATCCTGCCGAAGCTCGAGTATTTCACCGATTCCAAGATCCGGCTCCACATCACCGGGGTTATTTGCAAAGACACGTTGCCGGAATCGCGAGCCGTGCTCGAAACGGGATTGGCTCGCGGTATTCCGACCGAAGTGCGGCTCGTTCACGCCGACCCGACAAATCGCTTCCGGGTCGAGCGCGGCTCGATCGAAGAGCTCGAGCAATTCATGGAATCGCTCATCGAACGCAAGCGTGCGGGCGAAAAGATTCACACCAGCGAGGCGATCCTCCGCTACCAGTTAAAGCTTCTCCGCGGGGAGGACCACGACTGGACCTGCACGGCGGGTTACAAACTCTTCTTCGTCTCGGCGCAGGGAAAATTCTGGATTTGCAGCATGGTCCACACCGACAAGCACATCATGGATGTGACGCTGGACGATCTCTACGCGAACTACCGCAAGAAAGACTGCCAGAAGGGCTGCGGCGTTTATTGCGCGGTCAGCACGTCGCTCATCGTGCAGAAACCAGTGCAGGTGATCGCGAACGAAGTAGCCGCGCGGGCGAAGCGTGTGCCGGCCATGTTCCGCCAGGCGGCGCATCCTGAGGAGCCTGTTACGGCGACGGCCTGACCAATCATGTTCCCGATCGAATCCGTTACCCGCATCTTCGATCGCAAGCCGTGGGTCGCGCACCTTTACGTGACCGAGCAGTGCAATCTCGATTGCCACTACTGCAATGAATTCGACAACGGCGTGCCACACCCATCGACGGCCGATCTGAAGCGGTGGATGGACAAAATTCGGGAGCTCGGCGTCGCTCGTCTTGGATTGCAGGGCGGGGAGCCGCTCAAGCATCCCGATATTGCCGAGCTGGTTCGCTACGCCAAATCGCTCGGCTTCTACAAAGTCAGCATGTCTTCGAACGCGTTTCTCCTCACGCGCGATCTGCTGCGCGCGCTCGAAGAGGCCGGGCTCGATTCGTTTCACATCTCGGTCGACCGAATGACGCCGATCGCGAGCACGCGGAAATCGATGAAGTCGGTGCTGCACAAATTCGAATGGTTCGAGAATTCGCCGATCAAGCTGAACGTGAGCGGAGTTCTGTTCAGCGAGAGTCTGGATGAAGTCGGCGATGTGATCGACACCTGTCTCGACCGCGGTGTCGGCGTGCAGGCGCGCGCGGTGCACGACGATCTCATCCAGCACCGCACGTTGCGCGACGCCGGTTCGACCGCGCCGATCCTGCGATTCGTAGAGCAGCAGGAACAGCTCAAGCGCAACGGCGCGAAGATCCACACCAACTGGAACATCATCGCTTATCAAAAAAAGATGCTGCGCCAGGAGCCAATGGAATGGACCTGCACCGCCGGCTACAAGTACTTCTACGTCTCGGCCAAGGGCAAATTCTGGCTCTGCAACCAGGTGCGCACGAACAAGCACATTCTCGAGGTCACGCCGGAAGAGTTGCTCACCTACAACACGAAAAAAGCGTGTCAGGCCGGCTGCGGGGTCTATTGCATTGTTGATACTTCACACAAAGTGAACAACCCGGTGCGCTATTTCGCGCGGGACGCAGCCGGGGCGTTGAGGAGCCGGTTAGCGAGGCGTCGTCGCGATCTGCCGCGGCGGATTCGCGATCTTAGTCTGCAGAGCGATCATTCCGCCCCGGAACAGGTGCACGCCGGCGGTGATCAGGCCCCAGAACGCGCAGAGGCGGTAGGTTGAGGCAGCGGCTCCGAGCGCGAGCCCGATCGTTAATGCCGACAGGTAAACGTCGCGCCGCGCAGCGATCAGCCTGACGAATCGATCGAACGGCCTGTAGTCGTCGAGCAGGCAACCGATGCGCACGCGCGCGATGTGTTTTCCAATTTTGTCGAGCCCCTCTCCCGCCATGATGAGAAGGAAGTAGCGCCACGCGTAGGAGAGCTGGCCGCTGGATTGGAACCAGAATGCGAGGGCGGCCCACCACGCGGTTTCGTAGACGAAATCCAGGTAGTGCTCCCATTTCCCGGTGTCGCTCGTTTCGATTTTTACGCGAGCCTGTTTGCCGTCGAGCCCGTCGAGAACGCCGACGGAAAGCGCGGGAATCATTCCGGCCCACAGGTGACCGGTCGCGAAGAACCCCGCGGCGAGCAGACCGACGAGAAAGGTGAAGAGCGAGATCTGGTTCGGCGTGATCGACGTCCGGCAAAGCCATCGCATGATCAGGTCCTCGACAGGTGATTGCAGTATGGCGGGGATATCGAGCGTGCCATTCTGCCCGGTATTGAAGATGAGGCGCTCGGCGTCGCGTTTCTGGTCCGGCGTCGGCGCAGGAAAGAACAACGGGCGAATTGTGCGGCGCATGCTCCGGATGTACCCCAGTACAGCGGCGGCATCGACGAGGCGCCACTCGCCGCGGTCGACGTTCGGCGGAATTTCGAAATTACCGGCCGTAACGATCACGGCGCCGGAGAGGAAGCCACGACTGCCGTGTCGACAATTTGCAAGCAACGGAGCGGCTTCCGGAGGTGGAGCGGAATCGATCAGCGCGGCCGGAGCTTCAGCTTCGGCCAGAGCGCGGATCAGACGCGCATCGCAGTAGATATCGGCCGGTAGGACCAGCGTCGGCTCGCTTAACGCGCTGTTGAACTCGTGCGGCACAATAACATTCGCCGTCAGGTCATGCCGCGCCCACGATGGCGGGTCGATCGCAGCCTGGATTTCCGCAGCTCTCCGCGAAACAACCGTCACGTCGCGAAAACCGAGCCGCTGGAGAATGCGAAGCAGGCGCTCGAGCAACGACACCCCGCAGAGCTTTTCCAGCGCGCCGGGCGGATCAGCGAGGATGACGACGTGCATGTGCGGGCGAAACTCGCGAACGCTGCATGGCGCGTCGAGTCGCAATTGCAGCCGCGCGCGATTAGAATTTGCCCATGGTTTCGGAAGCGGCCCTGCGCTGTCACGCGATCGAGCGTTACCTCGGCCAGGATGAATCGCGCGTGCACGCGTTGCGCGGTGTCTCGCTCGCGCTCGAGCCCGGCAGCGTTCACGCGGTGGTCGGGCCATCCGGTTGCGGCAAGAGCACGCTGCTTTACATCCTCGGCCTGCTCGATCGGCCCGATGGCGGCTGGATCGAAGTCGAGTCGGACAACGTCTCGGCCCTGCCGGACCACGAACTGTCGCGCCTCCGCCGGGAATTAATCGGATTCATTTTCCAGTTCCATTTCCTGCTCGAGGAATTCACAGCGGAAGAAAACATCATGATCCCGATGCGGCGGCTCGGCCGTCTCGGGGAAGATGAAATGCGGGAGCGCGCGGTCGATCTCCTCGATAGCGTCGGGCTTCGCGCCAAGGCGGCGCGGCCGAGCCGGCATCTTTCCGGTGGGGAACAACAGCGCGTCGCCGTCGCGCGCGCGCTGGCGAACGACCCGCGCATCATCCTTGCCGATGAGCCGACGGGGAATCTCGACACAGAGAACTCGCACCGAGCCTTCGAATTGTTGCAGGAGATCGTGCAGCGCGGCCAGAAGTCATTGCTCCTCGTCACGCACAATCCGGCCATTGCCGAGCGGTGCGATTGGATTCATGAGATGCGCGACGGCCAGATCTCTGCCACGCATGCCCGCGGCACACCGATCGCCGTATTCAGTGAGATTTAGGGCAGTGGTGGATCGAAGACGTTCCAGGTCTCTCGAAAATGCGCGATGACGCGATTATTGCTTTCCTGCCGCCCGTCCGGCACATCGTGCAAGGTCATCGTCTCACGCTGCCGCCGCACCTGCCGGATGTAGGCTGAACTCGGCACGACATACTTCTCCACCCCGCGGCGATCGAGATTTCCACTAATCCAGATGTCGTCCATGTAGAACGCTGCCTCGGGCGTCCCGGAGTAATCCCACAGCGATTCGTCGAAAAATCGCGGCCGAATGAGATAACTGCCGCAGCCCGTGATCACGGCAACCGGTTCGGGTGTTTGAACGCGATCGCCCCGAATCACGACCGCGCCGCGCCAGTCGAAATCGCGCGGCATGCGCATGCCGCGCAGGCAAAGGGTCGCTTCCGGCAGCTGCGCGCTGAAATGCAGATATGTTTCAATCAGATCGCGCGGATAGGTGCGGTCATCATCGACCACCACGATCAACGCGTCCCCGTTGCCGATGGCGAGCTTTTCCTGAACGAGCGGAATGAACTTTGTCGCCGGTCCCCAGTCGCGGTCGCACCGTAGGACGCGCACGCGATCGGTTTCGCGCAGGAAATCAGGAATTTCGTATCCGCGCTTCTGACGCGTAGAGAACGGCGGGATGGCGATAACGATTTCGTCAGCGGGGCGGGTCTGGCGGAGCAAACAGCGAAGCGTCGGCCCCAGATTTCCGATGCGATCCGGCAACGTTGAAAGCGAAACCACGATTCGCCGATGCTCTTGCCGGCGGGATCCGGCGAGCAACCGCCGCACCAACGCTCGCTGTCGCAGTCGAGGAAGAATCAAATCGTGACAAGCTGCGTCTCGACCAGACGGCGGTAAAAATCCGATGTCTGGAGCAGCTCCAGGTGCGGGCCACTCGCAATGATCTTCCCGTGATCGAGCACGATTACGCGGTCGACGTTAACAACCGTTGAAAGTCGATGAGCGACAATCAAGGTGGTCGGCCGGTAATCCAGATTACGCAGGCGTTCCTGCACGTACGCTTCGCTCTCGGCATCGAGGGCGCTGGTCGCTTCATCGAGAATCAATATCCGCGGACGTCGCAGCAGAGCGCGCGCGATCGCCAGCCGCTGGCGTTGTCCGCCGGAAATCTGGACGCCACGCTCCCCAATCTCAGTCGCATAGCGCTGCGGCAGGCGATCGATGAATTCTGCAGCCCGGGCAATCTCTGCCGCCACGGAGAGACTGTCGCCCTCACCATTGCCGCCATAGCGGATGTTCTCCTCGATGCTGCGCGAGAAGAGCATCGGCTCCTGCATGACGATGCCGATGTGGCCGCGCAGCCATTGCACATCGAGGTCGCGAATTTCGTGCCCGTCGATCAGAATTCGACCGCCAGTCGGATCGTAAAAGCGCAGGAGCAGGTTGACGATTGTCGATTTTCCCGAGCCGGAACGGCCTACGAACGCAGCGCTGGCGCCGGCGGCGATTTCGATGCTGACGCCGGCGAGCGCCGACACGTCCGGACGCGCCGCGTAGGCGAACTGCACGTTTTCCAGGACGATCCGGCCTTCGAGGCTTGGAAGACGCTTGCCGCCGCCACGGCTGGACTTCGGCTTGTCCTCGAGCAGCTGAAGCACCCACGCCGTGGCGCCGAATACGCGTACTGCTTCCGACCAAAAGTCGGATCCTGAACGGACACCGCGCGCGACCAGGAATGCGTAAAGCATGAAGGAAATCAGTGCGCCGGCGCTGAGTTGCCCGCGCACGATGAGCAATCCGCCAAGCCAGAGCGCAAGCAGGGCTGCCCCTTCGCCTCCGAGAAGCGAGAGCGAGTTGCCCGCAGCCAATCCAGAGATGCTGCGCCGCGCGCGTTGAGTCGCGGCCGTAAGTTTCTCTTCATGCCGTTGCGCTTCCGCTCGCTCCTGAGCAAAGGCCCGCACGGTCCGGATCCCGCTGATGGTTTCGTGGGCGATTGTGCCCGCTTCGGCATAGGCGTGTTGCGTTTCGATCGATGCGCGGCGGATGCGCCGGCCAAGCATCGCGGCCGCAAAGCTGAGCACCGGGAGCGCAAGAAGAACGACACCGCCAAGGAGCGCCGACGTGTAAAAGAGAAGGACAGTGCCGCCGAGGCCGAGCAGCGAATAGCGCAGCGCGTCGCCGAGACGTTCCCCAACCAGCCACTGCACGTGAGGAATTTCCGACCAGAGACGGGTGGTCAGCGCACCGGTATTCGCATCATCAAAAAACGCGATCTCCTGCTGGAGCAAATGTTCGAAAGCATCCTGACGCAGCCGCGCCGAGAGACGTTCAGCCCCGACATTAAACAGGTAGTTGCGCATGAAGGTCGCAAACGCCTCGGCCAGGAGGAGCCCAAGCATGACGAGCGCGAGCACATTGATCCGCTCCGCGTGGCCGCCTCGCAGTCCCTCGTCGATCGTCATCCGAATGGCCTGCGGATAGGCCAGAGTTGTGAACATCCCGACCACGACAAAGACGAGACCGCCGAGGTAGCGGCGGCGTTCCTGCCAGATGAGGCGGAGCAGGGCGCGTATTTGTGCTTTCACGGTTCCATTCCTTGCATCGGATGAACTGTTAAAATACCAATGCCACACCTGCGTGAAACGAATTTTCCTGACCGGCGCCAGCTCGGGGATCGGCCGCGCCATTGCTGAAGCGCTCACGCGCCGCGGTTATCAGGTGTGGGGCACATCCCGCGACAGCAGCCGATTGCCGCCGCTTCTCAATTTTCATCCGGTTGCACTTGATCTCTCGGATGAAAGCTCGATCGGCGCGGCTTTCGCAAATGCAGAAAGTGAGGCCGGCGCTTTCGATGTGGTGATCAACAATGCCGGGAGCGGCCATTTCGGTCCGGCTGCAGCGATGCCGATGCACGAACTGCGACGCGAATTCGAAGTGCTCGTGTTCGGGCAGATCCATCTCATGCAACTTGCGTTGCGCGGAATGCGCGAGCGGAATTCCGGCATGATGATCAACGTAACCTCACTCGCCTCGCGGCTGCCGCTGCCGTTCATGGCCAGCTACAACGCTGCCAAGGCGGCCATGGCGGTATTTACAAATTCAGTGCAGCTCGAGCTCTACGACTCCGATGTGCGGGTGATCGATCTCCAGCCTGCCGACATTCGAACCAACTTCAATGCCATGGTCGCGAAGTTCGGATTCGATTCACCCGATTACCGCGAACGCGCCGAAAAAACCTGGGACGTTGCCGACCGCAACATGCGTAATGCTCCGGGCCCCGAGATCGTGGCACACGCGGTGGCGGAATTGATTCTGAACGAGAACCCACCGCCGCGGGTCACGGTCGGCGACTTCTTTCAGTCGCGGGTCGCCCCCTTTATCATCCGATTCCTGCCGATGCGGCTGCAGCTCTGGGGGATCGCGAAATACTACGGAATATGAAGGGCGAGGGCGAAATTCGCGACGCCGTCGTGCTGCTGGCCGGCGCCGGCTCGCGACTGCTCGGTGCGCGCGGCGCGATCCCGAAGCCGCTCGTGCCGGTGCTTGGGCGGCCCCTGATCGCGCACATCTTGCGCGCGCTCGATGGCGTCGGAGTCCGAAGCGTTCATGGCGTGGTCGGCGCAGGGGCGGACGATGTGATCAGCGGGATCGCAGACTGCCTGCCGCCGCCGATGACCTTCAACCGGATCGATAATCGGCAATGGCAGCTGCAAAACGGCGTGTCGGTGCTCGCCGCCGCGCCTGCGGTCGATCGGCCTTTTCTCCTCGTCATGGGCGATCATCTCTTTGAGCCGGCGATTCTTCGCCGCCTGATCGACGATGCAGATCGGAGGCGGCTCACCCTGGCGGTGGATCGCAAAGTTGGAGGGATCTTCGATCTGGCCGACGCGACGAAGGTTTGCACGGAGGGCCGGAGGATCGTTTCTATTTCAAAAAATCTCGCCACCTACGACGCGATCGACACTGGCGTATTCCTCTGCTCGCCCGAGCTGTTCGACTACCTCGAGCGCGCGAAAGTCCGAGGCGATTGCAGCTTGTCCGATGGCGTACAGCTGATGGCCAACGACGGCAAGGCCGAAGCGACCGACATCGAGGACGCGTGGTGGCAGGATGTCGACACGCCGGCCATGTTGCAGCGGGCGGAAGAGAGTTTGCCGGATTCGCTGCGACTTACGGCTGACGCGCCGCTCGCTGGCGGATAATTGCGATAAACCCAAGCGCCGACGTCGCCGCGGCCACGACCAGGGAAAGGTGCAGGATCCACGCTGCGCAATTGAGCGCGGCCAGAACGACGAAGGCAAGCCAGGCAACGTCGCGCTTTGTCAGTTGGACGACGAAACGGACAGCGCGCTCACCGAAGATGAATGCGCCCGAATGACCGAGCATCCGCGCGTGCCGCTCATAAATTCCCGAATGGCGGGCAACGATCACCTGGTCGCTCTTCGCCGCACCGGTGGCGAGTAACAATTCGCTCCCGACAATCAGCAGGCCGGTGGCAAGTCCCTCCCAGCGCAGGGCCGTGCTACCGCGGTCCGCCGCGAGGCCGAAACCAAGACTGATGACGAAGAGGACGTTCGCGATCGTGTCGAAAATAAAATCGACCCGCGCCCCGGTCGGCGAGTCACTGTATAAAGCGCGCGCGATTTCGCCGTCGCATCCATCCAAAATGCTGAAGGCATAGAAAAGCACGGTGCCGCCAAAAACCGATGTGTAGTCGCCGCGCAGCAAAACCAGGCAGCCGGCGAGAGCGAAAAGAAACGCGCCGATCGTAGCGTGCAGCGGACGCACGCCGAAACGCAGGAGGTGACGCGTCATCGTCGTCGAAATACGCCGGTCGATGTGCCGCGCTACCCAGCCGTCCTGCGCTTTACCAAGGTCACGCGCGAGCCACTTTTCGGCCGCAGGAATATCGGCCGGGCTGGAGAGTGTCTTCGCCGCCGCCGGATTGCCGTTCAGCATTTCCGGCACCGAGTTGCGGGCCAGAACGACGCGTGTGCTCAAGGCGAGATCAGCGTCGCCCTTGTCCTCATTGATGATGACTTGCCGGCCGGCGGTTTGCGCAAAATGATCGAGCGCGAGAGTGATGCGCTCGATCTGGCGCAAGCCGCACACACGCCAGTCTGCGGATTCGTCCCTGGAAATGGCGACCCGCAATGTGCCGTTATCTGTTTGCACGGGCGGCGACCCTAGGCGGCAATGGGGCGGCTGTAAATTCGGTAGGTCTTGTAGCGGGCGGCGCCGATTGCTTCGAGAAAACGGTTGATCGCGTGATTGTCTTCCAGCGTCATGCTCAGCTCGCCGATGAACCCGCGCTTGATCATGGCGTCTTCCACGATGCGGAGGACGAGTATCTCGGCGATGCCGTGCCGGCGAAACTTCGGTACGACGCCCAACGCGACAAGCCGCGCGGTCTTCGTTCGGTTTTTGTAATACAACAACTTAACGAGGCCGACCGGCAGACCGAAGCGGGTCAGCCGGCCATTCACGTGCTTGAGGGCGACGTTGATATCCGGGACGCATAGAATAAAGCCGGCGGGCTCGCCATCAACTTCCGCGATGAGGGTGAACTCCGGCACGGCAAGAGGCTTCAGCTCTTTCACAAGATGGTGGAACTCGGCTTCCGTGAATGGCACAAACCCCCAGTTCTTCTCCCACGCCTGGTTGTAGATCGCGCGTAATCGGCCGCTCTCCTCATCGATCTTCCTCATGTTCACAGGCCGGATGGTGAGCGCTTCCTGCCGCAAGGCGCGCCGTGCGATGCGGCGCAAGCGCGCGGCAGCTTCAATCGGCTGCGAGAACCACCACGCATACCAGTCTTTCGCTTTCGAAAATCCGCACCGTTCAATGAGCGCGGCGTAGTAGGGCGGGTTGTGCGACGTGAGCAGCGTCGGCGGATGCTGGAATCCCTCGATGAGCAGCGCGCAGACGTAATTCGTCGAGTAATCGATCGGCCCCATGATTTCAGTGCGGCCTTTCCCGCGCAGCCAGTTGGCGGCCGCGTCGAAAAGCGCGGCTGCGACCGCCGTGTCATCAATACATTCGAAGAGGCCGAAGCAACCGACGTTCGTGCCGTGGAGCGCGTTGTAGTTCGGATCGTCGCTCGCCATGATCCGGCCGACGATCTCCCCGCCCCGCCTGGCGAGAAACAACTGCGCGTCGCCGTGTCTGTAGAACGGGTGTTTCTCCCGATTAAGGAAGTCTTTCCGCTCGAGAATCAGCGGCGGCACCCATGCCGGATCGTTGCGGTAAATCCGCCACGGGAATTCAATGAAGAGGTCGCGGTCCGCCTTGGTCGCGACGGTCGTAAGCTCAAGCTGCGCCACGTTCGTTGACAAGGACAAGCAGTCGCGCGGCGACTGAATTTTCACGGATAATCAGCCAGAGAAAAACCGCGTTGAAGGCGGTCAGCTCGGCAATGAAGTACCACGTCGGGCGGCCAAGAAAGAGCACGGCGAAAAGCACGAGCATTCGTGCGTTCGTGCCAAGAAGGCGCGCCTGCCGGGCAAGCAGGCGATGAGACTCGCGATACGCCTGCTCTAACCACTCTGCCGTGTCACTCATGCGGTCGCGCAACTCTGCGAGTCGAGGTAAGGCGAGCTCTTGTTGGACAATGTAGCCCGCATGCAGCGTCAGCAGCCATCGCGAGACTGTCCGATTACTTCTGGCCGCACGATCGCGCAATTCGCTCGCGCGAAAGAACCGCCCGCCTCGTTCGGTTGCAAAGCGCAGGTAGGCATCCCGGCAAAACTCCGCCGCCGCGCTTTGCATTGAGTGGCAGACACCGGCCCCCAGCGCGATGAGCCAAATCAAACCGGAACCGCCGCCGTGCACGTACCGTATGCAGATGTGCGCGTAGACACTGGCGAAAACGAGGTTGTCCCCAATCCCGTCCAACATGCGGCCCTCTTCGCTCTGCTGCTGAGTCAGGCGCGCCAGCTGCCCGTCGACATTATCGAAAAGATTGGCGCCTACGTGTAACAGCATGCCGACGAGGTTCAGCCAAAGCGCCTCGTAAACGTAGAGATGCCCGGCAGTGACGCCGAGCACGGTCGCCAGCAACGTCACCTGTGACGGCGAAATCCTCTGCCGGGCAAAGAACTGCGCAAACCAAAACCCGAGCCGGCGATAGAACAGCAAATCCAGCACGCCTTCGACCTCGCGTGTTTTGTAGCTCGCCTCGATTGGCGGAGCCGGCATTTCTTCCACGCGAATCGGCCGCTCGGCGGCAGTGCTTTCGCTCACGACTTAACGTATACGGCGGAGGCGTGCCGCACGAGGGAAAGAACGGGCAAACCGGTGGCGAGCATGGTGAATCGCAGTTATAACACTGTCACTCGAATGCGAGCGGAGATTCCAACTTCGCCGCGGATCAGCGGCATTCTTTTCGACTTCGGCGGCACTTTGGACGGAGACGGTCTGCATTGGCTCGACAGGTTCTATCAGCTTTACGCGTCTTCCGATCTGCCGCTCGCGCGCAGTCAAATCCGTGCCGCATTCGATTTTGCCGAAGCCCGAGCACTGGAGGATCCGGCCATGCAAAATGCACCGCTCGAAGAGATGGTGCGACGGCATGTACATTGTCAATTCGCGCACTTGTCCATCGACGATCGTAGTCTTGCGGAACAAATCGCGACGCAATTTACTGCCGACGTTCGCGTGGTCGCGAACCGCAATCGAGCGTTGCTCGAAGAACTCGCGCAGAACGACCTTCGGCTGGGAGTGATCTCGAATGGCTGCGGCAACACCGCTGAGCTCTGCGACGAACTCGGTTTCTCACCCTATCTCGCGGTGGTGCTCGATTCGAAACTCGTCGGCTTGAGCAAGCCGGATCCGCAGTTTTTTGTGCGCGCCGCGCAAGAGCTCGGCCTCACCCCGGATCGCGTGCTCATGGTCGGCGATTCTTTAGTCCGCGATATCCAGCCGGCGAAGCAGATTGGGATGCAGACCGCTTGGCTGATCGCCGACCGCACGGCAACCCATCCGGCCGCTGATTATCGGATCAGTGTATTGCCGGAGATGCGTGCCGTGCTGACACCACTCGCTCCGCTGGAATGACACCGCGCAATTTTAAAGCCGGCATTCTCGCTGCCGGTCACGGTGAACGGCTGCGCGATACGGGTGCGCTCAAGCCGCTCGTGCCGATCGCCGGCCGGCCGCTGATCTGGCACGTGCTCAATGGCTTTGCCGAGGCCGGCGTAGCTGAGGTGACGGTCATGGTCAACGACGCGTCGGTGGCCGTGCGAGAGCAGATCTCCAAGCACGACTGGTCGTTCGCGTTGCGGTGGGTCGTCCAGACAACCCCGTCTTCCATGCACAGCTTCCTGCACCTCGTAAAAGCGCTGACCAACAACGGAGAGCGCGGACCGTTCGTAATTTCAACGGTTGATACAGTGCTGCAGCGCGGTCAACTCTCCGCGTTTGTTGAGGCTGCAAGTGAATGCACCAATGCGGCTGTTGTGCTTGGTGTGAATCAGCCGGCCGAGGACGACAGGCCTCTATGGGTCGAGAAAGATGAAGGCGGGCACGTCGTCGCGCTCGGCGAAGCTGCCGCGGGCCGAACGAACCTCGCGACCGCAGGCATTTACGTCGTTGATCCCGTTGTGTTGCGTGAAGAAGAAGCAGCCAAAGCCGCCGGGCTGATGTCGTTGCGTGGTTTTTTAGGCCGCCTGCTCGCAAGCAATTACGTGATTTCTGCAATTTCTACAGGTAATTCGGTAGACGTAGACCGCGCCGCGGATATTATCGCCGCCGAAAAACTGTTAAGTCAGAACCGCACGTGAAGCGCCTGATCGGAATTTACCGGGAAAAGGAATACTCGCCCGGCCGCCACGAGTCGAACGACACTGTCATGCTCGACGCGGTCGCGGAGAGGCTGCGTGCGTTCGGCTTTGTTCTCGACCTCATCAGCCCGGCACAGGTAAACGGCGCTCCCGGCGCGGCAACGCTTGCGCTCTCGATGTGCCAGGGACGTCCCGCGCTCGAAAAGCTCGCGAATTGGGAACGCAACGGTGTCGGTGTGATCAATAGCCCTTCGGCCGCGCGCAACACGCATCGCGATCGTTTGCCGGAGTTGATGGCACGGGCCGGGGTTCCGTTCCCGAGAACCGCACTGGTTGAAACTTCGCGCAAGCTCAATGGCGAGGTCCCGCGGAACGGCAGCCTCTGGTTGAAGCGGGGCGATGTGCACGCCTCCATCGCGGCGGACGTGCAGCGTTTTGATTCGCTTGATGAACTCGCTGGTGCGCTGCGCGAATTCCATGCGCGCGGGATCACAGCGGCCGCAGTGCAATCGCATTGCGCTGGGGACGAGATCAAGTTCTACGGTGTTGGCGACGGGCAGTTCTTTCACTGGTTCTACTCCCGTGAAGCGAACGGATATCCTTTGGATGAAGCGGCCCTGCGGGCACTCGCGACTCGCGCCGCCGAAGTCGCTGGTCTCGATATTTTCGGCGGTGACATAATCGTCGGCCCAGACGGCGGGCTGACGCTGATCGACCTGAACGACTGGCCATCATTCGCGCCCTGCCGCGATGCTGCCGCCGATGCAATCGCCGAGCTGATCAGAAGGCGCCTGCATGCTCAGTGAGATAGAGGAGGCTGCGGCGCTGCAGCAAAATTCACTCTTCGATCGCGAGCAGGAATTCATCGCGCCCGGCCTGCAAACGATCGCGCTGCTCTCCGAGCTAGCGATTGACCATGGAAACGGGTGCACGCTGACCGACGTCAACGGCCGCACCTATCTGGATTTGAATGCCGGGGTCTCGGTCGCGAGCCTCGGCCACGCCCATCCGCGTTATGTCGCGGCGTTGTCGCAGCAATTGCAGCGCGTAAGTGTCGGCAGTTTTACTTCGAAACCGCGGGCCGAACTCGTTGAGCTGATTGCAGAGCTGGCGCCCGGGGAGCTATCGCGCACACAATTCTTCAGCGGCGGCGCCGAAGCAGTCGAAGCCGCCATCCGCCTCGCGCGCTCCTACACAAAACGCACCGATATCGTGGGGTTCACCGGCGGGTTCCATGGCAAGACTGCGGGCGTGCTGCCGATTTCCGATATTGATTGGAAACACGCCGTGGGTCCGCTGCCGCCGGGCCAGCACGTTTCCCGGTTCCCCGACCCGACGCGCTTCGAAGGTTCGCCGCAGCAATGTGCCGAGTCGGCGCTGGCTGAATTGCGGAAGGTGGTGGAGGAGAAAGCGAGCGGCCGACCTGCAGCAATCATCGTCGAGCCGATTCAGGGTACCGCCGGCAACATAATTCCGCCTTCAGGCTTTCTCGCCGACGTCCGCTCCCTCGCCTGCGAGTACGGAGCGCTTCTGATTGCCGACGAGATGATCACCGGCTTCGGCCGCACAGGAAGAATGTTCGGCTGCGAGCATGAAGGGATCGTGCCTGACATCATGACCGTCGGTAAAGGAATGGGGAGCGGTTTTCCGATCAGCGCCGTCATTTCGACGGATAAAATCATGTCAGCGAAACCATTCGCGCTGCCGAGTGCTTCCTCTTCGAGTTACGGCGGAAATCCACTGGCCTGCGCTGCGGCACTCGTCACAATCCGCACAATTCTGGACGACCGCCTGGTAGCAAATGCGGCCTCGCTCGGCGACCTGCTGCGCGATGGGTTTCAGACGATCGCACAGCAACGCGGCACGATCGCGAATGTTCGCGGGCGGGGTCTGCTTGTCGGGTTCGATCTGGTCGAAACAGGAGACGATAAGACGCTCTGGCCAAAGGCAAAATGCATCGAGTTTTTCAAGCACTGTCTCGGCCACGGCTTGATCATCATGGGCTACACCCCGCGCGTTCGGGTGCATCCGCCTTTGATCCTGCGGCGCAGCGAAGCGGAGGAGGCCCTGACCATCGTTGATCGGGTGCTGGGCGAAATGGCGCCTTGAACGGCGCAATCGTCGGCTTCGGTAACGTCGCGCAGTTCGGCCATCTTCCGGCCTACACCAGGAACAGTTCGGCGCGCATCATAGCGGCCGTGGACGCCTCGGCAGACCGGCGCGCCGAAGCTGAACACCTCGATCCATCGCTTCGCAGCTTTCCTTCAATCGCCGAGATGGCGAGCGCATTGGAAATTGACTTCGTCGATGTCTGCACGCCGCCGGCCGCGCATTCCGCGGCAATCCTCGAGGCGATCGATCGTGGCTGGAACGTCCTTTGCGAAAAGCCGCTCGTCCTCGATCCGCAGCACCTGGCCGAGATACGGAAGCGCGCCACGCAACGGAATGTAGCGGTGGTCCCGGCGCACAACTGGAACTACGCGCCGTCCATCAGGCGGGCCACCGAGCTGCTCCGTGACGGTGCGATCGGGACGTTGCGCGGGGTTGAGCTGATCACGTTGCGCAGAGGCAGCGCGGCAACGGCCATTGGCACGGAGGATAATTGGCGTCGCGATCCGGCGCTCGCCGGTGGCGGAATCCTGATGGACCACGGCTGGCATTCGATTTACCTGGCGCTCAATTGGTTCCGCGAACAGCCCGTAGACGTCTCGTCGAAACTGCGTCGCGGTTCGCGCGGATCGGTGGAAAACGAAGGCGCGGTCGTGCTCACGTTTCCGAGCGGTCAGGCCCGGATCGAGCTGACCTGGAATGCGAACGTTCGCGCGAATCGCATTCGGCTATCCGGCGAAGGCGGGGAAATCCGAATCGATGACGGCGCGCTAGTGGCGCCAGACGAGAAATCGCAGTTTGAGCCGCTCTCCGCTGGATCGCATCATGCGGACTGGTTCGCGGCGATGCTGCCCGATGTGATCGCGGCGTTCCACGATCCAACCCTAGCAAGCCCGCCGTTCGAAGAGGCTGCGACCTGCCTCGATGTGATCCGCCGCGCCTACGACTTTGCCGCCTGGGACTAGACGCTCTGCGCGAGTTCAGGGACGAGCACGTCCGAGAGAATATTTAGCGCTTCGTCCAGATCAGCGCGGGTGTGGTTCGCCGTCACGCAGGCACGGAAGCAGATCCGCTCCTCCGGTACCGCGGGATAATCGACCGGCGCAACAAACAACCCGCGGCGCCGCAGTTCATGCCCCAGCTGATACATGCGGGCACGGTCACCGATCACGAGAGGCATGATGTATGTGGTGGACGCGCCAGTATCGATACCGAGACTCTGGAGCTGGCTGCGGAAGTAAGTTGCATTGTCCCACAGAGCCCGCCGTCGCTGCGGCTCGCTTCGTGCAACATCGAGTGCCGCCAGGATCGCGCCCACCACGACCGGCGGCAGCGCGCACGAGTAGACGTAAGAGTGCGCATAAAGACGCAGGTACTCGATCGTCTCCGCTGGTCCTGCGACGAACCCGCCAAGCGCAGCGAAGGCTTTCGAAAACGTGCCGTAAATAAGCGGGATCCGATGCTCAACGCCAAAATGTTCCGCCGCACCGCGGCCATGTTCGCCGCATCCGAGCATCGAGTGCGCTTCGTCAATCAGGACGCTCGCGCGGTGCGACTCAGCGACTTGGAGCAGACCTTCGAGGTCGGCGAAATCGCCATCCATCGAATAAATGCCTTCGACGATGACCAGTTGACGGTTCGCCTTGCGGCGGCAGAGCGCTTCTTCGAGCGACGCCGGATCGTTATGTTCGAACCGGTCCAGACGTGAGCGAGAGAGCACAGCGCCGTCGCGCAAACTGAGATGCGACCGGTTATCGAGCACTGCGACATCGCTCTTGCGCAGCAATCCCGAAATGGTGCCGAGAGCGCCACCGAAGCCGCTGTTGAAAAGCATCGCACACTCGCGGCCGAGGAAATCCGCAACGCGCCGCTCGAGCTCCCGGTGCAGATCGGTCATCCCGGAAAGTACCGGGGAGCCGCAGGCGCCCACGCCGTACTTGGCGAGCGCCTCGCCGGCGGCCGAGAGGACGGCGGGATGCGTCGCCAGCCCGAGGTAGTTGTAGGAACACAGGTTGACGACCGGGCGCGGTTTCCCGTCGTAATTGATCGTGGTGCGCGGTTCCGCGCTGGCGAGCAACTCGGGCTCGTAAAGTTCTGCTTCCCACGCGCCCGCCGCGCGCCACTCGCTGAAGCCGGCTGGCGGCTTAAGCGCGTCGTCGCTCTGTCCAACAACGAAGTCACCAAGGCTGAGCGACGTGTCGAAGTCCTTATTCCGCGCGGGGTGTGTTCGTCCCGCTCCGTTCGAACCGGCGTGCTGCGACTCGCCGTTCAGTTCCATAACTGACTCATACGTTGTTCCCAGGCTTCGTGGTTCTTCTTTGCGTCGCGAATGAACGGGGAGGCGGCGATCGCCCTGATGACGAAAGCGTTTAAGACCGAAACCGGAAAAGGGAGCGGCCGGACTACGTCCATAAAGAGCACAACACGCATTCCATCGGTGTCGTTCCAAACTTCGTGTGGATAAGTATCGTCGAAAAACATGCTCTTGCCCTCCTGCCAATGCGCGATCGTTCCGCCAACGCGGATCCGACAAGCGCTTTCCGGCTTCGGGACCACCAAGCCGAGATGATATCGAACCACACCTTTATACGGCCCGCAATGTTCGGGGATGTGGCTGCGTGGCGCGAGAATCGAGAAAAACGCCGTCTTCGCCCCGGGAATCTGGCGGAGTAGTCGCGCAGTCTCGGGGCAACGGGCGCAATTTCCCGGAGCCTCCAAACCATACGCGAAGAAGAAAAACGTCTTCCACTTGTCCTCGCTCGTGAGGTGCTTTTGATCCGGCGAAATATCCTGAAAATTCGGGAGATCCTCGCGGTGGGCAAGCACCTGATCCAATTCAGCACGAATGCTCTGCCACCTTGCCTCCAATTGCGCGTGCCAGGGAAACCGTTGCGGCGGAAAAAATTCCTGATCACCGACGAGCGAGTGGCGCCCGATGGTTCGTTGAATCCGCCGAATAGCGTTGCGGCCGTGCTTGAGGAGGAGGCCCCGTGTGTTCAAGTTCCCGCACCGCAGCGTGTCATTCGCGCCGCGATTCTACCGGGGCATTCCGGTGCCGCAACATCATTTCAGCCGGGCGCCCTCGCCTGAGCTTACGGCCGCTGGCGGGTCCGAATGCAGCGCTCGATCGTTACGAGCGCGACGCAGCCGAGCCCGATGAAGCTCCAACCGGCCGACTCGGGCACAGGTGCCACTTCGCCAAAGGCGTCGTCGGGCGCGAACTCCCCGGCCGCACGCACACTGTCGCCGCTTCGTCCCACCGAAGTGGCCAGACTGTAATTCTGCGCGCGCAGGTTAGTGTCGAGATTGGGAAAATCGTAGCCCTGAGCGCCTGAAGTGTTCGCTGCACCGGCGCTCGCGCCTTTCCGCGATGTGAAAGAATCACGGGCCGGCTTCGGCGCACGATCGTTTGGCGCTGAGTTGACCTGCTCGCCGCCCGTGCGCGATCGCTTCGATTGAACAGGTTCCACGTCGCGCGGCACAGCTTTGGCGTCGTAGACCGGCGGCTCTGCCTCGGCTGGGCGATGCGGCGCCACATCCAGGCCGCTCAGGCAGTAGTAGGAAAGTGAGAGCGCGCCCGAAAAGCTAAGCAGCGCAATCCCGAACATTGTCAGGTTCGCGACCTTGGGAACGCTAAGATCGCCAAAAGCGCTTCGTGATACAGCCCGCCGCGATGCCGCTCGCGCGGTCGCATTCGGCATGCGATCAGACGCTCCTCTCGAGGAAACCGGAAAGCTGAGATCGACCTGGGGCATTTGACGCGGCCTGTTCCGCGCTCTGGTGGCGGACCGGCCGGTCTCAAGCAGCACAATCTATTCCGCCGCCGGGTGCGCAGCCCCTTTCCAAGTCAAAAAATCTGCTGCGCCAACCGCAGGATGAGCGCACCAACGACGACCAGGAACAGCAGACGGACGAAACGGCTCCCCTTCAGAATCGCCATCCGAGTACCGACAAATGAGCCGAGCACGTTGCATGCGGCCATCGGCAGTCCCACCGAATAATCAATGTGATAGGTTGAGCCGAAATAGATCAGCGACCCGAGATTCGTCGCGAGGTTGACCGTTTTTGACGACGCGGAGGCGGTCAAAAAATCGAATCCGAAAATCCCGACGAAGATGAAGATTAGAAAACTGCCCGTTCCGGGGCCGAAGAAGCCGTCGTAAAATCCGAGCACCACGCCGGTAAGAACGCCGAGCGCGACGGCTTTTCGCCGCGCATGTTTGGGCTGGTGAACGAGTCCAAGGTCTTTGACCAGGAACACGTAAATCGCGACCGCGATGAGCAATGCAAACACGAACGGTCGCAGAAAGTCCGGCTTCACCAGCGTGACCACGCGCGCGCCAAGAAAGGCGAAAACGAGCGCGCTCGCCGTCGCCCATGCCGTGACGCGCCACTCCATCCGCACGTGCGTCGCGTACCGATAACTGGCGAACCCGGTGCCAGCGAACGAGGCGAGTTTATTCGTGCCGAGGACTGTTGGGACCGGAACGCCCGGCAGTAGGATCATTAGTGCGGGGATCTGAACCAGACCGCCGCCGCCGACGACAGAATCGATGAAGCCGGCGAGAAGGGAAAACGCGCAGAGCAACGCGAGCGTCATGTCTCGACGATAACTACCACAGGGCGGGTGTAGCGTCCGCTGTCTCAGCGGATTCTCTGATGCGCTGAGAACAGCGCACGCTACAGCTCACCGCGGCAGCGGCTGCTCAAGATTCGCCAGCGCGTAGGCCGTCACGGCTACGACGGCCGCGTTTTCCGCCAGCTCGTGGGGAACCACCTTGTCCAGCGTATCCGCCGCTGTGTGGTGGTAATTAAAGTAGAAGCGGCTGTCCTGGATTGGTGCAAAAGTCGGCACCCCTTTCTCGTCCATGGGTCCAATGTCGGCACCAGCGGAATGTTCGATCGTGTCGAGAATGCCGGCTCCGCTTTGCTGAAGCACCGTTGCAACCGGCGCCAGCCACTTCTTCACCTCTGGGGTGGCGTGAAAATGAATGCCGATTGGATGTCCGGCTCCACCGTCGGTCTCAATTGCCGCGAACTGTTTCGCGATCTCGGCCGCATGGTCTTGCGCGTAACCCTTGCCGCCACGCAGGCCGTTCTCCTCATTCATCCACGCGATGACACGGACGGTTCGTTTCGGCCGGAGATGGAGTTGCTGGAGCACGTTCGCCGTCTGCATTGCGACCGCTACGCCGGCGCCGTCATCGATCGCGCCGGTGCCGAGATCCCACGAGTCGAGATGACCGGAGGTGATCACAACCTCATCCGGAGTTTGCGCGCCTTTCAGATCGCCAATCACATTATAGCTCTCGGCATCGGGCAGCTCCTGGGGAGTGAGCACGAGATGCACTTTCACGTCGCCCTGCGCCGATAGCGCGCTGATCAGGTCGGCATCTTCAGCCGTGACGGCGCCGGTCGGAATCTTCGGCGCGTCCTCCTTGTAGTTATTGCTGCCGGTGTGCGGCAGCCGAAAGTCGGCGCCTCCAACTGAACGGATGAGCGACGCCACCGCGCCGAGCTTCGCTGCCGCTACCGCGCCGTCAGAACGATAAAGCACCGCCTGCCCATAGGCGTCTCCGCCGCGACCTTCCGCAGCCATTTGCTTATCAAAGTTGTAAGTGAAGAGCACGATCTTGCCTGTGACCTTTTCGCGGCCCAGCGCCTGC
>JBJMWX010000094.1:0-17542 GCA_045809925.1 Chthoniobacterales bacterium
GACATTCCACCACATCCGTTGGCATCGGCGAAATCCGCAGTAGTCTTAGCCCATGCTCACCAGCCAAAAAGTCATTGACGCCATCAACGAGCAAATCGGCTACGAATTCAGCGCCTCGCTCCAGTACTACGCTATTGCCGCTCATTTTGCCGCCGAGGCGTTGCCGCAGCTTTCGGCTCACTTCTTTAAACAAGCCGAAGAAGAAAAAGGGCACGCGCTTCGATTCATCAAGTACGTCGTGGATGCAGGCGGACGAGTCACGATCCCGGCGATCGAAGCTCCGCGCGGAAAGTTCAACAATCCCGAGGCGGCGGTGAAGCTTTCGCTCGATCAGGAAGTGAAAGTGACCCATCAAATCAATGCGCTCGTCGAGCTGGCGCGGGGAGAGAACGACTACATCACCATCAATTTCCTGCAGTGGTTTCTGACCGAGCAGCTCGAAGAAGTGTCCTCCATGGACAATTTGCTCAAAATTGTGCAGCGCGCCGGCGACGACCTGCTCAAGGCGGACGAATATCTGGCGCGGGTAGGAGTGCGCGCGATGCCGCAGCCGGCGGCGGAATAGAACACGCCGGCCCGGCCATAGGCGGCCGCCGCCAAACGAAACGGGTTGTGGATAAGGTCTCGGTCGCGTAGAGAACTGCGCGTTTATTCACGCCGTTTATGTCTGACACTGCCACTGCTCCGGCTCCTGGTTCTTCCCAATCGAGCGCCGCTACTTCCCCTGCTCCGCCGTGGTCGCGGGCTAATCCATTTCCAGCGAGGCTGGCGGTGAATCGCCGGTTGAGCACGGAGGAATCCGAGAAGGAGACGCGGCATTTCGAGCTCGATCTGACCGGGTGGGGCTTGAACTATGAGCCCGGGGATTCGATTGCCGTTTATCCCACGAACGATCCTGAGCTGGTCGAACAGATCATTCGCGCAATCGGCGCGACTGGTGACGAGGTCGTGCCGGCCGGGAAAACGCAGAAACCATTCCGCCAGGCGCTGCTGCGCGACTATTCGATCACCCAGCCAACACCAAAGCTGCTCAGGGGAATCGCGCAGGCTGCGCCGTCCGCCCCGCTGCTGGACCATTTGCTCGAGCCGGCGCGGAAACAAGACCTCGATAACTATCTCTATGGCATGGAAGTGATCGACTTCCTGATTGACCACCCGTCGCTGAAGTTCGCGCCGGAACAGTTTGTCGGCTGGCTGACAAAGTTACAGCCGCGCCTCTATTCAGTCGCTTCGAGTTTACGCGTTTGCCCTGAGCAAGTGCACCTGATCGTGGACGTGATTCGCTACGAAAGTCACGGCCGTCAGCGCAAAGGCGTCTGTTCGACCTTTCTAGCCGATCGCGCCGACAACATTCCGGTGCCGGTTTATCCGACTTCGGCAAAGCATTTCCATCTGCCGGAAGATGGCGGTACGCCAATCATCATGGTGGGGCCCGGCACGGGCATTGCGCCTTTCCGTGCGTTCCTACAGGAGCGCAAGGCGGCTGGTGCCGCCGGTCAGAATTGGCTCTTCTTCGGTGCCCAGCGCGAGCAATGCGATTCCTACTACAACGCCGAGTTCGAGGAACTGATGCGCGAAGGTCTGCTCACGCGATTCGATTGCGCATGGTCACGCGACCAGGCGCAGAAGGTCTATGTTCAGAACAAGATGATGGAAAACGCTGAGGAGTTGTGGACATGGCTCGATCGCGGCGCCCATTTTTACGTTTGCGGGGATGCCAAACGCATGGCCAAGGACGTTGACGCGACCCTGCGCCAGATTGTGCAGGAGAAAGCGGGCAAAACGCTGGAACAGGCGCAGGGGTACGTGGAACAGCTGAAGGCAGAGAAGCGCTACAAGCGCGACGTGTATTAAGCGCGCCGCTCCCCCCAGCCGAACAGCGCAAGCATCGCTGTCAGAACAGCACAGAAAAGGGCGATGATCCCGCCGCCGACGAGCCACCTCGGCCGGTAGATCAACTCGAGCTTGCCGCTACTGCCGGCCGGCAACCGCACCGCTGGAGCGAGACCGCGAAACGTCGCGACCGGGGTCCTGGCGCCATTGAGAGTGGCGACGTAACCAGGAAAGAATGGCCGCGACAACACAAGCAGGGAATCCGTCGGTGTAGTTTCCATCTGGAGAACGATCCGATTGCGCGAGTTCTCGATGACATCGACGGCCGGTGGCGTGAAACTGTTGCCCGCGGACGCCGCCATCCATTGCACGAGGCCTAGTGCCGCGCCGGCGCGGTGGTAGACCGTTCCTTCTTGAGAGGACGACGCGACCTGCCATTCAGATTCGGGCAGCGGCCGAAGTGCAAATCCGCTCGCTACAATCACCCCATCGATTCCGAGCTGCGCCAACTCACCGCTGGGACCC
Organism: Chthoniobacterales bacterium; assembly: GCA_045809925.1. Taxonomy (GTDB): domain Bacteria; phylum Verrucomicrobiota; class Verrucomicrobiia; order Chthoniobacterales; family UBA10450; genus CADDYX01. Next base: position 2,359 of record JBJMWX010000094.1, read on the forward strand.
GCTTGTTCCTGCAAAAGGCGGCTCGCGGTGGGGAAGTCGATCTGCCCGTGAATGCCAGGGTTGTAGGCGCGAGCGACTCCGGCAGGGCGAATCGGGCTGTAGCCGTTGATGAACCGCAACCCAGCAAACATCGATGTGCTGCCCGGACGCGTCAGTTGGCCGACTGGGTCCGGATGCTTCTCAATCCGATATTCGTATTCGGGAAAAGGATAGACGCTGAGATAAAGCCGATGCGGATCGAGCGGCGCCGGATCGGTCAGCTCCTGAGCGAGATTATATTTTGGGACACCGCAGTTCGGCGGAATGCAGAGGTAGGTTGAGATCAAGATCGCAAAGCTCGCTACGGCGGCCGCCCACGGGACGCCAAATCGTTCAGCGGCAAGCCAAGAAGCGCCGATGGCCAGGGTGATCCACGTCAACGGGAATGCGAATGGACCTCGCGCGACCAGCAGCATCGCAATGACGCTGACGAAGATTAGACCGAGAACAATAGCGCTGAAGGCACGCCGTTTGTCTTCGCGTTGCAAAGCCTCGGCCGCGCAGAGAGCAAGAGCCAGATGGGCCAAAGGCAACCAGCGGAAGCTCCATCGGAAAACGCCGGCGGTCGGAATCATTGCCAGTACAACCACAACGCCAAGCAGGATCAGCTCCCATCGGATTCGCTTGAGCAGCAGTCGCGGTGAAGTTACCAAGCCGGCAATCAGCGCGAGAGGAGGGACAAAGCCGCACGCGAACTCCGTCGCGCTATGAGGCATCAGCCGCGTGGAGAAATCCGCCCAGCGCACGGTCCAGTTTGGCCAGATGAATGCCGGCAGCGCGGACAATGGCACGCGCCATTGCAGGTGTGCAGCTGGATCCTGTGCTTCACGGGCGGAGCCGCGCACGTAATCAAACAGCGCGAGCCATGCGGGTGCTGCAATTCCGACCCCGAGTAGTACACCAATGACGAGTGGCCACACGTCGGAGATCCTTCGGGTTTCCACGATTGTTCGCATCGCGAGCCAGACGATGAGCAGGGCGAGCATGACAACCGTGTACGGAAATCCGCCCGCAATCAGCAGATAGACAAACGGCGCCGGCCAGGCCAGGCGCCACCGGCCGCGGCGCGAATCGAGCGCGCGTTCCATCCCCCACCAGGCCCACGGCACCCAGGTAAATGCGCCGAGTGCGCCGAACCAATCGCTCGCCCCCCAGCAAATGATCCAACCGTTCAGTGCGCCCACCAGAGCTACCAGCAATCCTAGCGGTGGTGAGAGGTCGCGATCCCGCGCCAGCATGTAGCATCCCATTGCGAGCACGAAGAGGTGAACAATCGAAAGCGCGGCCGCTTGCTGCGCAAAGGCGAGCGGAAGTCTCCAGATTATAACGACAGCGGCGTTTACGAAGATGGAGAATGTTCCGTACTGGAACTCGCCGGCGAGGTTGCCGCATACCCACGAATAGGGACTAAGCAACGGGAGATGACCTTCCGACCAACTTCGCGCGACGTCGGCGAACACTGGCAAGATCGAAAGCTCATAGTCGTCGTTCCAGAAAAGAAGCGGATCGTGCCACAGCAGGACGAGACAGAACGCGACGATCGCCAGACCGGCCCCTACCGCGCCTGACAAATTACCCGGTAGTTTGTTCGGCGCGGATGTCAGAGAGCGGTCATTGGGCGCGGCGCGCGCGGAACGGCGTTTCACAGAAACGCACTACAACAACACCGGTACACCTTCGGTCATCAGGAGCACGCGATCCTGGATCTGGTGCTCGCGAGCACAGGTGAGTAGCCGTGCCGGCGGTTCGTCGAGCGGTTCGTAACCCAGCCGGAAGCTGCCGTAATGCATCGGAACCAGCATCTTGGCGCGCAGTTCAGTGAATGCCTGCACCGCCTCTTCCGGATTCATGTGCACTTCACGGCCGCTCGGCGGGTCGTAGGCGCCGATAGGCAGGAGCGCGATGTCAATATTGTGGCGTGCGCCGATGTCTGCGAAACCGGGAAAATACGCGCTGTCTCCGCAGTGGAAGACCGTCCGACCGTCAGCCGCGATAACAAAGCCACCAAACCCGCGGTGCGCGTCAGCCAGAAATCTTGCCCCCCAATGATGACACGGCGTCATCGAGACCTCGATCGGCCCGAGCTTGATCGTTTCCCAGTCGCCCATCTCGTGCACCGTTTCAAAACCGAGGTCGTGGACGAGGTTGCCGACGCCGACAGGAACAACAATCGGCTGATCGGACGCGATCTTGCGCAGTGTTCGCCTGTCCAAATGGTCAAAATGGGCGTGCGTAACAAGCACGTAGTCAATCTGCGGAAGGTGGTGAATGGCAAAGCCCGGCGGCTTGAGACGCTTGATAACCTTGAGCCATTTCGCCCAATTGGGGTCGATCAAGATGTTCGTGTCGTGGGTCTGGAGGAGAAACGAGGCATGCCCGATCCATGTCAGGCAGATTTCGCCGCGGTGCACTTTGGGAAACCGCGGGACGACGTAATCGGACGACCGCTTTGTGAAGAGCGACGGAATCAGCACTTCGGAAAGAAAGTTCCGGCGGTGCCATGCTGTGCCGGGTTTGAGGGTGACGCGCTTCGAGCGTTGCGTGCTTGCGCCGTTTTCCGACGAATTGACTGAGCTCCGCCGGCTTTTCTTCGAAAAAGGAATCGGCACTCTCGCGCAACGATATAAGCTTCACCGGGTGACGCAAAAGCTTTCCCGGCGCGCGACAGCGCGCTCCGGCGAATGAAAGATGCAGATCGGTGGCCGCGTCAGCCGATGCTCGGCGTGGCGCTTGCCGCGATGGTTGGCATCGTCGTAGCCGATTTGCATCCGCTTGGCTGGATCCCAGCCGGGCTCGTGGTCGGTGCCACTGCCGCTATTGTCGTGCTGACTGGTCGCTCGATCGCGGCCTACCTTTTCGTCGCAGCGGCGTTTTTTTTTCTTCATAGCGTGCGGATGAACGAGTCGGCGGGGCAGCGTCTCGTGCAACTACTCGGCGAGGGACCGCGCGCGATCACTGCTCGCGGCGATGTCGCTTCCGAACCAAAAATCTCCGGGAGCGGAACAGCCACGTTTACCCTGTCGGTCAGGTCGGTTGAAATGGATGGCGTCTCGCACGCGATCCGCGCGAAACTCCTCGTGCGTTGGAAACATGCCGTTCAATTCGGCGACAACGTTGCCGTGTTCGGCACGACCGCTTCGATCGCGCCGCCGCGCAATCCCGGCGAGTTCGACATGCGTCAATACCTCGCGCGGGAGGATATTTACCGGGAATTGACGGTGGGCTACAGCGAGAACGGCGTTGTCGCTCGCCAGGGCAGCGGCAACATGATTTTGCGTGCGGCACAAACGTCGCGGACCTGGCTCCAGCGGGTACTCAGCCGGGGGCTCGAGGATTCGCCGGACGTCGTGAGCATGATCAACGGGGTGGTGCTCGGCCTTCGCCATCAAACCGCCGAAGACATCGAAGAGCCGTTCCAGCAAACCGGGACGCTCCACTTGTTCGCGGTTGCCGGCCTGCACGTCGGCATCGTCGCACAGTTGCTTTGGATTCTGGCCGCCGTCGCCCGGCTACCGCGGAAGTGGGCAACCGCATTTGTTATCCCCGCCCTCTTCTTCTACGCAGCGGTCACTGGGCTCCATACCTCGAGCGTCCGTGCTGCGACGATGAGCGCGGTGCTGCTCAGCGGATTGTTCGCCGAACGAAAGGTCTTCAGCTTAAACAGCCTCGCAACTGCTGCGGTCCTGATCCTTGCGTGGAACACCAACGAATTGTTCGGCATCGGCTTTCAGCTCTCCTTCGCCGTCGTTGGCGCGATCATTCTTATTACCGGCCCCGCTTTTGGCTTTCTGATCCGCAAGACCGGACAAGACCCTTTTCTGCCGCGCACCCTGTACAGCCGCCCACGGCGGGCCGTCGATCGGATTCTCTGGCGCATTGCGGCAGCTGCTTCGGTCTCTCTCGCGGCCTGGATAGGCTCATTACCGCTGATGCTTTATTATTATCACCTGGTTACACCGGTCTCGCTGATCGCAAATCTGGCTGTCGTACCGATAGCATTTCTCGTTCTTGCTGGCGCGCTAGTCTCCGCGCTGTGTGCCCCGGTTAGCACCTGGGGGAGCGTCGTATTTAACAACGCCAACTGGTTGCTCGGGAAAATCATTCTCGGGCTCGTCCATCTCTTCGCCCAAATGCCCGGCGGACACTTTTATCTGGAACACCTGCATTGGCCGAGCGGTGCGCGCATTGAACTGACGGCGCTCGACCTTGGCACAGGAGGTGCCATCCACCTGCGCGCCGGCAATCGTGATTGGCTGTTCGACACCGGCCGCGGACGGGACTTCAATCGCACCCTGCGACCGTACCTGCGTTCCCGCGGGATCAATCGCCTCGAGATGCTGTTGCTTACGCACGGCGACGCTGCGCATATCGGCGGTGCGGCTGATGTGCTCGACGTGTTTGTGCCGCGCGCAATTATTGCCTCCACAGCAACGGATCGCTCAAGCAGTCACCGTTCGCGCATCAACGAATTATCCGCTCGCGCGCCTGGTCAACATCAGGCTGCGGCCGGCGATGAATGGCGCCTATCGCCCGATGTCGCCGTCCGGATATTGTTTCCGCCGAAAGACTTTCACGCTCCAGTTGCTGATGATCAGGCCATAGTCACGCAAATTATCCTTGATCAGAACGCGCGCGTGCTGCTGCTGTCCGACAGCGGCGAAATGACTGAACGCGCGCTGTTGGCGAGCGGTGCGGATTTGCGCAGCGATGTGATCATTAAAGGCCAGCATCGTTCGGGCGTGTCGGCTTCGCCCGAGTTTCTCGACGCCGTCAAACCGCAGCTAATCATCGCCACGTCGCGCGATTTTCCGGAAAGCGAGCGCATCAAAGAGGAGTGGGTCGAAAAAATTCGCGGGCGCAGCATTCGCCTTTTGCGACAAGACGAGACCGGGGCGGTGCAGTTGCGCGTTTTTCGCGATGGATGGGAGGCCCGTCCTTATCTGGGCGGCGCGATTTTGCGGAGCAGCAGCCGGTAAATCGCCGCGCCCGCATTACGGAAATGTCGCTCGAATGTGGTAACGGCCATCGGCTCGTCTGAGATCTCCACCGCCGCAAAAGATCCGCTCGCGCGAAATGCGCGTTCGATTTCTGCGAAATAGTCTGGCTGATCCGTCGCGATGCGAACTACTCCTCGCTCGGTGAGTGCGAGCGCCAGCGAGCAACAAAAGTTCTTCTTTAGCACGCGGCGGTGGTGATGTCGGCGCTTCGGCCATGGATCTGGAAAAAGGATGTGGAAGGCAGTGACCGACCCCTCGGGCAGCAGGTACGTGACAGCATAATTCGCGTCCGCGAGAAGGAGACGCGCATTCGTGAGCTGACCGTGCGCGATCTTGTTGCACGCGGAGCGAATGCGACCTGCGAGGCGGTCGATTCCGAGGAAATTATGCTGCGGATTCTGCTGTGCGAGCGCGGCAAGATAGGCGCCGTCACCGCAGCCGATGTCGAGTTCAAGCGGGGCTTCCCGCGGGAAAAGTTCGCGCGGGTCTAGCGGTGCCAAGCCATCCTTCGGAACCAATTCGACCGCTGCCGCAGCCGGTGAGATGGTTCTGCTCGCACGCACAACGTTATGGCTACGCGCATTCTTCTTCTTGTCACTGCGATCGCGTTTGCTGGGACGACACACGCGCAATCCCCCGCGGGGTCAGAGACCTCGCCCTCCACTAAGACGGCGGTGTTCGCGGGCGGCTGTTTCTGGTGCATTCAACCGGCATTCGACAAAGCCCCGGGGGTCATCAAAACAATCGTCGGCTACTGCGGCGGAACAGAAGCCGATCCGACATATGAACTGGTCACGTCGGAAAGGACCAAGTACCGCGAGTCGCTCGAAGTGACCTACGATCCGGCAAAGATTTCCTACGAGCAGTTGCTCGACATTTACTGGAAGCAAATCGACCCGACGCAGAGCGACGGCCAATTCACGGACATCGGGCCAAGTTATCGTGCGGCGATCTTCGCGGGTAACGAGGAGGAGAAACGGATCGCTGAAACTTCGAAGGCGCGCCTCGCCGGATCGGGGAAGTTCGACAAGCCGGTCGTTACGGAAATCTTGCCGGCGATGAAGTTCTGGCCGGCGGAGGCTTACCACCAGAAATATTACCAGACCAATCCCGAGCATTTCGAGGCCTTCGAGCAGGGGTCCGGCCGCGTCTCCTTCAGCAAGAAAACCTGGGGCAAAGCGGTCAAGAAAGAATCAGCCTCGCACTGAGGCGACCCACTGCTTCAACTCCGCCAACGGCATGAAGTTGATGATCCGGTCAGCGGGAATTTTTGCCTTCAGCGCCGCAGCCAGTCCAAGTTCGATAAACCCGAGCTGCCATGGATGGTGTGCATCGGTGCCGAGGGAGACACGCGCGCCCGATTTCCTCACCATTTTGAGCAGCTCGAGGTTCAGATCCTGCCGGTCGGGATAACTGTCGATCTCGAGCGCTTTGTCCAGCTTTGCCGCTTCGGCAAAGACGCGCGGCCAGTCGGCTATCAGCCCGACGCGGAAATTGTAAATCCGCCCGCGCGGGTGGCCGAGAATCTGGACATCCGGGTTGCGCAGCGCGGCAAGGTAGCGGGCGGTCTGATCTTCCTTTTTGCGAAGAGCCGAATGGAACGAGCCGAGAACAAGGTCAAGCTTGTTCAGGCACCGCCGGTCCATGTCGCCTTCGCCGCGCGGATTGAGATTCATCTCCACCGAGCGCAGCACGGTGACGGCGGTCGTCCGATTCACCGTCCTGATCTCTTCGCCCTGGCGCGCCACCTCGGCCTCATCGATCCCCCCGGCAATGCTGAGTCCTTTTGTATGGTCGGTGATGGCGATGTACTCGTAACGCCGCTCCGCCGCGGCCTCGGCCATCTCAGCGGTCGTCCCGGAGCCGTCGCTCCAGTGGGTGTGCATCTGCAAATCCCCGCGTAACTGCATCTGCCATTTTGGTTGTCTCGCCAGGAGCACGCGCGCATCGGCGAGCGCGAGGAAATCGCGGCGCAGCGGCGGTGCTGTAGGCCGCGGTTGAGGCGTAGCGTCGATCCAGCGGCGGAGCTGGCCGGCGATGAACGGCCCCACGCCGTGCAGTTCTGTCAGGTCACGCCCCTCTGAGAGGAGATTGGCTGCGTGTTCCGGCCAAAGCCAGGCGCTGCGCGCGGCGCGTCGCAACGCCCGCTGCCGAATGCCTTCCGCTGATTCCGCCTCGCGGGCGAGAAGCTCGGCGAGCTGTGAATTCGACAGCACGCCGGCCGACGTTACGCCGTCGCCCGGTCGCGCACGCCGAAGCCGAGGTAGAGCATGGCTGCGGCGAGAACTACGTGCAGCACGACATCGGCCATATTGTTCGAGATCAGGCCGAGCAACATGCCCTGGCCTTTGATCATGCCGAGTATTGCAACGAGCGCGTAAACAACGCCGAAAATCTTAAAGAACATGCTCGATGCGCTGGCGCCGGCCATTCCGCAAAGCAGGAACACGATGCCCGATGCGATATGGACGACGCTGTGCGCAGCGTTGACCATAAAGATTCCGAGCAGCATGTCGTTGTTCGTCACGCCGGGGACGAAGCCGAGAATTCCGACTGCCAGAAATACGATACCAAAAAGAATTGCCGCTGTTTTGACCATAGTTTGCTCCTGTTTAGTTCCATACGCTTCTGCACAGAAAGCGGATGCCGGCGCAAGATTTATCCTACATCGACAACCGCGAATTTCTGCCCGCGGGCCGTGGCACGCCCGCTGCTAAAAACAGCAGCGCGAGCCAGGAAGTCACTATTACCAATCCAAAGTTACGTTACGTTCCTTTGGCTATCGCAGCGCGGCCTTCGGGCCGCGTTTCTTTTATGGCGCAGAAAGCGGCGGCAGCTGGAAGGCAGTCGCTATTGGCGAGAGCATCGGTTCCGATTTGCCGTGATTCGGCAACCGCAACTCCAGTTGCGCGTAGCTGTAAGTCTTGGCTTCCTTGGAATCGATGAAATCCGCCTGGCTGACGGCGAGCGGCTCCTTGAGTACCTTGCCCAATTCCTGTGCGAGCACGATCGCGATCGTGCGCGCATCGCGGGTCGAGACCGGTAACGGGAAGGCGCCGGAATTGCGGTCGTAACCGTACACGGTGCCCTCAGTCTCCCAGACGCAGTAGGCGTGACCGGCGGGGTGGTTTGCGAAGCGGACGAGCAGTATCTTCGCCCAGAAATTGTTTTCCAGGCTGTGCTGCGCTTTGACCACGGCGAGATAGTTGCACGCCGAGACGACGCAACCATTCAACGTCACGAGATCATCCTCGGCAGGCACTAATGTCACCGGCTGACGGCCACAGGAAGTGAAAGCGACCAGGGCGAGAGCGGCGGCGGCGGAACGTAAGATTTTGGCGAAAGAGAGATTCATCAGATTAGACGGGGGAATTGGCAGAGGAGTTGCTAGTAATTATGGTTAATACGCTCGGTTATAGCACCGCCGGTTCGGCGTGGGAAGCTTTTTCTTCGCTTTAGCGAACGCGTTCGTACCGCCTCCGGCTCCCGTCCGCCGCTTCGATCTCAAAGTAATTCTCCGCCACCGCCAGCAGACGGTCGCTGTCGGTCGATCCCGGCGCGATTCTGCCGAGAGCGTCGCTCGTGTAGCGGTAGAGCAACTTGTCCCCGCGTACCGACCACCGGCCAGCAAACTGCGAAACCCTCTTCCCGCGGTAGGCAACCTCCCCCGCGAACGTGTCATCCGGCGCAAAGCGGTACTGACACCTTTGCACCCGATCTGCATATCGCCACTCGCCGATCAGCTGCCGCCTGGCATGACCGCCGGCCGGGCTGACGCAGGAAGCCAGCAGGAGCAGACCGACAAAGTGAACACACCGCATTCGCACGCGACAAGAACACGAAAGCCGATGGTCTGCTGCAAGCGGAATCGCCTGCGAGTAAAACGCCGGAGCCGCAGCCCCTCACCCTCGAGGGGCGAAGCGGCTGCGGCTCCTGAAGTTCGAAAGCAGGTACTAGTTTTGAGCGACCAGCGTACTGACGGCGCGGAATTTCTTCTCGCCGGCATACGCGTAGAGCGGAACGTAATTGCGCGAGCCCACCTGCGCCGCCTTCGCGGCGGAGTAGTTAAACGTCGGATCCAGCACGTAGCTGCCATCCGCCGCTTCCCACGATAGCCAGGCATGTGTGGCGCGACTCGTCGGCGTGCGGCGGCCGATCACGAGACGGACGTTCTTCACGCCGCGTGCGGCCATTCTTTCGTAAAGCGCTACCGCCTTGGCTTTGCAGTCAGCGGGTGCCCCTGAGACGGTTTCCTCAGGAGTCTTCCATATCGTTGTGAAGCCGTACGGAATCGACCGCAGATCGCTCATCCAGGCGTTCACGATTGAGAGGGAAACATTGCGATCCCCGGAACTGTTCGCTGCGGCGAGGACCGGGCGAATACGGGACATTTGATTGTCATAAGGCGTCTGCTTGACCGCGAAAAGGAGCGGATCGGCGGAGACGGAGGAGGCGCCGAGAGCGGCGAGGGCCAGAGCAAGGAGAAGATGCTTTTTCATGTTTTGTAGCTGCTATAGGTTTAATAATTTCTATAGCAGCGGCCGTGCCACTCCTTTCGGCCCGGTTTTTGGATCGCCGGGGATTGTGTGTCCTGAGTGGGGCGGCGCGAGCGTTACCGCGGCCTTCCGTCGGTAATTACACGCTCTTTTGGGAAACAGCCCAAGGACCGCTGCCGAATGTGCAGCGGTGAGAAAAAGTGGAGGCGAGGGGAGTCGAACCCCTGTCCTCGTCGCGGTCGACGCAGGCTTCTACATGTTTAGCCGATAATTTATTTAAGGAGCCGAACGTTGCACCGGCACACTGCCGGCTCCCGAGCGTCCACGAAATCCTTTCACCCTTCGACGCGGTCGCTCCGCCGTCAGGCTAGCCTGCTGTCCATGTCCCCGGCCGTAGCAGGCGTCCCGCCGGGAACATCGCGGTCAATTAAGCCGCGAGAGCTAGATCTTGGTGATCTGCGTTTATTTGTTTTGGTCCGGATTTTAACGAGGCCAACGAACCATCCTCGACATGCCGCCTGCGCTTCTAACAACAAGTCGAAACCAGTGCGCCCCCTTGCGATGGAGAAGCTACTCGATCCACAGCGAATTTCAATGCTTCCCCACCTCTGCGGGCGAGATTAGAAGTAGGAGCAGGTGCAAGACCAAGCGTAAAAGCGTCGTCGTATGCGTGCGCCTGTTTTGATCGTCGGTGCGCACCGGTCCGGCACGAGCGCGACGGCCGAGGCGCTGCGCGTGCTCGGCCTGCAAATCGGACAGCGGCTCGACAGCCATTCTGAACCGCGCGGCCTGCAACGCGTACATGAGGAATACCTCCATCGCGTGGGGGGCGCCTGGTACAGCCCTTCAGCACTTCTAGAATGGCTGAACACCGAAGCCGGTGCAGCTGACTGCGTAGAATACCTGCGCCAGTCGTTTCACCGACAGTTCCACACCACTTTCGCGTATCGCCGCGGGCTTCGTGGTCTCTGGCCGGTGCTCCGGACCCGGCTTGGTGCTAACTGGGGTTGGAAAGAGCCGCGCACGACCTTGTTTCTGCCCGCGTGGCTGAAGATTTTCCCGGACGCGAGGGTCGTGCATGTCCTCCGCCACCCGCTCGATGTCGCGCTCAGCATTCAGCGGCGCGAACTCCACTTCCGCGCCGCCGGAGATCCGCCCAATGACGAATTGCACGATCTCGGGTCGTGCCTGCGACTGGCGATCGACTACGTTGAAGCCGCGGAAGCGGCCGCTCCCCTCGCCCGCCACTTCGAGCGCGTGCGATTCGAGGATCTCCAACAAAATGCCGCGGCTACGCTCCGCAAGCTGGCCGAATTCTGCGAGTTGAACCCTAGCCGCGCGGGTGACGCAGCGCGCGGGATCCGGCCAGAGCGGGCCGGCCGATGGAAAGATCTTCCCGCTGATCATGCGCGCGAGCTGCTCGCCCGGCATCCCGTCATGGAAAAGTTCGGCTACGAAGCGTTACCGCTTTAATGACTCCCGACGAAGATCGATTGGCCGGCCACGGCGCGAGGCCAGCCAAAGCCGCAAGGCCAGGCGGCTGACCGCGCGCCGGACTTTCTTCATCTTCTGGCCGGGCCGGTAAACTCCGCGGACCCGCGGTTGAATCGGAATGCCTTCACGGGCGCACATTTCGATCGCCTCGGGCACCCAGAGTCCACGCACGATCGCGGAGGAGAGATACCGGATCGGAGCATCGGCGCGTCGGGCGTAGACGAGAATGTCCATCTCGCGCGTGCGCTCGCTGCCTTTCGATTCCATCTCCCACGCGCTCTCCCCTTCCTGCAGCACCTGCATGAGGGCGGTCTTCTTCCAAAGAGCGAACTGGCATCGAGTTCGCCCGTCGGAATCCGACGCCGCGAACCCGAATTGCTCCGTCAATGGCCGGTAACCGGTCTGCGGCTCGGGGTAACCGCGAAAACAGAGTGAATCGGCATCGTGCTCCATGGCCCAGGCGCAATCGGCCACGATCCGCGGCGTATCGACCGGCGAGTTCAGGAAGTAATCGTCCTGCAGATAAAGAATGTAATCGTGTGGGATTCGTTCCAGGACGCGGCGAAAATTACTCGCCCAGCCACGATCCGGTCCGACGGCAAGGGGCTCAAGAATGTCGGAGACGACCTCCAGCTGGTTGACGATGAGGTATGTCTTGAACGGGCAGTCTGGCCAGAATTTGGCAAAGAAATAGGCGAAGGGGCGCCATGTGTCGCAGAAGGCGTCGCAGCTCGAGACAATCAGCGCGATCCGCGAGGCAACGTCCGCGCTCATCCGCGCGCGACCTTGGCAAGCAGCGCCGCGTATTTTGTCACGTACTGGTCGGCTGAGTAGTGCTCTTCGATTAACTGTCGGCCGCGAACCGCGAATTGCCGGCGCAGGTCGGATTGCTCGAGCAAACGACGGATCCTCTCAAACCAGTCGTTTTCGCTCGTGGCGAGGAAGCCATTCTCGCCGTCGCGAATAATCTGACGATTGACTCCGACCGACGAGGCCACGACCGCGGTCCCAACCCCCATGTATTGCAGGATCTTGTAGCCGCATTTCCCCCGCGTCCAAACCGAGTCCCAGAGCGGCATGATGCCGACGTCAAAGCTCGCCAGGTGGGCCTGCTCGGTTTCGGCGCGCCACAGTTCGTTTTCCACGCGCACACCCTCCAGCTCGAGTGGTTTGTCGCTGATGATCTTCAGGCGCAGATCGGGAAACGTTTCCGTCAGGCGGCGCAGGGCCGGGGCGATTTGACGGACATAGGGAAGTCCGTCGCTCAGGCCGAGCCAGCCGATCGTTCTCCCACGCCCCTCGACCGGTGGTTTAACCACGTATCTCGACAAATCGATCGGAGTCGGCAGGACGAGGGCGCGGCGATCGCAGGCTTCGGCAAAGCCGGCGAGGAACTCGTTCCCGGCTACGACGGCAGCGCAGATTTTCATGGTGCGAACGAATTTCTGAAAGGTACGTGCGCGCACCGGCTGCCGGTATTTCTGTTCCCGAAACATGACGGCGTCATCGAAATCGAAAACGATCCGCGGATTGGTACGGCGCAGGAGCGCGAGCTGGAGCGGAGTAAAGCCAATCGTCTTGAAGAGCATGACGACGTCGTGGCGCGAGGCCTGCCGCGCAACATTCAATCGATCGCTAATCTTTGCATGCGTCGGCAGGAGCGTGATTTCTATTCCGCTATCGCGATAACGCGCGATATGATCGCCGACCCGCAGACGAATGCTGGGCGCGTTTCCCTGTTCAACAACAGCGAGAACTCTCATTTGGTGCGCCGAAATCGTCGGCCGGCTTCGAATGTATGCGAGACAGCGGAGAGAAGCGTATGAGATTCAAACACCTGATTTGCAGTTTCCTGACCGCCGGCCTGCTCCTGGGCGATGCTCGTGGCGAGGACAGGATTGTCGTGCGGTTCGGCCATTTTCCGAACATCACGCACGCTCAGGGCGTCGTCGCGCATGCCTTGTCGCGCCAGGGCAAAGGATGGTTTGAACAGCGCCTCGGCGGGAATGTCGAGATTCAATGGTTCACCTATAATGCCGGTCCGTCGGCGATGGAGGCGATCTTCGCCGGTTCCCTCGATGTCGCCTACGTAGGTCAGGGGCCGGCACTGAATGCGCATTTCAAGTCGAACGGCGAGGAAATCCGCGTCCTGGGGGGCGCGGCGAACGGCGGCGCGGCGCTGGTCGTGAAGTCCGATGGCGGGATCAAAGCAGCAGCAGACTTCCGGGGCAAAAAGATCGCCACCCCGCAGCTTGGCAACACCCAGGACATCTCCTGCCGTGCCTGGCTCAAGTCGCAAGGCTTCAAAGTCACACAAACCGGTGGCGATGTGATTGTGCTGCCGACGAACAATCCGGACCAGCTCGGTTTGCTTCAACGCGGCGGAGTTGACGCCGTTTGGACGGTTGAGCCGTGGGTCACGCGCTTGGAGCGGGAAGCAAACGGCAAGGTTTTCCTCGAGGACGAAAAGGTCATCACCACGTGGCTGGTGAGCAGCTCCAAATTCCTCACCACCCGGCGTGAGCTGGCGAAGAAAATCGCTGCCGCCAATATCGAGCTGACCCAGTGGATTCAGGCGAACGAAGCCGAAGCCCAGAAGCTCCTCATTGCCGAGCTGAAGGAAGAAACGCGCGCCGATTTTCCGGCCGATGCGGTGGCGCAGGCATGGAAGCGAATTCACTTCACGACCGACGTGCCGCGCGATCTCGTGACCAAAGCGATTCAGGACGGCAAGGACGCTGGATTCTTTAAAGGCGCCACCGACACCTCAAAGCTCCTCGAAATGCCGTGAGGCTGGGCAAAAAGCACGACCCCGCGACGGTTGATCACGAGCTGCAGCCGATCGCGCCCTCGAAGCTTGCGATCGAGGACGTGTCGAAGAGTTTCACCGCCGCGTCCGGGCCGGTCCTCGCCCTGGATCACGTCAGCCTGCAGGTCGCGGAAGGCGAATTCGTTTGCCTGGTCGGCGTGAGCGGATGCGGAAAGACCACTCTGCTCAACATTATCGCGGGCCTCGAAAAACCAGACAGCGGAACCGTCCTAGCCGACGGCAGACCGGTTACCGGACCGGGCCGGGAGCGGCTGGTCATGTTCCAGGAAGCGGCGCTTTTCCCGTGGCTGAACGTGCTCGGGAATGTGCTCTTTGGGCTGAAACTCAAGCCCAACCTGACGAGCAAAGATCGCGTCGATGTCGCGCGGTATTATCTCGAACTGGTCGGATTAACGAAATTCGAGAAAGCGAACATCCACGAGCTTTCCGGTGGAATGAAGCAACGCGTCGCGCTGGCCCGCGCACTCGCTCCCAACCCGCGCGTCCTGCTCATGGACGAACCGTTTGCCGCGCTCGATGCCCTGACCCGGGAACAGCTTTACGGCGACCTCCAGGCGATCTGGCGGTCCCGTCGCAAGACGATCGTCTTCGTGACCCACAATGTGCGCGAGGCCGCATGTCTGGGCGATCGGGTCCTCCTTTTCGCACCGCACCCCGGCCGCATCCGGGAGGAATTTGTCATCAATCTGGCGCGGCCGCGTGACATCAACAGTGTTGATCTCGCGGCCTACACGACGCGAATCACACGTTCGCTTAAGGGCATCACACAAAGCGAGGCAGCCGTCGCGGAATGAAACGTTTGCTTCTCTCGCTCGCCTTCTTCGCCGTGCTCGTCTGGGTCTGGCACCTGCTCGTGCGTGCGCGGATCTGGTCCCCCGTTCTGCTGCCCGATCCAAAACAGGTGGGCGAGTATCTGAAATCGGCGGCGGAAGACGGCACTCTTGCGCACGCTATGCTGATCACAATCCGCCGTCTGCTGGCGGGCTATTTCATCGGCCTGGTGGTGGGGCTGCCGCTCGGCCTGATCACCACCCGCTGGCAGGTCCTTCGCGACACCATCGGTACCTTGTCGCTCGGGCTCCAAACCCTGCCCAGCGTCTGCTGGGTCCCGCTCGCGCTTCTTTGGTTCGGTCAGACCGAGGCCGCCATGCTCTTCGTGGTCGTGATGGGCACGCTCTGGTCGGTCGTCATCGCAACCGACACCGGGGTGCGCAACGTGCCGCCCATTTACCGCCGTGCCGCGCTCACCATGGGATCGAAACGCCTCCACATGTGGCTAAGAGTCATTCTTCCCGCCGCCCTCCCTTTCATCGTCAGCGGAATGAAGC
>JBJMWX010000095.1:0-9267 GCA_045809925.1 Chthoniobacterales bacterium
GACGAACCTGACCGGGCGGAAATCTTGTCCGGGGTGTTCGACGGCCAGACGCTCGGTACTCCGATTGCGATCCTCGTTCGCAACAAAGATGCCGATCCCGAAGCTTACAAGAAGATCGTTAACCTCTTCCGCCCCTCGCACGCCGATTTCACCTACGAGGCAAAGTACGGTATCAGAAACTGGCAGGGCGGTGGACGCGCCTCGGCCCGCGAAACGATTGGTCGTGTCGCCGCCGGCGCCGTCGCGAAGCTCGTCTTGCGCCAGTTGTTCCCGCAGTTCGAGATCGTCGCTTACGTAAGGCAGATCCACGAAGTCACCGCCGGCATCGATCCGCAGTCGGTTACCGCTGCGGCGGTTGAGAGCAACGCCGTCCGCTGCCCCGATCAGGATGCTGCGAAGCTTATGGTGCAGTCGATCGAGCGTATTCGCGCGCAGGGCGATTCGATCGGTGGCACGATCGAGTGCGTCGCCCGCGGCATGGCAGCCGGGCTCGGCGAGCCGGTCTTCGATAAGCTCGAAGCCGATCTGGCCAAAGCGATGCTCAGTCTTCCGGCCACGAAAGGATTCGAGATCGGCTCCGGTTTCGCCGCAACGCGCATGACCGGTTCGACGCACAACGACCGGTTCGAAATGCGTGATGGCCGGGTGCGAACGACGACCAATCATTCCGGCGGCGTGCAAGGCGGGATCACGAACGGCGAAGACGTCGTCTTTCGTGTCGCATTCAAACCGACGTCGACCATCGCGCGCGAACAGCAAACGGTCACGACCGGGCACGAAGAGACGACGATCGCCGCCGGCGGTCGACACGATCCGTGCGTCCTTCCGCGGGCCGTTCCGATGGTGGAAGCGATGGCGGCTCTGGTGCTGTGCGATCATGCGCTGCTTCAGCGCGCGATTGCGGATTTCGGAGACCGTCTACCGGATAGATAGGCAGCGAAGGGCTACTTCCAATGCCGCCGCTTCTTTCCCCGAGTCACGGCCCCGCATCCGGAGATTTAGCGGCGGGCTCCCACCTTTGGCAGATCGTATTTGTCTCGTTTGCCGCGGTATTGATTCTGTTCGAGATGCTGAGGGGCTGGCGGCTTGGGCTGCTGCGACAGATCTGCCGCTTGATCGCAATTGTTGCTGCATACGGTGCAGCGATTTTCGGCGGGCGAATCCTCGTGCCGTTCGCGCGTGCCGTCATTCATCTGCCGAATCTCGCGCTGTCGTTGATAGGTGGTGCGATCCTCGCCTTCCTCGTCTACGCGGTGATCAACAGCATCGGCACGATGTTGTTCAAACGGACAGCCCAACAGGAATCGAGCTTCGTCCGATTGATTTACGGCGCGAGCGGCGCGTTCCTCGGTTTTTTCTTCGGTTTGTTCTTTGTCTGGCTGCTCTTGCTCGGGGTGCGCTCGGTTGGAGCGGTGGCCGACGCGCAGGTCCGCGCTCAGTCCACCGAGCCATTGCCGCCGAACGCGCAAAGGATCGTGCACGGACGGCTCGTTTCCGCGCGGGCCGTGGACCGGAACGCCCTGCCGGAATTGCTCGCGCGCCTGAAGAACTCGGTCGAACTGGGCCGGGTCGGCGAAGTGGTAAAGCGGTCCGATCCGCTCCCGCACAATTCGCTCGAAACCCTCGGCAAAGTTGGCGAGACCTTCGCCAAACCCGAGAACACCGAGCGCTTTCTGTCCTATCCCGGTGCGCGCGACTTGAGCATGCACCCGCGAATCGTGGAGTTGCGTCAGGACCCGGAGATCGCGCGCATGATCTCGGAAGGCCGCTTCCTCGATCTCATCCAGAACCAGAGGGTGATCGATGCGATTAACGATCCGACGCTGCTGGAGCGGGTGAAGAAGTTCGATCTGCAGCGCGCGCTTGATTACGCGGCAGGAAAGGATTGAAAATTTCAGATCTCAAATTTCAAATTAAGTGGACGCTGAAGAGCTAAAAGCGCCGACAAAATTGTTCGCGTTGAGAATCGTTAGATTGGTCGCTGCGCTTCCGAAATCGATTGAGGGACGAGCGATCGCGAGTCAGGTCGTCCGAAGCGCGAACCTCAGTTGCGGCGAATTACCGCTCCGCTTGCCGCGCTCGCGCGCTGAATTCATTGCGAAGTTTGGCATCGTTTTGGAAGAAGCTGACGAGATGATCTGAACTTTGAGATCTGCAATTGCCAGTATCGGCCTCGAGGTTCACGTCCAGCTAAAGACGCGGAGCAAGATGTTCTGCGCCTGTCCGGTGGAGTATGCGGCGGCGCCGAACAGCCACACCTGCCCGATCTGCCTTGGGCTGCCAGGGGCCCTTCCGGTCATGAACGACGAAGCGCTTCGGCTCACGGTCCTGAGCGGTTTGATGCTCGGGTGCGACATCGCTCCGGTCTGCAAATTCGATCGCAAGAATTACTTCTATCCCGACCTGGCAAAGAATTACCAAATCTCGCAATACGAGATGCCGCTTTGCCTCAACGGCACTGTGCCGCTGCACGATCTCGCCTATCCGAAGGACGCGCAGAAGTCGATCGCGACGCCGGAGAAGCGGGTAAAGCTCGTCCGTGTCCACCTCGAGGAGGATGTAGCGAAGAGCTTTCATTTCGAGACCACGACCGGGATCGATTTCAACCGTGCCGGCACACCGCTGATGGAGATCGTCTCTCAACCGGAGATCGCCTCGCCGGAGGAAGCGTTCGCCTATCTGACGGCGCTGAAACAGATCTTGATCTATGGCGGGGTGAGCGACGCCGACATGGAAAAGGGGCAGCTGCGCTGCGATTGCAACGTGTCCGTCCGACCCGATTCGCAGATGGAACTTGGCCCGAAAATCGAAATAAAAAACCTGAACTCGATCAGCGGCGTCCGACGCGCTCTGGCCGCCGAAATAAAGCGGCAGATCGCAGCACTCGGACGCGGCGAGAAGCTCGAACAGGAGACGCGTGGATGGGACGATTCGTCAGGTCAAACGTTCGCGATGCGGACGAAAGAAAGCGCCCACGATTACCGCTATTTCCCCGATCCCGACCTGGTGCCGGTGAAGACCGAAGAGCTGGTCGAAGCGGCGCGCGCTCGTCTGCCGGAGCTGCCGCAGGCGAAGCGCGCCCGCTTCGCTGACGAGTACCGAATCAGCGGCTACGATGCGGCCGTTCTTGCCAATGATATTGCGCTCGCGACCTATTTTGAGCGCGCGGCGAAGAATTCGTCCCATGCAAAGAACGTAGCGAACTGGATCCTGAACGATCTGCAGAGTGCGCTCAGCGCCGCGGACCAGACGATCAGCGAGGCTAAAATTGCGCCCGAAGAGGTTCATCAACTCGTGACGCTGATCAGCAGCGGGAGGATCAATGGCAAACAGGCCAAGGAAGTGTTCGGGGAGATGTTTGCGACCGGCAAATCGGCAGCAGTCGTTGTGCAGGAGCGCGGCCTCGAGCAGTTGAGCGATACGGCTGAAATCGAAGCGCTCTGCGACAAGATCATCGCGGCGAATCCAAAGCCCGCGGCTGATTTTCGCGCAGGAAATCCCGCCTCACTGAATTTCCTGACCGGGCAGGTGATGAAACTTTCGAAAGGGAAAGCGAACCCGCAGCTCGTGGGCGAAACATTGGCCAGGAAATTGCGGTAGGGGCGTTTCTCCTAAACGTCCGTGGACGCCTCTGGGAGGCATCCCTACCATGCCGCGATGCGCTTCTTAATCGCGCCGGATAAATTCAAAGGCTCGCTCGCTGCGCAAGCTGTCGGCCAGAGCATCGCCTCTGGCATAGCCGACGTGTGCGCCGACGCCGAAGTGGAAATCGTCAGTCTCGCTGACGGTGGTGAAGGCACCGCGGAGGCGATCTACTCTGCGATTGGTGGCGAATGGGTCAACTGCGTAGCGCACGATGCGCTCAGTCGTGAGATTAAGGCGCGGTATCTGTCGCTCGCGCAGACTAAGACGGTCGTGATCGAGATGAGCGAGGCGGCAGGTTTGCACAGGCTTGCCGAGGGAGAGCGCGACCCGCTGCGTGCCAGCACGTTTGGCGTAGGCGAGATGATGCGTGATGCGCTGCGGCTCGAGCCGCGCGAAATCATCGTCGGGCTTGGCGGCAGCGCGACGAACGACGGCGGAATCGGAATGGCTCGCGCGCTCGGCTATCGTTTCTTTGCCGGGGAGCGCGAGTTAACAGACGGTCCGGTGGACCTGCTGGAATTGAGGCGCATCGAAACCCCGGGTGCAGCGGTGCTCGCCGGGCCTCGACAAAAAATCACAGCTGCCGTGGATGTGCAGAACCCGCTCCTGGGGAAACACGGCGCGACCCGCGTCTTTGGTCCGCAGAAGGGCGTAACACCGGAGCAGATTCCGCTGCTCGAACGCGCGTTGACAACGTTAGCGAATGTTGCGGCGCGGGATCTCGGTCGCGATTTTCGCGATACTGCGGGAGCGGGAGCCGCGGGCGGGCTTGGATTTGGCCTGCTCGCGTTCGGCGACGCCGAACTGCGATCCGGGTTTGCCGTGGTGGCCGCAGCGATGCGACTGGAGGAAAAGATTGCCCGGGCCGATTTTGTCATCACTGGTGAAGGGCGACTCGACTCCCAAACATTGCAAGGCAAAGGGCCGGCCGGACTGGCCGCGCTGGCGCGCAAGTTGAACAAGCCCGTTTGCGCCATTGTCGGAGAGGTGGCAGACCCTGCAGCTGAGGCGTTGTTCGATCGGGTGGCTGTCCTGGCGCGACCGCCGATTACTCGAACAATCGCGATCGAGCGCACGTCTGAACTGCTTCGCGAGCGCGCGCAAGAGATCGCGCGTTTCTATTTTCAGGCAGAAAAGGCAGAATAGCCGTAGTGCCCAACGATATCCCAGCCGGCGCAACGCCGTTTGTTTTTTCCGATCCAGCGGGTAAACGCTGGCCGCGTTTGCGCCTGTTTTTCCTGATCCTGGGTGTGCTCGCATTCATCGCGACAGTGCTTTTCGTCCAGACGTTGTTCGTTGCGCCCCAGATCACGTTGCCAGTCACGCTTCGGCAGTTGAAGGGCCAGCTGAAATCGATTCAGAAGGCAAATCCCGCGGGACTGGCGGCTCGCCCCGTCCTGTGGGAGAAATTCGCGGCCGCGCGGCAGGCGGCAAAGCAGGCACCCGGGACGCGCGGCGCTCCTCCGGCGCATCCGCGCAAGAAAGCGCCACCCAACGAGGTTCGCCTGGCCTTTTACCAGAACGGCGATCCGTACAGCTACACGTCGCTCGAGCAACACGCGTCGCAGATCACTCATGTCTGCCCTGAGTGGATTTCGCTGACCAACGGGATGGGCGACTTGCAGGTCGATGTCGATCCGCGCGTGCCGAAGCTCTGCGCCAGAAGCGGCATCGCACTCATGCCGCTGCTCAGCAATCTCGTCGGCGATACGTGGCAACCGGAAGCGGTGGAGAATCTCGCCCACGGGCCGCCCGAGCGGCAGGACAAGTTCATCAAACGCGTGCTCGCGATCTTGAACGACGCCAAAGCCGCCGGCGTGGTTGTTGACTGGGAGCAGGTGGACCCGGCGTATCGCAAAGACATCACCGCCTTTCTCGACAAATTCACCGACGCGCTGCACTACGACGACAAGCAGCTCTGGCTTTGCGTGCAGCCGGGCCAGGACCTCGACTACATCGATTTCGACGAGCTGTCAGACAACGTCGACCGCTTCGTGGCACAGCTCTTCGACGAAACTTCGGACAACGAACCGCCCGGGCCGCTTGCATCGCGCAGCTGGTTTGAAGGCTGGTTGCACGTCCTTGTCGAAGGCATGGAGACCAAGCAATGGATCATCACGCTCGGCAGCTACGGCTACGATTGGACGGCCGGCGCGAAGAAGGCCGAAATGATCAGTTTCCCGGAAGCGATGAGTCGCGCGAGCTACGCCGAGATCGCGTCCGCATCGGTCACGGCCCCGGATTACAATCCGTATCTCTACTACGAAGACGCGGATAAGGACCACAGCGTCTGGTTTCTCGACGTCGTGACATTCCTGAATGAGCTGCGCGAAGTGCGGCGCGCCGGCGTCGGTGGGATCGCGATCTATCGCCTCGGAACGGAAGACGCCGCCATTTGGGACGCGTTTAGTGTCCCAGGCGATTTCAAACTCGAGCCCGCGACGCGAACCGCGCTCGAGGTTCTTCGTGGCACCGACACGATCGCGGACATCGGTGACGGCGAGATCGTGTCGGTTGACGAAACGCGCTCTGACGGGATGCGAAGCCTCGCCGTCGACGGCGAGGGTTACCTCACCGCGATGTATACGAAGTTCCCGCAGTTTCCGACCCTGTATCATCAAGGCGCGGGTGATCCACATCAGGTCGCACTCACTTTCGACGATGGTCCGGACCCACAATGGACGCCGCAGGTTCTGGACATTTTGAAAGCGGCGGGAGTGAAGGCGGCGTTCTTCGTTGTCGGAACAAACGCGGAGCAATATCCGGGGCTGGTTCGGCGAATCGCAGACGAGGGCCACGAGATCGGCAATCATACCTACTACCACCCGAACCTCGCACTCTGCTGGCCCGAACACGTCCGGCTGGAACTCAACGCTACGCAGCTGGTCATCGAGACGATCACCGGTCGCTCGACGACCTTGTTTCGTCCGCCCTATGCCGCCGATACGAGCCCGTCGAAGATCACGGAGCTCGCTGCGCTGAATATCGCGCAGGAGCTCGGCTACCTGCTCGTGCTCGAAAACATTGATCCGCAGGATTGGGCCAGGCCCGGTGCGGACGTGATTGTCCAGCGCGTCAAGCAACAGCGCCGGGACGGCAGCATCATTCTCCTTCACGACGCGGGCGGGGACCGCTCGGATACAGTCGCGGCCCTACCCAGGATCCTCGATTACCTGCGCAACCGCGGCGATTCGATTGTGCCGCTAAGCACGCTGCTCGGCACCACCCGCGATTCAGTCATGCCGCCAATCAAGCATGATCGTATCTCGCTCAACCGCTGGGTGAGCGGCGCGGGATTCCACGTCTTCCATGTCATCGAAGAGTTCCTCTGGGCCTTCATGATCGTCGCCACGGCGCTGGTCGTTGTCCGGACCCTGATCGTGATGTGGCTGGCGTCCCGCTTCCGTCGCAGACCCGTTGCTGAAGTAGCCGACCCGCTCAGCGTGCTGATCGCGGCCTACAACGAAGAAAAGGTGATCGCCGGCACACTGCGCGCGCTGCTGACCACTGATTACGGCGGCGAGATCGAAGTCATTGTGATCGATGACGGCTCGGCCGATGAAACTGCCGCGCAAGTCGAGCAGGTGGCAGCAGAGGACAAGCGGGTCCGGCTTCTGCGGCAGGAAAATCGCGGGAAGGCGCGGGCCCTGCAGCGGGCACTTTCGGCGGCGCGCAATGGCATCGTGGTTTTCCTCGACGCCGACACGCACTTCCAGAAAGACACGCTGCGTCGCCTGGTGCAGCCGTTTGCCGATGAACGGGTCGGCGCGGTTTCCGGACACGCCAAGGTGGGCAATTTGCGGACGTTCATCGCACGATGTCAGGCGCTTGAGTACACCTGCGGTTTCAATCTGGACCGACGCGCGTACGACCGGTGGAATTGCATCACTGTCGTGCCCGGCGCGGTAAGCGCGCTCCGCAGGTCTGCGATCGATCAGGCGGGCGGCCTTAGTTTGGAAACGCTGGCCGAAGATACTGACCTGACGCTTACACTGCACAAACGACGGACGCGCATCGTCTACATGCCGGGTGCGATCGCCTGGACGGAAGCGCCGGAGACAGTGCGTGCCCTCGCCAAACAACGGTTCCGCTGGGCCTACGGGACCTTGCAATGTTTGTGGAAGCATCGCGACATGGTCTTCAATCCTCGATATCGCGCGCTCGGATGGTTCAGCCTGCCGAGCGTCTGGTTTTTCCAGATCGTGCTCGTCGCGATCACCCCCGTGGTCGACCTGTTGCTAATCGCGTCGCTGCCGTTCGCGATCTGGCGCGCGGTCCTGCCGTTCATCCTCATCTTCCTCGCGATGGACGTGATCCTCGCCACTCTGGCTTGCGCCTTTGAAGGCGAAAATTTACTGAATGCCTGGCGCATCCTCCCGATGCGTTTCATTTATCGTCCAATGCTCAGCTACGTGATTTGGAAAGCGATTCTGCGCGCGCTCAAAGGCGCCTTCGTTACCTGGGGAAAACTGGAGCGCACAGCTTCAGTGCCGGTTCGCGCGTGACCCGGCGCCAAGCATTACGCCTGGTGAGCGGCGCGGCGGCGGGCCTGTCGCTGGCCGGTTGTCGCAACTCGCGAGCTCCGGCATCGGCTGAGCCAAATTCGCGCGTCGAGGTGATGCTGCCAGAGCACGGCGCCTACACCGGCGCCTTTATCGATTTCGGCGACGCCGAGGACGAAGTCACCCTCGATATGATCGACGACTTCGAGCAGATGGTCGGCAAACACCAGGCAATCATCGCCTCATCGAGTTACTGGGGTGAGCAGAGTTTCCCGACGGCGAACCTGAACGTGATCTGGCGTTACGGCGCGATGCCGCTCGTCTTCTGGTCGCCCTGGGACAAGCCGTATGTGCAGAATCGCGGGGTGGACAGATTCAACCTGGACGCGATCGCCGCCGGCCAGTGGGACAGTTACATCGATCAATGGGCCGACGCCGCGCGCGCCTTTGCTCAGCCGATGGTGGTCTCGTTTGCCAACGAGATGAACGGCGACTGGTTTCCTTGGTCAGGTTGGTACTATGGCGCGGATAACTGGGTCGACCTCAACGACGACGCCAATCCGGAAGCGGGGGAATGGGATGGGCCCGATCATTACAAACGCGCCTATCGCCATGTCGTCGATCGGGTGCGCGCGCGCGGCGCGTCCAACATCAAGTGGGTCTTTCACACCAATAATTACTCCTATCCGCTCGATACCTGGAACTTCGCTTCCGCCTACTATCCGGGCGCTGATTACGTGGATTGGTTAGGCCTGAGTGTTTACGGACAGCAGTTCAAGGATGAGCCGTGGGCGAGCGTGCAATCGCTGGTCGATTGGCCCTATGAAGAGATGTGCCGGCTTGATCCAAACAAGCCGATCATGATCGCGGAATGGGCTACCGGTGAGTTCCCGCGCTCCGGCAACAAAGGGGCCTGGATTAAAGATGGGCTCGAACTCTTTCGCACGCGTTATCCGCGGGTTAAAGCCGCGGTTTACTGGCACGAGCGGTGGCAAAATCCCGACCAGACCTACAGCAATCTGCGGGTGAATTCGTCGGTGGAATCACTCAATGCCTATCGCGACGGCATCGCTAATCCCGATTGGCTCGGCGATCTGATTCTGCGGCCAGCGGAGCGGCA
>JBJMWX010000096.1:0-12308 GCA_045809925.1 Chthoniobacterales bacterium
CGACCGCCACCTCTGCGGCGGCGACGGTGATGATGAAGAAAACCAGGACCTGCGCATTGTAGTTGGGCAGGCCGTCCACGAGGTTGAAGCGGGAGAACGCGACGAGCGAGAGATTCGCGGCATTCAACATCAGCTCCAGGCACATGAAGATGATGATGATATTGCGGCGCAGCATCACCCCGGCGAATCCGATCGTGAAAAGCAGGCCGCTAACAATGAGATAGTCGGCGAGCGTAATCATCTTTAACGCAGTTCGCGTTTGCTCAGGACGACAACGCCGACGGTCGCGATCAGAATCAGCACTCCGATGACCTGGAACGGCAGGTTGTAGTCGGAAAAGAGCAGCGCGCCGACATTTCGCACGTCGTCGGTCGGAGCACTGAGTGGCGGAAAGGGGCGGGTCGCGATCCGCAACGAGCCGATGACGAGATAAAGCTGAAGGAAGAAAGCGGCGGCCACGACCGTGCCGCCAACCACCGCGACGAGGTTGATTTTGCGCCGCTCTTCCGCGCGGAGATCGAGCAGCATGATGATGAAGAGAAAGAGCACCATGACCGCGCCGGCATAAACGAGCACCTGGATAATCCCGATGAAGAACGCGTCCAGCGACATGAAGAGGGCGGCAAGCGCGATGAAGGAGATGACGAGACTGAGCGCGCTCGCGATGGGATTGCGATTCAACACGACCGCGGCGCCGAAGACCAGCAGGAGGAGCGAAAACAGCCAGAAGAGAAAGGCGGACATCTAGTTGATGGAGTGGTGGAGTGACGCCGTAGTAGAGTAATGGCCGCCGCAGCACGGCGTGACTCCAACACTCCAGTGCTCGGTCCCTCTCATTTCTTCTCGTTCCATTTCAGGACCACGCCGTGCATGACGCCGCCGATCTCGAGCAGTTTCTCCTTGTCGTGGACCATGTCTTCACGGGTGAAACCGGTGACAGCGTAATCCTTCCGCAAAAAAATCGCCTGTTCCGGGCAGACTTCTTCACACATGCCGCAGTAGATGCAGCGGATCATGTCGACGTCGAAAGCCTCCGGGTATTTTTCGACCTTCTTGAACTTGTCGTCGCCTGGCAGCTCGCCCGGAACGATCTTGATCGCGCGCGGCGGGCAGATGAATTCGCAGAGCTGACAAGCGACGCAGCGGATACGCCCGCTTACATCCCGCACGAGTGCTGGCGTTCCGCGATAATAATCCGGCAAATTCGCGTCCCACTTCTCCTCCGGATATTGCATCGTCACCTTCGTCCGGCCAAAGAGCATGTTTTTGAAATGCCGGATCGTGATCGTTAGGCCGGCAAAGATTCCCGGCAGGTAAAGCTTCTCGTACCAGCGGAGATTGGGACGCTGAACGGTGATCGCCATCAGATGTTTACGAACGCGAGGATGATCGCGGTCACAAAAATGTTCACGAGCGCAACTTCGAAGACCCAGATCCAGCCGATTCTCATCAACTGGTCGTAACGAAAACGGGGCAGCGTCCAGCGCACCCACATGAAGAAAAAGAGCAGCACGGCGATCTTGGCGAAGAAAATGAAGATGTTGAACAAACCAGCGAGCACGCCGCGCGACCCATCAATCAGCACCCAGTGAAAGCCGCCATGCCACGATGGAATCGGCAGGTGCCAGCCGCCGAAAAACAGCGTCACAGTGATCGCCGAAGCAGTGATCATGGCGACGTACTCACCGAGGAAAAAGAGGCCAAACTTCATCGACCCGTATTCGGTGTGATATCCGCCCACCAGTTCCGTTTCGGCTTCCGGCAGATCGAAGGGCAGCCGGTTCGTTTCCGCGAAGATCGCGATCGTGAAAACGACGAATGAGATCACCATCGGCAGGGCGAGCAGCCACTTCGCGCCATTTGTCCAGTCGCCGATAAATGGCGCGATCATCCAGCCGTTCTCGATCTGGTATCGGACGATCTGGGTCAGGCGCAGGTTTCCGACGAGGAGGAAAACGGGGATAACCGCGAGGCCGAGGGCGAGCTCGTAGGAGATCATTTGCGAGCTGGAACGAATCCCGCCGAGGAACGGGTACTTGGAGTTCGACGACCAGCCGGCGATGACAATTCCGTAAACGCCGAGCGAGGCGATGGCGAAGACAAAGAGCACCCCTACGTTGATATCCGCGATCACCATCGGAACTCCGTAGAGCGTGCTTCCGAATGGCACGACGGCGAGAGTGAGAATGGCGGGGATCATCGCGAGGCAGGGCGCGAGCCAGTAGTAGAACTTGTTTACGTGGCCGGGCGTGAAGTCTTCCTTGAGGAGAAACTTCATCGCGTCGGCGATGGGCTGGAGGAGCCCGGCGGGACCGACGCGGTTTGGTCCCGGCCGATCCTGGATGAACGCGCTGATGCGGCGCTCGGCATAGACAGCGTAGTTCATGATCCCGAGCACTACGGCGAGGAGGCCGGCGATCTTTGCGAACGATATGGCCAGGTAGGCGTAGTCCATTGTCAGTACCGCAGGCGCACGGCTGTAGGGTCCGCTGGCCCCAGCGGAGAATAGCGGCGCTTCGGCTCGGACCCCACTGCGCTGAGGACAGCGCACCCTACAGCAATCTCGATTCTCATTGGGCTTTCTGCGTTTGCCGATCGGCTTCTGGTTTGAACGTGACCTCGCGCGCCGGCGCGTCCGGCGGTGCTGGCGATTCAGTGACCTCCATCACTTCGACGCCCATGTCGCCGATCTTGCTCAAGCTCAATCCGTTGAGTTCGCGAACCGATTCACTCATCTGCCGGAAGACATCTTCAATCGTGTAGATGCCGTTTTTTCCCGAGTGTTCCTGGATCAGGTCGCGCAGGATCTCCCAGTCGTCGCGCGCCTGGCCGGGCGGACGAATTGCCCGATTCAACCGCTGCAATCGGCCCCTGCCATTGATCATCGACCCGCGTTTCTCTGCAAAACTGACCGACGGAAGCAGGACGGTCGACGACCCGGTCGCCGCGTTTTCCAGCATATTCATGGTGATGAATGCCGGCAGGTTGCCGAGCTGCTCAGGGCTGATGCCGATTTCGGTCGGATCTTCGCCTAACGCGATCAACGCCTTGATTTGTCCATTCGCGACGCCATTTGCGATATCGCGCAGTCGCTCGCCCGGATTGGCGAGGCCGAGAATGAGTCGCGCGCCGTTCGTGTTGGGATTGCGATCGGCGCTGAGCAGAATGTCATCGCCTTCGGCCCAGTGCGGCACGACATCAATCGAGCCGGTGCCGAGCGCGCGGCCAAGCTGTGCGGTCAGCCATAACTCCTCGTTCGTCATTCGCGCTGAGGCCATGATTGCGACCTCCCAGCCGTTGAAATGCTTTAGCTGCGCAGCGGCGTGCATGATGGCCACGGGCCATGTCGTCGGAACCAACTTGTCGCCGGAGAAAATCTCCGGCGCGAGGAGGCGCCTGCCCGAATGCACGTAATCGAAATTGAGGCGGCCGTAATCGCACATCCAGCAGGAGTTCACGGCGTCGTTCTCCCGCGGTGTCTGCCGATAAATCGTATCCTGACGGGTGCCGATCACGGTGTTGCAACCGGTGGCGCAGCTCGTGCAAAAGCTTTTCGTCTCCTTCAAAAACCAGACCCGCATCTTGAAGCGGAAGTCCGATGATGTGAGCGCGCCAACCGGACAAATGTCGACGGTGTTGAGCGAATAATTGTTCTCGAGCCGCTTCCCGGGATGCGCGGTCAACACGCTGTGACTGCCGCGATCGATGAAACCAAGGACATCGTCGTGCACAATTTCCTGGCAGAAACGGATGCAGCGCGAGCACAGAATACAGCGCTCGTCGTCGAGGGTGACCCGCGGGCCGAGCTCGATGTTCTTCGGCTTTTTGACCTTGTTCTCGAGAAAACGTGACCCGGCAGTCCCGTATTCGACGCTGAACTCCTGGAGCCGGCATTCACCGGCCTGGTCGCAGATCGGGCAATCGAGCGGATGATTGATGAGCAGAAACTCCATCACGCCATGACGGCAATCCTCCACCAGCGCTGAATTCGTGCGCACGCCCATCCCTTCGCTGACATCCTGCGCGCACGAAATTTGCGGACGCGGCATCCAATTGATCACCGGCTTGCCATCATCGCCGAGCACCGGCTTCCGATCCGGACCCATTCGGGGCATGCCCATTTCGATCAAACACATCCGGCAATTGCCCGGAGAGCTCAGCTTCTTGTGGTAGCAATAACGCGGCACGTAGCTGCCCGCCTGCTCGCACGCCTCGATCACGCGGGTGCCTTTCGGGAACTGGTGCCAGACACCATCGATCTGGACGTTTAGCATCGGGGCTGAAGCGGCATCGGGCATTGAAGAAGAATGAATTTGGAACCCAGGAAACCAGGAATTTACAACGAGAGGTCTTCTTCAATGGCGCGAGAATGAAACTCGCGGCCAACTCTTTTGATCGTCAGGCGTGTTGTGGCAAAATTAAAGAGCAGTGCCGCGCCAATGATTCGCTCGGTCAGCTGATCAACATCTGATTCTTTTCCTGGGTTCCTGGTTTCCGAATTCATATCAGATCGTTCCTTTGGCTCCGGCTTTTTCCCAGCCGGGGTCGTGGGCGAGGGGAGTGACGGCGATCTGTGATTCGTCGATTAGTTCTCCCGAGGTGTATTCGGGTGGCAACGGCGGGGGCAACGGTTTGGTCGCGCGGCTATCGAATTCGTCGCGGAAACGGTCGACGAAGCTTTGCGTCGGCCAGGCGCACGCTTCGCCGAATGCGCAGATCGTCCGACCGGCAATTTTGTCGGCAACGTCTTTCAGCGTCGCGGGGTCTTCGGTCACGCCGCCGCCCTGTAGCATGCGGTCGGTGATCTTCTTCATCCAGAGCGAGCCTTCGCGGCACGGAGTGCACTGGCCACAGCTCTCGTGCGCGTAGAATTCGTTAATGTTGTTCAACACCCAGAGCATGTCGCGCGAATCGTCGAGCACGATCACACCGCCGGACCCCGCCATCGAGCCGGCGGCGGCCAGCGAATCAAAATCCATCGGTAATTCCCAGAGCGACATTTCCTGCTCTTTGACTTTGAACCGTTCATCCGCGCGCAACACCTTCGCCGAGCTGCCGCCTGGAATGACGGCTTTCACCTGGTGGCCGTAACGCGGACCGCCAGCCATGTCCCAGATCAGCTGGCCCATCGTGACGGCGCCGACTTCGATCTCGAAATAGCCGGGCCGCTGGACATCGCCGCTCACGCAGACGATTCGCGTGCCGGTATTGTTCGGCCGGCCAATTCGCGCGTATTCCGCGCCGCCCATTTCGACGATGTGCTTCACGTGGCACAAGGTCTCGACGTTGTTTACGATCGTCGGGCATAGGTAAAGCCCAAGGACCGCCGGGAAATAAGGCGGCTTGATTCGCGGGTAGGCACGTTTGCCCTCGAGTGACTCGATCAGGCCGGTCTCTTCGCCACAGATGTAGGCGCCGGCGCCGCGGTGGATATAAACCTCGCAATCGAACGGGCCGCCGAGGATTCCCCGGCCGATGAAATTGTGCGTGCGCGCTTCGTCAATCGCACGCTCGAGAATCTGCGCGCCTTCGGGAAACTCGCCCCGGATATAAATGTAAACGGTCTTCGCTCCCACGGCGTAGGCAGAGATCAGAATTCCCTCAAGAAGCTGATGGGGATCTTCATGAATGATATAGCGGTCCTTGAACGTCCCGGGCTCGGACTCATCGGCGTTGCAGATCAGGTAGACCGGCTTCTTTTCGTCCGGCTTGATGAAGCTCCACTTCACACCGCACGGAAACCCGGCCCCGCCGCGGCCGCGCAACCCGGAAGTCTTGACCTCATTCACGATCTGCTCGCGCGACATCGTGATGGCTTTCTTCAGTTGGTCGTAGCCGCCGTTCCGCAGGTAGCAGTCGATGTCGGTCGTGTAATCGTGACCGCCGATATTCTTGAAAATCAGGCGCCGTTCGAGCGCGTGAGGCGACTTCGGATTTCGAATTTCGGATTTCGGCTGTTCGAGCAAGCGTGCGGCTGATTCGGGCGAGACATTCTCGAATAACTGGTCGCCAACCATCGCGACCGGCGCGGTGCCGCAGCTCGCGAGGCACTCGACAAACTCGATGCTGTAATTGCCGTCGGTGCTGACGGAGATCGGGTTATGCATCCCGTTTGTCTCGCCATGCGCGTGGCGATCGATGGTCGCCGCGGCAGCCGCGTTTTGCATCACCTCGTAGCTGCCGTTCAACGCGCAGCTCAGCGTCCGGCAGACGCGAATGTGCGTCTTGCCCGCCGCCTGCTGTCGATACATCGGATAGAACGTGACCAGCTCGAGAATGTTGATCGGCTGCAATTCGAGCTTCTCCGCGATCCACTCGATCCCTTCGTCGCTGATGTAGCCGAAGTGTTCCTGCCAGAGGTGGAGCAACGGCATCGAAGCGCTCCGTTTTCGATCGGATGGATAATGGCCGATCGCTTCGTCCATTTTCCGCTCGAGCTCAGCGGGAACAGTCGGGCTGGTCTTGGTCGCGTCCGCCACAGCCGTTAATCGTGCAGCGTGCTTTCCTTCGACTGCAGCTTGTCGTCCTTAAAGACGAGCGTGACCGCGTCTTTTCCCTGGCGGTAGACGTAGGTCGTTTTTTTCATGATTACCCAATCAGCCGTGTCGATCGAAGTCGGCGGTCCGAGGATTGATTCCACCTGCTTTTTCGACATGCCTTCCGTGACCTGATCCACGTTTACTTTGCGGATCTTCCTTTCGAAACAACCGGTCAGGGTCGCTGCGATGAGCAGGGCGATAAGAACGCGTTTCATCGGAAAATCACCGGTCGCATTCTCCCATGACGAAGTCCAGACTGCCGAGGATCGAAACCACATCGCTCAGCATGCAGCCGGGTAACAGCTCGGGCAGGATGCTCAGGTTGACGAATGACGGTGAGCGAATCTTCAGCCGATACGGCACCCCGCCGCCGCGACTCTTGATATAGAATCCGAGCTCCCCCTTCGGATTCTCGGCCCCGAAATAAACTTCTCCCGGTGGTGCTTTCAACCCTTCGGTGACGACGATGAAGTGATGAATCAGCTCCTCCATTTTGGTCATGACGCGCGCTTTCGGCGGCGGCATGTTCTTCCAATCGGCGACATTGATCTCGCCGGTTGGCATTTTGTCCTTCACCTGCTGGAGAATACGAATGCTCTGCCGCATCTCCTCGATCCGACACAGGTAACGGTCGTATGAATCTCCGACCGACCCAATCGGGATCTCGAATTCATACTGGTCGTAGTCGAGATAGGGATGTTTGCGGCGCAGGTCGTGTTCCACGCCGCTTCCGCGCAGGTTGGGGCCGGAAAGCGCGTAGGCGATTGCGCGCTCTTTCGGAATGACGCCGACGTCGCGTGTGCGATCGACGAAAATGCGGTTCCGCGTCAGGAGCTTGTCGCATTCGTTGAGCGCCGGTGTAAAGCCATCGATGAAGGCCTGAAGCTGCGCGAAAAATTCCGGCTGAAAATCGCGAATTTGGCCGCCAACGCGGGTATAGCTGGTGGTGAATCGCGCGCCGGAAATGACCTCGCAGAGGTTGTAGATCTTTTCCCGCTGTTCGAACGAGTAGAGGAATACGGTCATCGCGCCGAGATCGAGCGCCATTGCCCCGAGTCCCATGAGGTGGGCCTGGATTCGCCCGAGCTCGCAACAAATGACGCGAATCGCGCGTCCCCGCGGGGGAACTTCCCAGCCCATCAGTTTCTCGACTGCGAGCGCGTAGGCGACGTTATTGGAAAGCGGCGCGAGATAGTCGAGTCGGTCGGTGTAGGGGACGAACTGATTGTACTGCATGTTCTCGGCGATTTTCTCGTCGCCGCGATGCAAGTAGCCGACGTCCGGAACCGCTTTGGTGATGACCTCGCCGTCGAGCTCGAGGACGAGCCGCAGCACGCCGTGCGTGGCAGGGTGCGACGGTCCCATGTTGAGGACCATTTTCTCGCCGATGTCGTCGCTGAGCGGATGGAGCTGGCGATCAGCCTCGACGACACGCGTCGCCGGGTCAGGTGATTCAATTTCGCGTGTTGTGAATGCCATCGCGCGGGTGCGTCTACGCTGCCGATAGCCAATCGCGGCGCAAGCGGTATTCGAGCGGGAAGTCCCCTCTCGCGCTGCGCATGACATGCAGCTGGAACGCGTCTAAGTCATACGAATGGGAAGAAAGATCGCACTGCTTTTCGCAGGTCAGGGTGCGCAGACCGTCGGAATGGGTCGCGATCTTGCCCAGCAATTTCCGCTTGCCGAACAGCTTTTTCACGACGCGGACCAGATTCTCGGAAAGCCGCTGAGCCGAATTGCCTGGGAAGGCCCGCTCGAGGAATTAACGCGGACGTCTAACTGCCAGCCGGCGCTGTTCGTCCACGGACTTGCCGCGTTGCAGGTAGTGCGTGATCTCGCGGGCAATTTCGACGTCCACGGCGCTGCCGGGCTGTCCCTTGGCGAGCTAACGGCGCATGCCGCGGCGGGAACGTTCGATTTCGCTACCGGGCTCAGGCTCGTGCAAAAACGCGGCGAACTG
Source organism: Chthoniobacterales bacterium (assembly GCA_045809925.1). Taxonomy (GTDB): domain Bacteria; phylum Verrucomicrobiota; class Verrucomicrobiia; order Chthoniobacterales; family UBA10450; genus CADDYX01. The sequence goes on from JBJMWX010000096.1 coordinate 8,500, forward strand.
ATGGAGCAAGCCTGCGCGACAACCGCGGGCGCGATGGCCGCCATGATCGGCGCCGACGAATCCGCAGTGCGCCAGCTCGCCGCCGATTGCGATGTCGATATCGCGAACATCAACGCCCCGGGACAGATCGTGATTTCCGGTGAGGCTGCGAAGGTGGAGTTAGCCGTTAGCCTTGCGCGCGAGCACGGGATTCGCCGGGCGACGTTGCTGAAAGTCGCGGGCGCCTACCACTCGCGCCTGATGAACAGCGCCTATGTGCAGCTTGGCGAAACGCTGCTCAATACCGAGATGCAGCTGCCGCAGTTTCCGGTTGTGAGCAATGTGACCGGTGCCGTGGTCGACAACCTGCCCGACATCCGCCGCACGCTGCAGGATCAGGTGACCTCGACGGTGCGGTGGGTGGACTGTACGGAAACGCTGCTCGATCGCGGCTGCGATCTCTTCATCGAGCTTGGGCCCGGTGGTGTCCTGGCCGGTTTACTGCAACGCATCCGCAAAGGTGTCGAAGTAATTACCATCAGCGATGCCGCCTCAGTACGCGCTGCGGTAGAGGCGCTTGGCGCGGCTCGATAAGCGAACATCGGGTGCTTGGCACAAGCCCCTCAACATCCTAGGGTCCCGCGATGACACTGCAGGAACGCGTGGATAACGATTTAACAGAAGCGATGCGGGCGAAGGACGCCCGGCGGCTCGGCGTTCTCCGGATGCTGAAGGCGGCAGTGAAATATGCCGCGATCGAAAAAGCCGGAGCGGAGGGTTCGCTCGACGACTCCGGTGCGACGGCAGTCATCCGCAAACAGGTTAAGCAGCGCCAGGATTCCATCGAAAGTTTTGAAAAGGGCGGACGACCGGAGCTTGCCGCGAAGGAAAGAGAAGAGCTCGCCATCCTTCAGGAGTACCTGCCGCAGCAGCTCGGCAGCGACGAGGTCCAGAAAATCGTCCGCGATACGATCGCTGAGCTGAATGCCTCGTCCAAAGCGCAGATGGGCGCGGTCATGAAAGCAGTGCAGGCAAAAATCGCAGGCCATGCGGACGGCAAGACGGTCAGCCAGGAAGTGCAGCGCCAGCTCGCGCCGTAATGCTGGCCGCCATCATCGTCGCGGCGGGCAGCAGCCGGCGGATGGGGTCGGACAAGCTCATGGCACCGATCGCGGGACGCACCGTCATCGGTCATACCCTTGCGGCATTCCAAAATTGCGCCTCGGTCGAGCAGATTATCGTCGTCGCGCGCGAGGACCGGTTGCACGAATTCGAAGTGCTGCTCGCCGACCGTTTTCCGAAGCTCGATCGGATTGTGGCGGGCGGCGACCATCGGCAGGACTCGGTCCGCGCCGGTTTGAACGCGCTCGGCGACAACTCCGATTTTGTTGCGGTTCACGACGCGGCACGGCCGCTCGTTACGCCCGAGTTGATCGCGCAGGTCTTTGACGCGGCGCGAGCGAGCGGCGCTGCGGCCGCCGCTCAGCCAATGAGCGATACATTGAAGCGCGCGACCGCCGATCGCCTCGTCTCGGCCGCGATCGATCGCGAAGGAGTTTACGCCATGCAGACGCCGCAAGTCTTCGCGCGCCGCGTTTTGGTCGAGGCCTACGAGCGTGTCGTGGCCGACCGGCTCCGCATCACCGACGAAGTCTCCGCGCTCGAGCACCTCGGCGCGCCGGTGGTTCTTGTGCCGGTGCTGCAGGCGAATTTCAAGATCACCTACCCGGACGACCTCTCACTCGCCGAATTGGTCCTGCGCCGCCGGCTCGGACACTGAGGATATTGCGGCCGGTTCCGACCAGCTCGTGCCGATCAATTGCACAACAGCATCGACGTCTTCGCGACGGAATGGCCGGCTTTTCTTCGGCAGGCTCGCGTTCGGCAAGTCGCGCATTTGGAGCACCTGTCCGCTTTTCCAAATCCAGGCGTCTTCGTCGTACGGGCCAACGCGCCGCGGATCGGTCCACGTATGAATCGAGACGAGTCGGGAGCCGACAGCAGCAGCAATATGCATAGGCCCGCTGTCGACGCTTATAACCCAGCGGGCATGGCGGATCAGCCAGACGAGCTGGAGAAGCGTGGTTTGATTAGTGAGATCGACGCAGTTTTCGCCGGCCGTGGTCCTGCCCGTGGCCGTGCCCACGATGACGACGCGAATCGGCGCCAGCGCAGCGCAGAATTGCCTTACCGCCGCAGCGCTGAATGATTTGCCGCGACCGCGCGCGAACGGGTGAAGCAGGACGTAGGCGGGGTGATCGTCGAACCGCGGCAGTGGATCGCCGGTCGGAAGCGGGAACCGGAGCGGCTCGCGGACCGTCGCTCCAAAGGATTCGGCAAGTTTCAAGTAGCGTTCGACGGCGTGGGCGCGTCGATCGACCGCTGCGACCTCATGATAGAAAAAGCGCGATCCTTCGCGCGCGTCGCTCATGCCGTAGATTCGCTTTGCGCCACTCCATCGCGCAATTAATGCGCTGCGGAGCAATCCCTGAAAATCGAGCGCAGAGTGCGGAGCGATTTTGTGCGTCTCACGAAGCCAGGGCAGCAGAGTCGCAGGGGCTTTCCAGCTGCGAAACTGGCCGCGAGGGAAAATGTGCACATGATCGATGTCCGGATTGCCTCGCAGGAGGAGCGCCCATTCCGGATTGATGACCCACGTAATCTCAGCATCGGGATTCGCGTCGCGCACGGCTGCAACCGCCGGGAGCGTGTGAACGACGTCGCCGAGTGAACTCGGCTTGATAACGAGGATCGATCGATCGTTCACTGGTTCATTCAAACGTGTGATAACCCCGGAAATGTCCCGACTGACGCGGATGCCCCACAAACAAGGTCGTTAGCGTCCAAGCTCGAGCCGCTCGGCGAGCAGTTTTGGCAATCCGGCGCTGATGATCTTGTGCTGCGCCTTTTTGATGTCGTATTTCACACGCCGCTGTTCCACCCAGTTGCGTTCGATGTCGTAGATGCAATAGGCGGAGCGCCAGTCTCCGTCGCGCGGCTGGCCGACGCTGCCGGTGTTGATGAAGTATTTCTTCTGTGGCTCAATCGTGAGCTGTTCAACGCGCAGCCGCTTGACACCGTCGTCGCGCACGAAGGCGCCGGCAACGTGGGTGTGGCCAAAAAAACACACGGCAGTGTGCTGGTAGGTGAAGCTCGCAACGGCGTCGAGCGTGCTGAAGACGTAGCCCCACTGTTCTGGGGTATCGAGCGTGGCGTGCACGATCGTAAAGTCGCGGACCCGGTGTAACAGGTTCAAACCGCGCAGCCACTCCTTGTCCGTGCCGGTGAGATGGTCGCGCGTCCAATTCATCGCCGTCTCGGCCAGGGGATTGAAGCCGGACGAAAGATCTTCCGCCGAGGCCTGCTCATCGTGATTCCCTTTTACCGTCGGGCAGTTGAGGTCGCGCACCAACTCAACGCAATCGTGCGGGTTGGCGTTATAGCCTACGACATCACCAAGGCAGATATAGTCGGTACAATCGCGATCGCGGGCGTCGGCCAGGACCGCCTCCGTCGCCTCGAGATTACCGTGCACGTCGCTGAAAATCGCAAAGCGCATCCGGTTGTTAGCGGAGGACGTCCGGAATGCGCCGCCCGGGCGGCACGTTTAGGTTCTCTTCGAGCAATTTCAAACGTTTGATCAAGGTCGGACTCCGCTCTTTTGGGCCGGCATCGTAGAGCGCACGCAGCTTCTCGTAAGCTTCGAGCTCCCGGCCGTCGCAATACGAGAGTTCATAGGCGGCGAAGCGGCGGTCGTAGCTCATCGCGCCGGGTAGCTCCGCCGCCCGCGCGAAATAATCGGAGGCATGCGCGTGATCGTTGTATTTGTC
>JBJMWX010000097.1:0-18345 GCA_045809925.1 Chthoniobacterales bacterium
GCAATTTTGATTCTGCCGATTCAATCTCACGCCGGCTGCGTTCGATCCACTGGCGCAACTCCACGCCATGTTTTTCATTGAACTCGATCCGGTGCCGATGCGACGCGATCTCGTTTTCCAATTGCTGTAACTTACTGCGCCCGTCCGCGATGTTTTCATCGGCTGCGTCGAGTTCGCGGCGCGCCTCGGCAAGTTTCGCTTCGCGCTCATTGATCTCGTTGCGGGTCGACTGTTCGGTTTCTGAGATGCGCGCGATCTCGGCCGAGCAGTCGCCCAGTTCACCCTCGAGGCTCTGTAATTTTCGATGTGAGAAATGGGTGTCGAGCACTTGTAAGTCCGCGTGCAATGCTTGATAGCGCCGCGCCTTGCCCGCCTGCCGTTGCAGCGAACCGATCTGACGCTTCACTTCTTTGATGATGTCGCCGATGCGCAACAGATTCGCTTCGGTCGCTTCGAGTTTGCGCAACGCTTCCTTTTTTTGCGTCTTGTATTTCGTGATCCCGGCCGCTTCCTCGAAAACACTGCGGCGATCTTCGGGTCGCGAACTCAGGATCAGGTCGATCTTGCCCTGCTCCATGATGGAATAGGCGGTGCGCCCCACGCCGGTGTCAGCGAAGAGCGCGTTAATGTCCTTCAACCGGCATTGCGTCTTGTTGAGGAGGTACTCGGAAATACCGTCACGGAAGACGCGCCGCGTGACGCGAACTTCATGCCAGTCCACGCCCAGTTCCTGCGCGCAATCGGTGAAGGTGAGCGAGACTTCCGCGAACCCAACCGGTTTGCGCGAATCGGTGCCATTGAAGATGACGTCTGCCATTTCACCGCCACGCAGAGCCTTGGCCGATTGCTCGCCGAGAACCCAGCGAACGGCGTCGAGAACGTTCGATTTCCCGCAACCGTTGGGACCGACGATCGCGGTTACGCCTTCGTGAAATTCGAAGAGGGTTTTATCGGCAAAAGACTTGAAGCCGAGGAGCTCGAGCGACTTTAGATGCATATGGGCGTGGCGGCGGCGTTGCCTAGGGAGGATTAACTATCCGTCAGGTCGACAAATCAAGCAAAATCCCACCAGATGGAGGGTGGCGGCCCGGCGCCTACCACAAAATATGGGGGCTGCGGCGCTTCGACCTTATTGCCGGGTGAAGCCTCTACGCAGCAGATAAAGAAGAGAGGCAACGCCGAGTACAGCCGCAGCCAGCCCGAATTCCTTCCCGGTTGCGTGCGCCAGGATCCAGATCACAACCACGATCGAAACAACCGGCAGAATTTGTGCACCGGGAAAGCCGAACGGCTTGCCATCGGAGCGAACATCGCGACGCATCAGGAGAATGGCGGCGGCAAAGCAGAGCAAATAGAGCAGAAGGACAGCGACGTTCGACATGACGGCGAGCCCTTCGAAGGTCGACGTAAGCGAAAACGCGAACGCAATGACGGTGTAGGTGATGATTGCCACGTCAGGTGAGCGGAAGCGCGGATGGACATGCGCGAACCACGCCGGCAACATGCCGTCGCGACCGAAGGCGAAGATGATTCTCGGTGAGCTGAGGATATCTGTGGTGACGAATCCGAATGCTGAAATCGTCGCGCCGGCGAGGAGCAGTGTACGTCCGAAATTTCCCAGGAATGTGCCCGCTGCCTGCGCCAGCGGCGTGACGGAATTCTGCGCCAGCTCACTGCCGAGGGTGCCTTGCGCGACGAGCTGGATCGAAATGTAGAGCACCGTCGTGAGCGCAAGCGCGAGATAGATTGCGCGCGGCACGGTCCGGGTGGGGTTCTTCACTTCCCCGCTTGGAATGAGTGCGACCTCGATCCCGACAAAGGCAAAGATCAACAAGAGGACGCTGTCACCAAGCTGTTTACTGGTCGGCCAGGTGGGCGAAGCGAGGGTGCCCGGTTTGATGAAGAAGAACCCAGCGATCACAAAAATGAGGAGCGGGACGAGCTTCGCCGCCGTCACGACGGTAACGGCGGTGCTGCCCGCCTGAACGCCGCGCACATTGATCAGGGCAAGGACGCCGTAGATGAGGAAGATCAAAACGACACGACCGATCGGATTCGACGCGATCGGCAGAACAGCGGAGAGAGAATCGGCGAGCACATTGACCACACCAGCTACGGCGAGGACCGCCGTTAGATAATAGAGAATGCCGCCGAGGAACCCGACGTAGCGGCCAAATGCCACCTCCACATAAGCGTAGAGGCCGCCGGTCAGAGAGACGCGGCTTCCGGCGATGGCAAAACAGGTAACGAAGAGGACCATCGCGATTGCGCAGACAAGGAATGCCAGCGGCGCCGCTGCGCCGAGCCCGCGAGCGACGAGTGCGGGGAGCACAAAAATCCCGGCGCCAATAGTTGCGTTGACGATATTCGCGGCCAGCCCGGGCACACCGATAGCGCGGACGAGTTGCGCATCGGCATTCGCGACCGGGGAAAGAGCTGTCGGTTCGTTAGGCATTCACGGCGAATAGCAAAACGAGCAGAACCTGTCTAACATGGAGGCCATGCGTGCTTCACATCTTGAAGATTACTATCAGTTTCTCCGGTTCCCGAGCGTTTCAACCGACGAGGAGTACGCCGAGAAGCTTACCGAGTGCGCGCATTGGCTGGTCGAGAAACTGACGAATATCGGCCTCGAAACCCAGCTCGTGCCCACACCGGGTCACCCGATTGTCTGGGCGAAAAATAAACATCAGGGCGGCCGCCGCACGGTCATGATCTACGGGCACTACGATGTTCAGCCGCCGGACCCGCTTGAGCTGTGGGACTCGCCGCCATTCGATCCGGTATTGAAGAACGGCTATGTGTTTGCGCGCGGCGCGACGGACAACAAAGGCCAGATCCTTGGGCATATCCTCGGTGTGCAGGAAACGATCGAGCAGCACGGCGAGCTGCCGGTGAATCTGCATTTCGTGATCGAAGGCGAAGAGGAAATCGGCAGTGGTAATCTCGGCAATTTTCTTTCAAAAAACCGCGAAGCTTTGAAGTGCGACGTCGCGGTTGTGTCCGACACAGGAATGATTGCGCGGGGCGTCCCGACGATGAGTTATGGGCTGCGCGGTGTGACCGCGATGGAAGTGAAGATCACGGCCGCAAAGATGGACCTGCACTCAGGCATTTTTGGCGGAGCGGTCGCAAACCCGCTCACGGTGCTCTCGCGGCTTCTCGCGACCCTGCACGACGAGAACGGCCATGTCGCGATCGAAGGTTTCTACGACAAGGTCAAGCCGCTTGAGGATTGGGAACGTGAAGCCTGGAGGAAGCTGCCAATTAACGGCGACGAGGAGATGCTCAAGGAGACAGGCGCGCCGGCGCTCACCGGGGAGAAAGGTTATTCTACGCTCGAGCGAATCTGGGGTCGCCCGACAGCGGAAATCAACGGGATGGGTGGCGGTTACCAGGGCATGGGAACCAAAACGGTGATCGCGAGTCATGCGATGGCGAAGCTGACCTTCCGTCTCGTGCCGGACCAGGAGGGCGATGAGATTCTCAAGCTGGCCAGACGCCATTTCGAAAAGCATCTGCCGGCCAGTGTGACGATGGAAATCACGCCTGGCCACAGCGGGCCGTGGTATCTAACCGACCCGCACTCCGCGTTCGGCGAAGCTGCGCAACGCGCGTTGCGCAAAGCATTCGACAAGGACCCGGCACTTATTCGCGAAGGAGGGAGCATCCCGATCGTCTCGCAATTCCGCAGCATACTCGGGGTGGAGACGTTGCTCATGGGACTCGCTTTGCCTGATTGCCGCGCGCATTCACCGAATGAGAACTTCCCGCTCGAGAATTTCGATGCGGGGATCCGGTTGAACAAAGCTGTGCTGCAGGAACTGGCAGAGTGAGCGTGCGTGTAGGGCGTCCGCCGACGCCGACATTGGGCTTCTCACTGGCCACGGCCGTTAAACTCCGACGCCGTGGAGTCTCTGTCGCAGCGGTTGTTCTAGCGTTGGGGATTTTGGCGCCGGTGCGGGCGCAGCAGTCGCTCCCCACTGCGATAAAGAAAATCTTCGCGACTCCGACTCCGGCGCCGGCCCGGAAGAAGCGGAAGGCGAGCGCATCGGCGACTGCGTCACCGAAGCCAAAGCACGGCGGTTCGCCAAGCCCTGCCGAGACGGCGACTCCGGAGCCGACCGCGACCGGCAGCGCTAAATCAAAACGACACAAGAAATCATCGCCAACAGCGACACCGACGGCGAGCGCCACGGCAACTACAACTGCGGCGCCGTCCGAAACCCCGGAACCGAGTGCGACCGCCAGTCCAAAGTCGAAGCGACACAAGAAGTCGTCGCCGACACCGACACCGAGTCCCAGCGCGACGGGAACGCCGCCGCCGGCACCATCCGAGACTGCATCACCGAGTGCTTCGGTTTCGGCTTCGCCGGGCGCGAAGCAGAAAGGAGCGCCCGCAACCATAGCGCGCGAGCAAATTGCCGGATACGATGGCTACGCGCCAAACGTCCGCAAGCTGACCGACCAGGCTCTAGATCTCACTACCCGCAACCTGAGTTACAAGTATGGCTCGGCAGACCCGGCAAACGGCGGAATGGATTGCTCGGGTTTCGTCTACTACGTGCTGACACAGAACGGCGTCCCGGATGTTCCGCGGGACTCGAGCCAGCAGTACGTCTGGGCCCGCAAAGCAGGCACATTCCGGGCAGTAAACAGCCGGAAGGACGATACCTTCGAGCTCGATGAGCTAGTGCCGGGCGACCTGTTGTTTTGGACCGGCACCTACAGCATAGAGCGCGATCCGCCGATTACCCATGCCATGATCTACCTGGGGCGAGAGAAGGGGAGTAACAAACGAATCATGATTGGCGCGAGCGATGGTCGCGTCTACCAGGGGGAGTCGCGCTACGGCGTAAGTGTGTTCGATTTCAAAATCGCACATCCGCCACGTGACAACGACGCAAAGTTAACCCCGAGCTTTATCGGGTATGCTCACATTCCGGGGTTGAGATAGGTAGCTAGTAGTGATGAGCTACAACAACTGCGGCGAGAAAGAGTAGTAAGAGTAGAACAAGGGTAAGCTGCTCGCGCCGGGTGAGGACAAAAACGTCAAGTAGCCGTTTCATGCTGCAGGTAACGGATTCGGTCTTCGATGCCCGCTTCGGCAAAACCTTTGCGCCTGAGATGACACGCATCGCACTCTCCGCAAGCACTGCCATCAGTCGCCGGATCATAGCAGCTATGTGTGAGAGAGAAGTCGACGCCCAATTCTGCACCGCGTTCGATGATCTGGCGCTTCGTCATTTGGATAAGCGGCGTACGGATGGACATTGGATGGCCTGAAACGCCCGCGCGCGTAGCTAGATTCGCCATCTTCTCGAATTGTTGGATGAATTCCGGCCGGCAGTCCGGATACCCACTGTAGTCCAGCGCGTTCACGCCAATGAAGATATCGCGGGCCCCGATTACTTCCGCCCAGGCAAGGGCGTAGGACAGAAAAATGGTATTCCGCGCCGGAACGTAGGTGACAGGAATGCCGGCGCCGATTCGGTGCGAGGGTCGGTTTTTTGGAACATCGATCTCATCGGTCAAGGCTGAGCCACCGAAGATGCGCAGATCAATTTGGGCCAGCCGATGTTCGACCGCGCCGAGCGAATCGGCGACACGCTTGGCGGCGTGAAGCTCAATCTCGTGCCGCTGCCCGTAGGAAAATGAAAGAGCGTGACAGCTGAAGCCTTGCTCGCGCGCAATCGCCAATACGGTAGCTGAATCGAGTCCGCCGCTGAGAAGAACGATCGCGGACCGCACAGCCTGCTCGCCGCTGTGTCCGTTTCCGCGGATCATCGGGGCCCGCGCTTTGGAGCAGTGTTGCTAGCCGTGTATTCCGCGCGCACTGTCAGCGCAATACCGCCGCGAGCAGAGAATTCTGCAAGTACAGCGGCCTGCCGAGGCGCGCATGCCGCTACGAAGTCATCGAGAATGCGGTTCGTTACGGTCTCATTAAAGGCGCAAGTGTTTCGGTAGGAGGCGAGGTAAAACTTAAGAGACTTGGTCTCGACGCAAAGCTTTGCCGGCGTGTATTCGATCGTGACCTGGGCGAAATCAGTCTGGCCTGTGACTGGACAAAGACAGGTAAAATCAGCCGTCTCGAGCCGGACCACGTAAGGTCGCGTGGCGGGATTAGGGAACGTTTCAAGTCGCGCCTCGGCCGGTGATGCAGGCAGACGCGTCTCACTCCGGCCGAGCAAAGTCACGCTTTGGCGCTTTCGTTCGGGAGGCATGAGTTAGTCCGGTTGGCGAAGCATTGGATTATTGAAGGCACGCTCCCGGTCGCCATTCTTGCCATAATTCCAGTAGTCTACCTTCAGGTTGCGCTTCATTCGAAGATGGCTGCCATCGGCAGCCGTCCACTCCCGCAAGAGCCAGGGCCCGTCGCGATCGAGTATAAAACGATCTGTACCGCCGGCGTGTTCTACTTTTACTTCGATCGTTCGTGCAGTCGAAGCAAAGGACATCCTGGCCGGTTTGAAGACAAAGTTGTCTTTCTTTGAATTGATAGCCGAGCCGGCCAGCTGCAAGTCAACCTGACCGGTGGGTTTGGAGAAGTCGAGCGAACGCACGCGCCAGGGGAGCTCGTCGTAAAAGAAGCCATTGGCCGGCAAAGCGACAGTTTCTTTTCCATCTGCCATCGTGTCCCAGTAGGTATGATAGACGTAGCTCAGGTTGTCGCCAGTTCGCCGCCCTTCCTTGTAGCTGTTTCCGTAGCTGTCATTGCTGGTCAGGCTAAACTTTAACAGCTCGGCTGTATCGACACGCCAGAAGCTGGAGTGCATTTGCTGCCAAAGGTAAAGACCGGTCGGAAGGTGTAAAACCTGGTTTAGCTTCAGGACAGGGATGCTATCGGCCCGTGGTGCTCCTTCCGGCTTAACAAACTGCTTCGGATCGAATGGCTCGCGGACGAGAATGTGCAGCACCTCGCAGGCGCGGGGCTGTCCCTCGCGCACGACTTGCGCATCGTAAATGTTGAACTCGGCTTTGCCGTCTCCCCAGTAGCTGTTGTTTTGCAGCAGCTGGTTGCTGAACTGACCGTGCGAGGTGCTGGTAAAGGCAAGCAGGAGCGCAGCGCCGAGCCTCTTCATCGCTGCGGAATATAAGATGCGCGATTGCTTGAGACAGCTTTTTCCTTAGGCTGCGCCGCAATGGATCGCACCGGTATCGAACATGCGGACGTGATCGACCTGTTTGGGGTTGATGAGCGAAAGGGCGAAGTGCTGCTCGTCATGAACGAGACGCGGCGGTGGAGCGGCAGCGACGACCAGCTGCACGAACTGCAGGAAAAGTTCAACGCCTATGCCTCGTTCGTGCTCGACGGGGAAATGGTGGCTTCGCATCCGGAGCTGGCGGGCAAACCGGTCCGCATAGAATTGCGCTGCGAGGAAATGCCGGATGAACGCGCGCTCGCTCTGTTACAAACAGTCCATGACCAGCTCGCGTTGCAGGAAATCCGCGTGGAAGTGGTTGTGCGCGAGCACGCATGCTGCGGCGGCGACTGCGGTTGCGCGTAAGGTGCGGATGTTCGAGGACGTCGGCGGACGCGCCGAAGAGATGTCCCCAACCATCAATAGCGCAGAAACGATACGACCGGCGTCGGCGCGACCTTGTCCCGGCCATGCAGAAACTCGAGCTCAATCAGGAACTGCGCTTCGACTAATTCGCCGCCCATTTTCTTGATCAGCGCCGCGGCCGCCGCGGAAGTGCCGCCGGTGGCGAGCAAGTCGTCGATAAGAACAATCCGTTCGCCGCGGTTAATTGCGTCGACGTGCATCTCCATCTCGGCTTCGCCGTACTCGAGCGTGTAGGACGCGGTCTCCGTCTTGTAGGGCAGCTTGCCGCGCTTGCGGATCGGGACGAACCCGACGCCGAGCTCGTAGGCGACAGCCGACCCGAAGAGAAATCCACGGGCGTCGATTCCGACCACTTTGTCGATTTGCCGGCCGCGACAGCGCTCAAGAAAAATGTCGATCGAGGCACGAAACAGCTGCGCGTCGGCGAGGATCGGCGTGATGTCTTTGAACACGATCCCTTTCTTCGGAAAATCCGCCACATCGCGCACGCCTGCGCGCAGCTTCTCGAGTTGCTCAGCCGACATCCCGCGGATGCTACGGTGGGCCAGACAAACGTCAACGGCGTCCAGAGTTGCCGTTGCTGAGGGCGCCTCCTACAGTGGCGGCCTGCGATGGATCGGCGACTGCTAATTCTCTCCACCGTCTGCTACCTCGTGGCGGTCGTCCGCACCGGGATGATGCTGCGTGCCGGCGTTTTTCGATCCGGCCGTTTCAATTTCATTGCAATCAGCTTCGGCTTCCTGCTTCAAACAGCGTTTCTCTCGTTGCGCGGCCACGCTTTGCATCGATGTCCGCTGACTAATCTCTTCGAGGTCTTTGTCTTTCTCGCCTGGTCGCTCGCCTTGATCTACATGCTGGTGGGCCCGGCTTATCGGCTGTCGCTCATGGGAGCGTTCACCGCGCCGGTGATTTTCGTGCTTCAGACGTTCGCGCTCCTGGCGCCGATCGACCAGCCACACCTGGTCAGCGGACCGGTGAATCCATGGCTCGAGTTTCACGCCTCGATCTCAATCATTGCCTACGGCGCGTTCGCCCTCGCGGGCATCGCAGGCGTGATGTACCTCGTGCAGGAGCGACAATTAAAGAGGCGGCAACTGCATTCGTTCTTTTATCATTTACCACCCCTGAGTGAGCTCTTCAGCGCGCTGACCCGGCTCCTCTGGCTGGGTTTCGCGCTGTATACCGCCGGATTGGTGAGCGGATTTTTTACCCGACAGCCCTTGCCGTGGGCGAAGGTCGCGTGCGCCTTCGTCGTATGGCTGATTTACGCCGGGATCCTGCAGGGGCGTTACTGGCGAAACCTGGCGCCCAAACGGGTGGCCGCGCTTTGCCTGGCCGGCTTTGTCGCCGCAATCTCCGTCCTCTGGGCAATTGAGTTCACTTCGCAAAAATTGCCGCCGCAATGAACCTGTTCTGCGTCGGGATCAGTCATCACACGGCGGATGTCGATACCCGCGAGCGCTACGCAGCGCCGAAACGCGACGCCCTCATGCACCGGAGCGGCTGCTCTGAATTATTGCTCCTGAACACGTGCAACCGGGTGGAAGTTTACGCCGTTGCGGAGCGGCCGGCGGCCACCGCGGATATAGCGCGCTGGCTCGCCGACGAAGAAGCCCAACATGAGCATGATCACACGTCATTCTATCGCTACGAGGGAGACGAGTGCGTCCAGCATCTCTTCCGCGTCGCGTCGGGTTTTGATTCAATGGTCGTCGGCGAGACGGAGATTCTCGGACAGGCGAAGAAAGCGTACGAGCAGGCGCGCGCGAGTGGGAGCGCCGGACGCTATCTGCATCGTCTTTTCCAGCGCGCTTTTCGCGTCGCGAAAGAGGTTCGCACCCTTACCGACATTACGCGCGGCGCGGTTTCGGTCGGCTCGGTTGCGGTCGAGCTTGCGGGCAAGATATTTGGCCGACTAGGCGACTGCCGCGTGCTCGTGCTCGGGGCGGGGGAAACGAGCGAGCGTACAGCGCGTGCACTGGTTTCACGCGGGGTGCGCGATCTGCGCGTGAGCAATCGTTCGTATGACCGAGCGGAAGCGCTGGCGGCGCTCGTCGCCGGGCGGGCGGTGCCGTTTTCCGACTGGCTGAGCCAGTGCGCGGAAGTCGACATTTTGATCACTTCAACCGCGGCCGAAGAACCGCTCCTCACACCGGCGGTGCTGGAGCCGATCCTGAGACGACGCGCGGACCGGCCGCTTTTCATTATCGACATTGCCGTGCCGCGTGACGTCGCGCCGGAGGTGAACTCGCTCGATGGCGTCTATCTCTATGATATCGATTCACTGCGGTCGATTGCTGAGCAGTCGCTCGCGCTGCGCAAGCAACAGGTTGCCGCCGGTGAGGAGATCATTGCAGAGCACGTGCGCGATTTTAGAACGCGACTGACGGCTAGCCTCGGCGGGCGCACTGGCGCAGCCTATCCGCCGATGGGCGAGAGGTCGTTGCGGGCCTCCGAGCTGTAGTGACGCTCGCATGAGCGCGGAGCGGGAGAAACTCGTGCTCGGCACGCGCGGCAGCGAGCTGGCGCGGGCACAATCTCGAATGGTCGAGCAGGTATTGCGGGGTGCACTTCCGCAGCTGGAGATCGAAACAAGAATTATTCGGACGTCCGGAGACGAGGATGGTCGGCGGACACCGGTCCCGAGCGATCCACGCTTTGGCAGGAAAGGCATGTTTACGGGCGAGATTGAGCGCGCGTTGCTCGCGCGTGAGATCGACCTCGCCGTCCATAGCGCGAAGGATCTTCCGAGCGAAATGACAGCCGCGCTCGAGATCGGTGCAGTCTTGCGAAGGGCACCGGTCGGCGATGTGCTGGTATCAAAGCACGAGACGTTGGGTAGTGCGGCGGTCATCGGGACGTCGAGCGTGCGGCGGCAACATCAAGTGCGCGCCAAATGGCCGCAGGCACGAACGGCAGAACTCCGCGGCAATGTCCCGACGCGTCTGAGAAAGTTGGAGGAGCGCGACGACCTCGATGCCATCATTCTCGCGCGCGCCGGGCTCGAGCGCCTCGGCCTCTCGCCCGAGTTTCACACGGCGGAGCTGCCGCTCGATGAATTCGTTCCCGCGGGCGGGCAGGGGATTATCGCGTTACAAATTCGCAGCGATGACGATTCGTGCAGAGAACTTCTCGCGCAGATTGATCACTCGTCGACGCGGCTTTGCCTGCGTGCTGAGCGGGAATTTCTGCGGCTGCTGCAGGGCGATTGCAACTCGCCGGTGGGCGTCCTGGCGACGAGTGGCGGTGGCAAGATGACCTTACGCGCGCAGGTTTTCGATAACTTCGGCGCGAAGCCGCGGGCGGGCGAGACGGAACGGAACGAGGACGTAGCGCCGGAGAAGCTCGCAGCTGCGATGTTCGAAAAGCTGAATGGATAAAAAGGCAAAATGTTACCTGGTGGGTGCCGGACCGGGCGACCTCGGCCTCGTTACCCTGCGTGCGAAAGAGCTGATCGAGCAGGCGGATGTGATCGTCTACGATTATCTCTGCAATCCCGAAATGCTGAACTGGGCGCGCGACGATGTGGAGCTGATCTACGCGGGCAAAAAGGCCGGCGATCACACGCTCACTCAGGAGGCGATCAACGCATTACTCGTTGAGAAGACACAGGCAGGTCGGAATGTGGTGCGTCTCAAGGGCGGCGATCCGTTCCTGTTCGGCCGCGGCGGCGAAGAAGCGCAAGCCCTGGCTGCGGCAGGCTTGCAATTTCAACTCGTCCCCGGCGTCACTTCGGCAACTGCAGCACCGGCTTATGCTGGAATTCCAGTCACGCATCGCGGAATCGCTTCGCATGTGACGTTCTTCACCGGACACGAAGATCTGGCGAAGACTGAGAGCGCGATCGACTTTGCCGCGCTGGCGAAGCTCGGCGGCACGCAGGTCATGCTGATGGGTGTCGAGCGACTGGATGCGATTGCGCGAGAGTTAATCGGGAACGGCATGCGCGCTGATTTGCCAGTGGCGCTGATTCGCTGGGCGACAACAGGCCGGCAGAAGACACTTGTCGGCACGCTGGAAACTATCGCGCAGCGTGCGGTCGACGCGGAATTCGAAGCACCAGCGGTGGCGATTTTCGGCGAGGTTGTTTCACTTCGTCGCGAGCTGAACTGGTTCGAAAACCGTCCATTGGCGGGGAAACGGATCGTGGTCACGCGGACGCGGAGACAAGCGGGCGTGCTCAGCGGGGGGCTGCGGGATCTCGGCGCGGACGTCATCGAGCTGCCAACCATTCGGATCGAGCCGCCGAGCGACCTGCGCGCGTTTGCCGAGCTGGTGCAGGATGCGCATTCCTACGACTGGATCGTTTTTACCAGCCCGAACGGCGTGAATGCGTTCTTCGACCTGTTCTACAAACTGTACGACGACGCGCGGGAGATCGGAGGCGTGCGGATCGCTGCAATCGGTTCCGGCACGGCCGCACGCCTGAAGGATTTTCGGCTGCATGTCGATCTGCAGCCGCCGGAATTCGTCGCCGAATCCCTCGTGAAGGAATTCCAGAGCCAGGGCGGCGTCGAAAATCTTAGAATTCTCCTGGCACGCGCGGAGCAGGCGCGGGACGTGCTTTCCAAGCAACTCTCGACCTTAGGGGCAATTGTGGATGAAGGTTTTGCTTATCGAACAGTGCCAGAAACGCGCGACCAAACCGGCGCGCGCCGCCGGCTTATGGAGGAGGGCGCGGATCTGATCACGTTCACGAGCTCATCCACAGTCGACAATTTTTTGGCGCTCAGTTTGTCCTGGCCGGCTGGAATGCAGGTCGGGACGATCGGACCGGTAACCTCGAAGACCGCGCGAGAGCGCGGGCTGAAGGTCGATTTCGAAGCGCGCCAGCACGACATACCGGGTCTGGTCGAGGCGATTAAAAAATTTTACGGCAGCCGATAAAGACGAATGAAGATCACCGACGAATTTGCATCTGCGATGCAACAGCTCAGCGCACAGGCGGAGCGGGAGCTTTCGCCCGCTGCGAGCACACGGCTGGAAGGACAGCTGCACGAGCTGCTGAATGAGTTTCGCGCGCTCGGAGCCCGGGTCGGCCGACTGGAAGATGTGATTGCGAACATTGCGTCGAAGTTTTCCGCTGGCCCGACTGCGCCGCCGGAGCTGGCGCTCGGATTTCAGAAGCTCGACGAGCAACTCTCCGCGATCAGGGAGAGCGAATCGGTCAATCACCGACTGTTCGACACCCTGCACGACGAGCTGATCCGTTACAGGGATAATTTCCTGCACGAATCGCTGCAAAAGCCGTTCATCCGCGATCTCGTTCTACTTTTCGATGACCTGAGCGCGATTGCTTCGCAGTTGGCCACGACGAGCGACTCAGGGGGTTTCTCCAACGCGCGGCAAAACCTCGATAACGCCCTTCATTCCCTGGTTGAGATCCTGCACCGGCTCGAGGTGAGCGAGATCGAGCCTCAGGAAAAGGTCGATCGCAAGCTGCACAAAGTCGTCAGCTTCGAGCCGGCGGATTATCCCGACGAAGACGGCCGCATCATCATGCGGGTGAAGCGTGGATTCCTCTGGCGCGACAAAGTTTTGCGGCCGGAAGAAGTGGTCGCCAAGCGCCTCGCATAGTCGCTTAGGAAGCGGCGGAAATTCCTCCGCAGAACCGGCACGGAACCTGCATTTAGCGGGGTGGGGTATCGTGTTGTCGTCGATCTCGCATTAAACCGAATGAAAAGTCGCAAAGCAGTTGGCATTGATCTGGGCACCACCTTTTCGGCTGTCGCCCATATCGACGCCTACGGAAAGCCACAGATCATTCCGAACTCCGAAACCGAGCGGATTACTCCGTCGGTTATTCTGTTTGACGGCTCGAATGTGATCGTCGGCACGATCGCGAAAAACAGCACGGTGGCGGAAGCAGAACGCATCGTCGATTTCGTGAAACGAGAGATCGGCAAGCCGAAGGAGCAATTTCACCGCGAGTTTGGCGGCAAGGTCTACTCGGCCGAGGAATTGTCGGCGTTGATCCTGAAGAAGCTAAAAGGCGACGCCGAGAAGTATCTCAACGAAGAGATCACGGACGCGGTCATCACCGTGCCGGCATATTTCAACGACGCCGAACGCACCGCCACGATCACGGCGGGACAGCTGGCGGGGTTCAATGTTTTGCAGATCATCAACGAGCCCACCGCGGCGGCGGTCGCTTACGGGCTCGACAAGCTGGATGAGGACCAGACGGTTTTTGTTTTCGATCTCGGCGGCGGCACCTTCGACGTCACGATCATGCGGATTCACGACAGCAAGATCCAGATGCTGGCAACGAACGGCGATCACCGCCTCGGCGGCAAAGACTGGGATGACGTGATCGTGAACATGGTCGCCGAGGAGTTCGATCGCCAGCACGGCGAAAACCCGCTCCTCGATCTGGAAAGTTATCAGGACCTGCAAAGCCGTGCGCTGGCCGCAAAGATTCAGCTCTCCAGCCGCATGCGCACTGCAATCATCCACAGTCACAATGGCAAGAGCGTGAAAGTCGAGCTGACGCGCGAGCAATTTGAGGAAAAGACCCGGCCCCTGATCGAAAAATGCAAGACGATCTGTGAAATCGTGCTCGAAGAGGCGCAGCTTACCTGGGGCGATATCCAAAAGGTGCTCCTCGTCGGTGGAATGACTCGCATGCCGATGGTGCAGAATATGATCGCGGAGCTTTCGCATGCCCCGTTGATCGACGATGTTAACCCCGACGAAGCAGTCGCAATCGGTGCCGCGGTCCAGGGCGTCCTGTCATTGCTTCAGGAGGAGGAGGAGACCGGCGAAAAGGTAGTGTCCGACCAGACGCGCCAGCAGTTTTCCGGACGCGAGGGCGGCCTGATGCAGGTGACCGACATCACCTCGCACACTCTCGGTGTCGTGCTTTGGGACGAAGCGCATCTGGAGGAGTATGTGTTTCCGATGATTCGCAAAATGACAGCGATTCCGGCAGTGGCGAAGAATTCATTTGGGACGGCAAGCGCGAACATGCAACGAGCCGTGGTTCGAATCGTGGAAGGGGAAAGCACGGTACCCGCGGAATGCACTCCGCTCGGCATTTGCGACGTGCGGCTGCCGGCCTTTCTGCCGAAGGGTTCGCCGGTGGAGCTCACCTACGAGTACAATGCCAACCAGGTGCTCGAAGTCGCTGTGAATGCTTGCGGTAATCAGGCCAAAGTATCGATCGAGCGCAAGACCGGTCTCGCGCCGGACGAGATCGCGGAAGCCGCCGATGCTCTCAAGGCGCTGACGGTCGAGTAGGGCATGCAGTCGGCAACGACATTTCCGCTGCCGCTGCCAGACGATCCGCGGAAGTGGGATGGCTGGACAAAATACAAGTCGCCCAACTTGTACGAACGGCTTTGCCTGACCCCGGAGGCAAACCCGAACAACGAAACGATCGAAGAGCATTGCCGGGAGCTCCTGCGCTGGTGGCAGAAGAAGCTGCCGCTGAAAAATCAACCGGCTAATCCGATCGCACAGCTATTGCGGCCCGGTCTGGATGAGTCGTCGCATTATTTAACGCAGGCGCGGGTCGGTTTGCTCGACCCTGTCCGACGCAAACAGATCGACGCCGAGCTGGCGGCTCAGGCGCACGAACAGGCGGTGGTTGAGTTTCACAAATATCTCACGTTTGCCCTCGCTGACGGCGTCCTGACGACGGACGAAGAGAAGAACCTTCGACGGTTTGGAGGCGAGCATGGGCTCACGCCGGAACAGATCGAGCAATATATCGAGGCCGAGTTGCAGGATAGTGGAGCGCGTCGCGTGCACACATCGCAAGCTCCCCCGCCTGCGCCGCCACGAGCTGCCCGCCGCACGCAGCAAAGAGTGCTGAGCCCGCAGCATGAATTCATGCGCATGTTGCGCCTCAGCAGCCTGAACGCCGACGGGATGGCGGACGAAACGCGCGATGTGTTTGTCAGCATGGCCGACAACCTCGGGTTAGGCGCGGACGAAGCCGAGGACCTGATCGACCGGTACCTCGACGAAACCGAGGCAGCCGAAGACGAGCCGCTGCCGCCGCCGAGACGCGTTGCCGAGCCGGCGCAACCGGCCGCCCCGAAAGAAGCTGCACCGCCACCGATCGACGCGGTTGACCACAGCGTGGCGGCAGTTCGCGACGAACAGGCCCGTTTCCAAAATTTTTCGACAGCTCTCGGTACGGAGATGCGACTTATCTCCTCCGCCGAGTTCACAATGGGCAGCGAGGCGGCGGATGCGGCGCCGAACGAGCGGCCTCTGACGAAAGTAACCCTGAGCCGTTTCTACATGTCGCGCTTTCCGATCACGAACGCAGAGTTCGAGGCCTTCGATTCGAGCCACGCACGCAAACGCGCTTCCGGGGCAGGCGATCGGCATCCGGTTGTATATGTGAGCAGCCTTGAGGCGATGAAGTTCTGTCAGTGGTTGTCGGCCCGCGAACGCAAGAAATACCGTCTGCCGACGGAAGCAGAGTGGGAGTATGCGGCGCGCGGTTTGGACGGACGGAGATACCCGTGGGGTAATCACGACCGGCGCGGCGATCTGGCCAACTTTGCCGACCGCAACACCGTCTTCGCCTGGAGCGATCGTGAAATCGACGACGGCTACCCGGAGAGCTCACCTGTCGGCGCTTTTCCGTTCGGGGCGAGCCCGTTCGGCATCGAAGACATGGCCGGTAATGTCTGGGAATGGTGTCTCGACTACTTCGAGGCCTATCGCGGCGCGCCGCGGGTGAATCCCCGCGGACCAACGGCCGGTGCGAAGCGGGTCTATCGAGGAGGAAGCTGGAAGTCGCGCTTTAACAGTCTGCGGGCGACCGCGCGAGGATCCAACGTCCCGAGTTATTCCTGCAACGATCTCGGGTTTCGGATCGTTTGCGAGTGCGACTAGGGTACGCAAAAACGGCGCTCGCTTGAGCGCCGCTGAAAACTTCTGCTGTTCCTTTTGCTTAGGCGTTGAAGCGGAACTTTGTCCGACCGCGTTTGGCGTTCGCTTTCGCCTTGCGACGGGACTTTTGTGAAGGCGTTTCGAACGCACGCAGCCGCCGCACTTCCTCGAGAATCCCTTCGGCGTCTAGCTTGTTCTTCAGGCGTTTGAGCGCACGATCAACCGGCTCACCTTTTCGAACGATCACTTCTGGCATTTGTCATCTCCTGTTCTAAACACGGCCCGGAAGGGCTGGTGCAGGCGAGATTAAGCGGGTCGGCCTACCCCGTCAATGGCTGTGAATAACTTTCGGCCCGTGACTAGACCGAGGCGGCCGAACCGGTCGCCGTAGCGGCCTTCTGTTTGACCTCGCGGCGCAAACTGGAGGTGCTGCCGCCTCGGGCACGGGTCCACCAGAGAACGATTGGTGAGGCGATAAAAATCGAGCTGTAAGTGCCTACCACGACGCCAATTAGGATTGCCAAGGCAAAGTCGCGCAACACCGAGCCGCCGAACAGGAAAAGGCACAAAATCGGGATTGCCGTCACGGTGCTGGTCAGAATGGTCCGGCTCAGCGTCTGGTTGATACTGTCGTTCATGATCTGCTCGATCGAGCCCTTCCTTCCGCTGGCCAGACCCTCGCGAATTCGATCATAGACGACGATCGTGTCGTTGATCGAATAGCCGGCGATTGTAAGCACAGCGCCGACCATGGTAAGGGTCAGCTCGCGGCCGAAGAGCGCGAACACTCCGACAGTCATCAGCACATCGTGCAGTAGCGCGACGATTGCGCCGACCGCGAACGACAACTCGAAGCGCATCGTGACGTAAATTAAAATTCCGAGAATGCCGAGCGCGAGCGCGCGCAATGAGCTGCGCGCCAATTCGCCGCCGACGAGTGCGCCGACACGTTCCGATTGCTCGACCTTAAAGCCAGCCTGCGGCAGCGCCTGGGTGACCTGGTGCTGCACGGTTTCACTCGTGTTCAGGCCGCTGCGGATCGTGATGTAATTTTTTCCAGCCTGCTGCGATTGCTGGATCGGTGCGTCATCGAGGTGGATTGGCCGTAGCGCTTCCCGCACCTGGTGGACGGAGACGGCCTGGGCGCTGCTGAGCGTGAGCAGATCGCCGCCACGGAAATCGACCCCGAAGTTTCTCTCCCCGCGCATGTAAAAAGCGCTTCCGCCGGCGATGAGCAGGGCCAGCGAGCACATGCACGCGAGGAACCCTTTGCCGAGGAAGTTTATGTGCTGCGAAGAAATGAGATGCAGCATCGACACCTTCTTCACGCGGTCCGTATCGATGAACCAGGCGACGGCGTTCCGGCCGACGATCAGCGCGGTGAAAAGCGAGGCCAGAATGCCGAGTGTGAGCGAGATCGCGAAGCCCTTGACCGGACCGCTCGCCTGCCAGAACAGAATGACCGCCGTGATTAACGTGGTTACGTTTGCGTCGAGAATTGAGCTGAACGCCTTGTCGTAGGCGGCCTGAGTGGCGATCTTGAGCGACTTCCCTAGGGCCAGTTCCTCACGCAGCCGCTCGTAGATGAGTACATTGGCGTCGACTGCGATGCCGACGGTGAGGATGATGCCGGCGATACCCGGCAGGGTCAGAACGAAATTGAACATCGTCAACGCGCCGATCAGCAGCACGATGTTGACGAGGAGCGAAACGCTCGCGATCACGCCTAGGAATCGGTAATAAATCATCACGCCAACGAGCGTGATCGCGAGCCCGACCAGACCTGCGATGATGCTCGCGCGAATCGAATCCATGCCGAGCGTCGGCGAAACGCTGCGCTCCTCCTCGATGCTGACGGGAGTCTGCAGCGGGTTCTCGAGGACACTCGATAGCCCGCGGGCTTCCTGCTCGCCGAATCGTCCGGTAA
>JBJMWX010000098.1:0-5886 GCA_045809925.1 Chthoniobacterales bacterium
CGAACCGCTGCCCGCAATCGCAGCAATATCGGCCTGGGTAAGTTGCAACTCCGTCATGCGCGCACGGACACGGGGCGAAAGATAACCGGCGCCTTTGGCAGCCGCCGGGACAGGCAAACCGCCGCCGTGTCCATCGCCCGCGGTCGTGGCGACCGGCGGCAGGCCTGCTTCATCGACCTGAAAATGTGAGCCACTACCGTTCTGGGTTTTGACCGCTTTATCGCCTTCGGCATCGCGTCCGGGAATCTCCTTCGCGACATCGCCGGCGGGTTGTTGAGGAGAACGCTTTTGGAAACGCGCGGCGTCAGCTTCGCTCGCCTCAACGTAACCAAGGGTCGTGCCGACCGCGTAGGTGCCTTTCACTTCCGCATCAATCTTCGCGATCTCGCCCGCGCATGGCGTGGTCACGCCCATGACCGCCTTGTCCGTCTCCACTTCGATGATCTCCTGGTCGGCGGACACTTTGTCGCCCGGCTTGACCTTGATGGAAACGATCGTCGCCTCGGCCATCGATTCGCCGAGCTGCGGCATGGTGATTGGAATTTGTGGCATAGCTATTCCGCCAAAATCTGGCGCGCCTTGTCTGCAATGGTTTTCCGGTTCGGCCGATGCTCGCTCCAAAGGTTTGGGTGGTACGGGATCGGTGTGTCTTTCGCGTTCACCCGCGCGGGCGCGGCGTCGAGTAAGTGGAACCCTTCGCTCGCGACCCGGGCGATCACTTCTGCGGTGACGCCGCCAAACGGGAATGCTTCACCGACGCAAAGGAGCCGCCCAGTGCGCGCGACCGAAGCGAGGACAGTAGCGGTATCTAGCGGTTTGACGGTCCGGAGATCGACGACTTCGATCTCGAATCCATCGCCGCTGAAATCGTTCGCGACCGCGAGGGCTTCATGGACCATGGCGCTGTAGCTTACGATCGTGAGGTCGCGTCCCGGCCGGACAACGCGCGCCTTGCCGATCGGCAGTTTGTCCTTGGGAAGCGCGTCGGCCTTGAGGTGGTAATAGAGATACTTGTGCTCGCAATAGATGACCGGATCATCGATCGCAACGGCATCGAGCAACATGGTGTACGCGTCTTCGACCGTCGCCGGAGTAACGACGACCAGGCCGGGATAATGCGAGTAGATACCCTCCATGCTCTGGCTGTGAAACGGTCCGCTGCCTTTCGTACCACCGGATGGCAAACGGACCGTGATCGGCACCGGAACGTTCGTCCGGTAGTAATGCGTCCCGGCATTATTGAGAATCTGGTTGAGTGCGATGCTCGAGAAATCGGCGAACTGCATTTCGACGATCGGCCGCATGCCTTCCATCGCCGCGCCGATCGCAGTGCCGACCATTGCGTCTTCGCTGATGGGCGTGTTCAAGACGCGGCCGGGAAACTGTTCAGCGAGACCTTTCGTCGCCTTGAATGCGCCGCCGAACTTGCCGGCGATGTCCTGCCCATAAATGAAAACGCGCTCGTCCTCCCGGAGAAGACGGGCCTGCGCTTCGCGAATCGCTTCGAGATAAGTGACGCTCACGCGAACTGATCTGCCAACTCGCGCACCGACATCGCGCACCAATCTTCTTCGCTCGCATGCGGCATGTCCTCGCCCTGCGCAGTTGAAACGGCATCGTCGACCTCGGCAGCAATCTCGCGGCGCCATTGCTGCAGCGTTTGATCATCGAGCAGCTCCTGTTCGAGAATGAAGCGCTCCGTCCGCTGGACCGAGTCCTGCGCAAACAATTCCTTTTTCATCTCCGCCGGGACGTAGCTGGCGTCGTCGTGCTCGCCGTGGCCGGCGAGGCGCAGGACCGAGGCAACGACCAGCTGGGGCGGCCGGCCCGCGCGCGCGCGTTTCACCGCCGTCTCGACGGCCGCGAGACACGCCGCGAGATCGGTGCCGTCGACCGACTGGCCTTCGTAGCCGTAACCGATGGCGCGGTCTACGAGGTCCCCGCAGGTAAACTCCCGATCGTTCGACGTGGAGTAGGCAAAATGATTGTTGGTCGCGACCACGACGAGCGGCACCTGTTCGACCGCGGCGATGTTCATTCCTTCGTGCGTCGCACCGGTTTGCATTCCGCCTTCGCCGATTGTGGTAAGGCCGACGAATCCCTTCTCGCCTCTCATCCGCTTGGCGAGAAGCCGGCCAACCACGACCGAAACCATCGCACCGAGATGGCTGATCATCGCGAGCTGACCCTCGCGGGGACGACCGCGATGAATGTTGCCATCGCGACCGCGCATCGGTCCGAGCCGCGAGCCGAGATAGGTGCGGGTAACATCGAGCAAGGGCTCGCCGAAGGCCGAACGTCCGGCCTGGTCACGGATCAGCGGCGCGAAGATGTCGCCCTTCTGCAAAAACATCCCGCACGCGACGCTGACCGCTTCCTGTCCCCGGCCGAGATAAACACCGCCGGTAATCATGCCGCCGCGGTAAAGGCTGGCGAGTTTCTCCTCGAGGATGCGGGCCGTGAGCATCCATCGGAACGCCTCCAGGTAACGCTCGTGCGGCGGCGTTTTCGCGCCTGATTTCACGTCGCGTTCAGCGGTTTGGAGCATCCGGCGATTTTCGCAGCAACGCTGCGCCCGCGCAAAAAGTTTCGGCAGTGTGGGAGCGACATCGATATGCCAGTCGTCGCAACGCCAAGGCCGCTCGCGCTTTGTGGCTTCCCTAGCGGCTGAGGGCGAGGCCTTGCTCCTGCTCGGCTCCTGCGTGCGTGAATTCGGTCGTCGGGTTTTCGTTGCGGGTGTGCGTGCGCAAACGGCCGTCGCTGCCCTTTTCGGAGGCGAGCCTCATTGCGACCAGTTTGCTCACGCCGCGCTCTTCCATCGTCACCCCGAGCAGCACATCCGCTTTGGCGATCGTTCGCTTGTTGTGGGTGATGATGACGAACTGGCTCTGCTCCACGAACCGGTCGAGCATCTTGATGAAGCGATTGATGTTTGATTCGTCGAGCGGTGCATCCATTTCGTCGAGGATGCAGAACGGGCTCGGTCGCACCATGTAGATGGCGAAGAGGAGAGCGACTGCCGTCATGGTGCGTTCGCCGCCGCTGAGAAGCGAGACGCTCTGCAACTGTTTTCCCGGCGGCCTCGCGGTGATCTCGATCCCGCACTCGAGCGGATCGTTCTCGTCGAGCAGCGAAAGATCGGCGCGGCCACCGCCGAACAGTTCGGCGAACATTTCGCGAAAATTGACGCGGACCTGGGCGAACGTTTCGGCGAACAGCTTCTGGGTCGTGCTGTTGATGCGCGCGATCACGTCGAGCAATTCCCTGCGCGCTGCGGTCAGGTCATTGTTCTGCGTCTCGAGAAAGCGATAACGCTCTTCGAGCTCGTCGTATTCCTGCACGGCGTCGAGGTTCACCGGGCCCATGTTATCGATTTGCCGGGTCAATTCGGCGATCAGCTCATCGGTGGTCACGGCCGTTGGCGGCGGCTCTGTGCTTTGAGATTCGCCGCTGGCAAGGTCGCCGCCATCAGCTACGGCGGTTCGCTTCTTGACCAAGACACTGAGCGTTTTCTGAAACGCGAATGAGTCCCGCTCGAAGCTGCGCAAATCGACCTGATATCGGCGAGCGGCGTGCTCCACGATGTTATCCATCCGCAATTGCATCTGGGTCTGCCGGACTTCTTCTTTGGCGCGGGCATCGCGGAGATCATCGAGCGAGTTGCGCAAGGCGCGCAGCTCGCCTTCGCGATCATTGACGACTCGCAGTTTTTCCGCGCGTTCACTGCTCAGGTTCGTGAGCGTCTCCTCAATCGCGGTGCGAGCGGTTGTGTCACGCGCGATGCTGGTTTCCGCCTGCTCCGATTCTTTGGCCTGGGCCGAGAGCCGCGCGCGGTAGTTGCCGATATCGTCGCGTCGCGCGGCGATGAGTTCTGCCAACTCGGTCTGCCGCGCCGCCATCGGCTCCCGCTGCGTGAGCAGGCTTTCGTGCCGCTGTTGTTCGGTTGCGACGGCGAGCCGCAGCTCGTTCAACTGCTCAGCGGCCTGCTCCTCATGGAGCCGCGCTTGTTCATTGGCTTCGCGCGCGGCGGTTCGGCGTTGCTCCTGATCGGTGAGACTGGACCGCTGTTCGGCAAGCTGTGCCTGCAGGTGGGCGATTCGTTCATCCGCCGTGCGGATCTGTTGTTCGAGTGTGGTCTGCTCGTTTTCGATTGTGCTGAACTTGTGTTGCGCGTCGTGAGCGGCTCGTTCGAATCCGAGAATCTCTCGCGCAGCATCAGCCCGCACCTGGTCGGCGCTTTGATAGGCGGCGCGTGTCTCGGCGAGCAGTTGCGCGGCCGCTTCGAGCGCTGACTGCGCTTCGGCCTGACGTCCGAGCAGAACGCGGCGCTCCGCTTCGAGTGTTTCGCAATCGGCCTCGAGCTGCACGATCGTCGCCCGACGCTGAAGGAGCGACTCGCGCTCGCCCGAGCCGCCGCCACCAAAAACCACACCTTCAGCCGAAACAAATTCGCCGTTCATCGTCGCGCAGGCCAGCTCGGGCGCGTTCTGCTTGATTCGCAACGCAGTCGGCAGATCCGGAACGATAACAACGTTGCGCAGGATCCGACCTGCCAATGGCGCAAGCGGTTCCGGCACATCAGTCTTGTCGATGGCCCAAGCGAGTGCGTCGGTCGGAAGCTCGCCGCGCTGCTCGTCAGCCCGATGCGAAAAAGCGGGAAGGGCAAGAGCGGTATGACCGAGCTTGCCGGCGTTCAAGGTCGCGATGATGTCGCTCGCGAGCTCGGGATTCTGAAGCACGATCGCGTGCATGTTGCGACCGAAGGCTGCTTCGAGCGCCGGGATGAACTCCCGATCGACGTTGATCAACGAAGCGAGCGCGCCGCCGATCGCCGGCTGGTAGCGCTCGGGATCGTCGAGGCCGCGGAGCAGCGCCTGCGAACCTTTCTCCAGGCCTTCGCCTTCTTCGGCAAGCTGGCGAAGCACTTCGAGACGGGAACGTTTTTCGATGCGGGCTTTGTCCGTCGCGAGAGTCTCACGCTCGGCGTCAGCCAGGGCGCGCTGGCGGTTGTGATGTTCTTCTTCCGCGGCCGTGAGCTGCCCGACCAATCGTTCCGCGTCCGCCTGTTTGTCGCGCAACGCAGTCTGCGCCGCGGCGAGGGCACCCCGCGCTTCCTCGGCCGCGCGTGTCGCCGCCGCGATCGATTCGGCGAGTTGGGAGAGATGGACAGCCGTTGCGTCGCGACGCGCGATCGTGCCGCTGATCTCATCGTCGAGCGAACTGATCCGGCTTTCGATTTTTGAAACTGAGAGCTGTAGTTCCTGAAGCTGACGGTCCTGTTCGGCGCGAGCGGTGCGAACTTCGCGGAGCCGACCGGCAAGATTCTCTGCTTCCGCGCGTTTGCTTTCGAGGAGGCGGTTAGTCCGCTGGATCAACGCATCGGCTTCGTGAATCTGCGTCTCCTGCTCCGTCCGCTTCGTCTCGGCAGCGCCGATGTCGCGTTCGTAACGGTCGATCAGCTCGGCAAATTCCTGCGCACGCTGCCGGTTGAATTCAATGCGGCCACGATGAGCGGCGAGTTCACTCTGCAGCCGCTGCATCTCGGCGCGGGCGTCGGCGATCTTTTCGTCCACCGCGTCCAGGTCGCGGCGATCGTCGGATAGTCCATCTTCCCGTCCCTCGATTGCGGCGTGCGCCTGGCGCTCTGCCTCCTGCAGCCGCGTCAGCTCTTCGCGCGAGCGATCAAGCTCCGCCTGCAATTCATCGAGCTGCTGTTTCGAATGATGCGTATCGAGCACGCGCAGATCGGCCATCAGCGCCTGGTAGCGCCGCGCTTTGCCCGCCTGACGCTGGAGCGAGCCGATCTGACGCTTCACTTCCTTAATGATGTCGCCGACGCGGACCAGATTCGCTTCCGTGGCCTCGAGCTTCCGCAACGCTTCTTTC
>JBJMWX010000099.1:0-22620 GCA_045809925.1 Chthoniobacterales bacterium
CGTAATCGGTGGCAATGCTGCGACCTGGCTTTCCGCTGAACGCGCGAGTCAGAATCGTTTGCTCCGGCTTGGTCTTTCCGAGGGCGTCGGCCCATGCGCGGTCGATCTTTGCTTCCTGGCAGCGGAGAAACGCGGTTCCGATCATCGCTGCGCTTGCGCCGAGCATGAGCGCCGCGGCGACACCGCGGCCATCGCCAATTCCACCGGCCGCTACAACCGGGATCTGGACGGCGTCCACAATCGCCGGCACCAGCGCACATAGGCCGACAAGCTGCTGCTCCGCTTTGCTTGCATAGAATGCGCCTCGATGCCCGCCCGCTTCCATTCCTTGCGCAAGGATCACGTCCGCACCAGCTGCTTCAGCCGCCACTGCCTCGGTCACCGTCGTCGCTGTCGCGAACCAGGAAATCCGCCGAGCCTTCAATTCGGCAACGAAACGAGTTGGATACAGTCCCATGATCGACGACGCCGCAGCCGGCGCGATTCGAAGGACTGCTTCGCATTGCGCATCGAAGTCAGGTGGCGTCATGTCACCGACTTCTTCAGGAACAGGTGGACCCCAGCGCGATAAAAACTCGCGCACGCGTGCTTCGTGCTCGCGATTCCGCGCCGGCGGTGGATCAGGAATCCAAAGATTGATCTGAAATGGGGCGTCTGTATTCGCGCGGACTTCGGCAGCCCATAGTTCGATTTCCTTCGGCTGCATCAAGAGCGCGCCGCACGCGCCGAAACCACCGGCCTCCATGACGGCGATCGATAATGACGTGGGGCACGCCCCGGCCATCGGCGCGAGTAGAACCGGCAAACGCAGACCGAAGCGCTCGCGAAACGCTGCGGCGCGGCTACTCGGATCGTTCATGCTTGGACGGTCGCTTACAATCGCGCAGCTGGCGACTTCGTTGACGTTCAGTCCGGCCCGAAACGTGCGAAGGTGTGAAGCCCCCACGCGTTCCGTATTCCTGCGGGCTTATTCCGGGCCACTGGCGAGCTTGTAGACTTCGAGCAGTCCGTTGCCGGTGCCACCGTCAGAGCCTTTGAGGATCGCTGTATAGTTGCCCGGCGGAACTGAGATAGAAGGGCCGATTCCAAATCATTGCTAGGAGCGAGGCCGCTGCCTCGCAAAACAGCCTCCTGAGTGTCGCGCCAAATATTATTGGCTTGAATCAAAGTGCCGTTGCCATTGCTCGAGCTGCACGATTCCAATGGCAATGTGACCATCAACGACAACTGGCGCACCGGCGGCCACGAAGCGGAGATTATCGCCACGGGCGTTCCACCATCCAACGATGCGGAGTCAGCGCTGCTCGCAACGCTTCCGCCGGGCAATTACACCGCGATTGTGCGAGGCGTGAACGACACGACCGGCGTCGCGTTGGTCGAAGTATTCGCGCTGCCGTAAACCGCCGCTACAACTTAACTGGTTGGGAAGGAGGCGGGAGCGCACCGTAGAAGAACTGGCCGTCATCCTCCGTGCGCGGTGACTTCATAAATATTTTTTCAACGTCGCCGGACGCGGGGCCGCTCGGCGCCTGGAACAGCTCCAACGTGATCTCGACATCATCGGCCGGCGCCTTGTGCAGGATCTGTAATGGAAAGACGTAAGTGAAGGTCTCCCCTTTCGTCACCTGTCTCTGATCGTCCGGCGTATTGGCCGACTGGAAAACGGTGCTGAACGAGCCTTGCGCATCGGTTTGCATTCCGGTCACGTTGCCTGCAAACCTACCCGAGTTGTGGACCGTCACGTTGACGCGAATCTCGGCCGGCGAAACATCATCCGGGAAATAGCTCCAGCTGTTTAGCTCGATCAGGTCGCGCAAAGGTCTGCGACTCTCCGTGAAAGCTTCGCGCTGATGCCTGGCGGCCGCGTCGCGCATTTTGCCATAAGTCAACAGCCCGGCAACGACCAGAACGATCGAAAGCAGGATCAGTCCGAGCTGATGCAGGACCATATGTTTGGGCCGAGCAAAAAGGAGCGTGATCGCGCTGAGAGCGACGTAGATGGCGACCAAATCGACATAGGGACCGAACAACAGCCCACGGAAATCCAGGCTGATCCAGTTCCCGCCGCGCGGGGCGAACAACGCCTGATCGATGAAATAGACCGGAACCGCCAGCAGCGCGAGGCAGAGCCAGACGATCAGGTATTTGAACCACCTCGGCTTCACGATGCAGTCGTTTAACAGACGGAGGCGAACGTTAAAAGAAATCGCGCGCATTGAGACGAGCAGCGCGTACTCGCAGTAGCAAAGAATGCGCAACGGGCGCGTCGTCTTGTGATAATGCGACCCACTCTTCGCGCGCAGCGACGAGGACAAACGCGAGCTCGAGCTTCGGGCTTTGTTCGTGCGCGTCATCAGGTAGGCTGTGAGCCAATGGCGCCGGCCGACGAGCAGGACGAGCAGTTCTATCGCGATACCGAAAGCATTGCGTTCCCCAAGCTCGACGATCAGCAGCTTGCCCTGCTTGAGCGGCTCGGGACACACAAGGTCCTGCAGCGCGGGGAACTCGTTTACAAGGCCGGGCAGCGCGATGTCGGATTGACCGTCGTGTTGCGCGGCGAAATCGAGGCTTTTGAGGCGCGCGACGGTGCGGAACAAATTCTGGCGACGGCGCGCGCGCGCGACTTTATCGGCGACGTCGCGATGCTTCAGGGTACTTCGATCCTGGCCAGCGCGCGTGTCGCCTCACTGGACGCAGAAATCCTTTACGTGCCAGCGGCCGAGCTTCGCCGTGCCCTAGCCGAATTGCCGCGGGTGAGCGGTACGATTGTCAACGCACTGATCATGCGGCGGCGCCGGCTCCGGCGGGACAAGGAATTTGCCGGGCTGCGGGTTCTTGCCGCGCGCGACGCCCGGGAAGGTCACCAGCTCGACGATTTTCTCGATAAGAACAAAATCCCGCATCGGCTGATCGAATTTGAAAGTGAGCAGGGACAGGCGCTCAGCAAGCGGCTGCACCTGGCGACGCGCGATCTGCCAGTCCTGATCACGCCGACCGGTACTCCGTTGCGACGGCCTTCACTTCGCGAAGTCGCACAGGTCGCCGGACTCCTTCGCCCGCTCGCGATGGAAGGCGAAAGTGAGATTCTGTCCGACCTGACGATCGTCGGCGCCGGCCCGGCCGGTCTGGCCGCGGCCGTCTACGCTGCGTCGGAAGGATTGAAGACGGTCGTGCTCGAGAGTTACGCGCCCGGCGGTCAGGCCGGTTCGTCTTCGCTGATCGAGAATTTCTTTGGTTTTCCAACCGGCATCAGTGGGAGCGATCTGACCTGGCTGGCGCAACTGCAGGCGTATCGATTCGGGGCGAAATTCTCCACGCCGGCCCAGGCGCTCTCACTTCATTTCAACGATGGCGCGGATGGTTACAGCGCCTGTCTTGAAATCGAAGGCTGCCCGGCCCTCCTCCGCGCGAAATCGGTCGTCATCGCCACCGGCGCCGATTATCGGCGGCTGGAGGCCGAAGGGCGCGAACAATTCGAGGGCATGGGCGTTTACTACGCCGCCACTGCCTTGGAAGGCCAGCTCTGTGGCGGCCAGACCGTGATCGTAGTCGGCAGCGGAAATTCCGCCGGCCAGGCTGCGATGTTCCTTTCCGAAGGCGCGGCCAAAGTGCTGCTAGTGATTAGAGGCGACGACCTTTCCAAGCATATGTCGAGCTACCTTTCGCGACGCGTGCAGGCGCGAGACAATATCGAAATCCTTTATCAGACCGAGGTCCGAAAAGTGTCCGGCGGCAAAATGCTGGAAGAAGCCGAGCTGGAGAACACGGCAACGGGCGAACGGCGCGTGGTGCGAACCCCGGCCGTTTTTTCCATGATCGGCGCCAAGCCGTGCACCGAATGGCTGCCGCGCGAAATCGAGCGCGACGAAAAAGGATTCATCAAAACAGGATCGGCGGTGGCGGATGCGCCGCAGTGGAAGTCGAGCAAACGACTGCCGGGCCCGCTCGAGACGAGCCTTCCGAATATCTTCGCGGCCGGCGATGTTCGCTCCGGATCGGTGAAACGCTGTGCCGCGGCGGTCGGCGAAGGCGGCATGGCGATCGCGGGCGTGCAGACCGCACTTGCTTCCTCCAATCACAACTGAGTAGATGCCGAACGATTGTTCTCACCTCGACGCCATCACGGCGGTTCGTCGTCCGGAGCGTCTCGAATGCGCGGCCTGTGTGGAGATCGGGGCGCAATGGGTGCACCTGCGCACGTGCCAGCAATGCGGCATCACGCTCTGCTGCGATAGTTCGCCCAACAAACACGCCAGCAAACACGCGCGAGCCAGCGGTCATCCGGTGATTGCTTCCGCGCAACCTGGCGAGCGCTGGCTGTATTGTTATGCCGACGAAGCCTTTCGCGAGTACTAGGGTCGCGAATGTGGCCCGCTGCCCGAGAACCGTGCGACGAAGGCCTGATTCGATCCGCGGTTGCGGCGACGACGCCGTGTTCGAAGCGGCGAGGGCGGTGGGTGCTGGCGGCCACAA
The DNA here is from genome assembly GCA_045809925.1 of Chthoniobacterales bacterium. Taxonomy (GTDB): domain Bacteria; phylum Verrucomicrobiota; class Verrucomicrobiia; order Chthoniobacterales; family UBA10450; genus CADDYX01. Next base: position 4,474 of record JBJMWX010000099.1, read on the forward strand.
TCCTCGCCTCGAGCATGGCTTTCATCGACGGGACCGTGGTCAACGTCGCCCTGCCTGCCCTGCAGAGAGGGTTCGGTGCGACCGCCGCGGATATCCAATGGGTTGTTGAAGCGTACTCGCTTCTCCTTTCCGCGTTCCTGCTCATCGGCGGTTCGCTCGGCGACCACTACGGGCGTCGTCGGATTTTTATCGTCGGCGTGGTCCTCTTTGCCGCCGCATCGGCAGCCTGCGGTCTTGCTGCCGATATCCGTCAATTGATCGTCGGCCGCGCGCTTCAGGGATTCGGCGCCGCGCTTCTGGTTCCGGGGAGCCTCGCGATCATCAGCAGTTCGTTCGCCGGCCCGGATCGCGGACGCGCCATCGGCACATGGTCGGGTGTCAGCGCAATCACCACGGCGATCGGACCGCTCATCGGCGGCTGGCTGATTGAGCATGTTTCGTGGCGCGCGGTCTTCTTCATCAATGTACCGATCGCGCTCGTCATCATCCTGATCGCGCTTCGGCACGTGGCCGAAGTCTCGGACAAACAAAGCACGCGCACTGACTGGTTAGGCGCCATCCTCGCCGCCTGCGGTCTCGGTGCGCTGGTCTACGGATTGATCGAATGGTCGCGCGTCGGGCTGCCTGATACACGCGTGATTACCGCTTTGGCTGCAGCAGGCGTGCTCTTGACGGTCTTGCTGTTTGTCGAGGCGCGCCTCTCCGAACCGATGTTGCCGCTCGCGCTTTTTCGATCTTCAAATTTCGGCGGGGCGAATCTGCTCACCTTCTTTCTCTACGCTGCGCTCGGCGGGACGTTTTTCTTTCTCCCTCTCAATTTGATTCAGATCCAACACTACTCAGCGACTGCGGCGGGCGCTGCACTGCTGCCTTTCATCGTCATTATGTCTCTCCTCTCGCGCTGGTCAGGCGGGCTGGTTACGACCTACGGACCGAAGCTTCCGCTGGTTGCCGGTCCGCTAACTGCCGCGATCGGTTACGCGCTTTTCGTCCGGCCGGCAATCGGCGGCACTTACTGGTGGAACTTTTTCCCCGCGATCGTCGTTCTCGGTCTCGGGATGGCCATCAGTGTGGCGCCGCTCACCACCACCGTCATGAATTCCGTCGGGCAGAACCGCGTCGGCATCGCCTCCGGAATTAACAACGCTGTCGCGCGTTCGGCCGGACTCCTCGCGATCGCACTCCTCGGACTCGTCATGCTGCAGGTCTTCAATCGCGGATTGAACGAACGGCTAGCTGGGGCCAACCTGGCACCGGCCGTGTCGCAAGCCCTCCAGGCCCAGCGCACCAAGCTCGCGGCGATCAGCGTGCCCGCCGATTGCGATGCGGCAACGCAGGAACTGATTCACCGGGCAATCGGCGAATCTTTCGTTGCCGGATTTCGGACGATCATGCTGATCGGCGCCGCCCTCGCGGTGGCAGGTGCGCTGACCGCCTTTACGTTCATTCGCATCTCGCGGTAACCGGAAACTTACGGCCGAGCAGAGCGATGTGGCCGCTATTCGGCTGCCACGATGGCGTAATTGCTCTCGCCCTCCCGCTGACGCAGCGTCCAGCCCGCATTCAGGTGGAGCTTCCAACCATCACCTTCGACGTTTTCTCCCGCTGATATTCCGGCAGGAGCCGCCACAACAACGCGACTGAAATCGCTCGCCAGCAGCGCACCATTGTTCGTCACGTCAAGAACACCCCAGGCATCGATGATGCGGATCTGAGGATAAACAGTCCCGTGGCCGGGCAGGGGAATAAGATTACCGGGATTAAATTGCATGTTCATCTTTTGCAGCGGAATGACCAGGACCGGACCATCCACCAGGCGGGCGCGGTAGATTTTTTCGGTCTCCGCTCGGTCGCGCTCCCGGTTTGCTTCTGACTCGGCGAGAGCGGCGCCGGCGTAGGCTTCGGCGCGCTTGTCTGCCGTAGCGACGAGGTCGGCCGGGAGCGCGATCCCGCGCGCCTTTGCTAGCAGCTCGGTCAGGTTATCTGTCCGTCGCACTCTCGTTGGCCAACCCGGTGCTGATTCATCGAGAAGAACGCCGTAAGCCGGGCCTGTCGCGTACGCGAACGAGCGCACGAACGTCGGCTTTGCCGGCGCGTCTTTCAGCTCGACGTCGATAACATAGCGCCGCAGATCGGCGCTTCCGCTCAAGCGGACTCCGGTGTACTCGGCCAGGCCTTCGTTCATTTCCATCGAGCGTTCCTCTGCAGCAGCCTCGGGAAAGATCTGCTGGCGCCGCGCGCGGAACGTGACCGCATCGGTGATTGCCTCTTGCTCGGCCGTGCCGGTCCTCGACAACGCGGCGGCGAGCGCTCGCCATTCGAGTTGTAACCAAAACCGACCCGCGCGCGTATCGAGGTGGTCATTTTTCGCACCGGACTGAGGCAAGCCGAGCGGCTCCTGAATCCGATGCCACATCTCGTGCGCCATCAATGCCGCGCGTCGGTGCTTCTCCTCGGGCAGCGGCAACATGATCATCGTCCACTTCACTCCCGCCCAGGCGACTGCCGTATTCGCGACGTTCACATTCGCTGGCAGTTTGCCCAGGTAAACTCCGCCCTCCTCACGGAGCTGGTGCTCGGAATCGTGCTGGTTCGCGAAGACCTCGCGCGTCCCGGGATTGATGAGGAGGAGAGGGCCGCAAAGGGATGTTCCCCAAAGCGCGCCATCGTCCTGGTGGCAGATAGCGGCTGCTTCCTGGACATAGCCGGCTATCTCACTTTGTTCCGATCCGGGCGGCGCGTCTGCGGCAGATTTGGTCGCGAGAATCGCCGCTGCCGCGAGCAGGGAAATCTTCAGCATCTTTCCTGAATAGACGCCGCCGAGGAGCCAGTTCGTCTGGGTGCACACGTTTTCGTTCTTCCTAATTACAAACGCGTCCCTCTTAATTTGGTCATGGCTGTGGTCGGGACCGTCGAAAGCCTGTGGCGTTACCCGGTGAAGAGCATGCGCGGCGAAGAGTTGGACGAGCTCTTCGTCGGCTACGCCGGCGTTTACGGCGACCGGCTTTTTGCCTTCACGAGCACCGCGAGCCGAAAAGGCTTTCCGTTTTTCACTGCGCGAGATCAACGCCAGATGCTGCGTTATCGACCACGGTTCCGTCGGCCCGATAAAGCCGCGTGCCCGGTTAATCTCAGCGACGCCGAAGCCCTGCCGCCTGGAGCGACTCCGATATATGCCGAGCCTGACGAGTTGATGCTCGATGTCGAGACGCCGTCGGGGAAAACGTTCGCAGTCAACGACCCTGAGTTGATCGAATCGTTGCGCGTCGGATTGAATGGCGAGCATCAGCCGAGGTTAATTCGTTCCGACCGCGCCCTGACCGATTGCCGTCCACTGTCGATCTTTGCCGTGCAATCAGCGAGAAAGCTCAGCGAAGAAACCGACGTGCCTGTCGATAAACGGCGGTTCCGCGCGAACGTCTATGTCGATCTCACCTCCTCCGACGGCTTCGCTGAAGACCAGTTTGTGGGACATCACGTTCGGCTTGGGCACCGCGTAATCGTCTCAATTCTGGAGCGCGACCCGCGCTGCATGATGATTACGCTCGATCCCGATACGGCGGAGAAAGAGCCGGCGATATTGAAGAAAGTCGCTCAAGATCACGAGGGCATGGCGGGCGTCTATGGGGCCGTTCTGATGCAGGGCACGGTGCGAAGGGGCGACCCGGTAGAACTGCTGGATTAGGAGCGCGTCTGCACGGAAGCGTATGCTCCGTTTCGATTATTCTTTGAATCCGTTTACCTCGGTTGCAGCATCACTTCAATGTGACCGCGGAGAATGTAACGGCGGGCAGTGTCCTGGAGAAAAGATCGTGGATCAGCAGGCACCGCTTAGTCGTATTCTTTGCGCTCGCCTACCTGCTCTCGTGGTATCCGTGGATCATAGCGCTCGTCCGCGGCAGGAGCAGCGGTCCTAATCCGCTCGGACCTCTTCTCGCGGCGCTGATTGTTTCGGCGCTGGCCGGCGGGAGAAAAGAAGTGAAAGGCCTGCTGGGCCGGCTGGTGCGGGCACGGGTGGGGTCGCGGTGGTATGGCTTCATTGTCCTGCTGCCTTTGTTCTGTTGCCTGATCGCGACTGCCATCACGTTGTTGGTCACCGGCTCCAAGCTGGTTTTCCCTTCGCCGGAGAAGCTGCGCGAAATTCCCGATCGCTTCATTTTCATCCTCCTTTTCATCGGGCTGGGCGAGGAACCGGGCTGGCGCGGATTCGCACTACCGGCATTGCAACGGAAACATTCGCCCATCTTGGCAAGCCTGATTCTCGCGCCGCTCTGGGCGTTGTGGCATGCGCCTCTTTTTGGCAACGAATTTCCCCTTCCGATTCTGCCCGCCTTTATCGTCGGATTGTTCGGCGCGACGCTTGTCCAGACCTGGCTCTTCAACCGGACGCGCGGCAGCGTGCTGCTGCAGATGCTATTCCACGCGACCGTTAACACTGTTGGAGCTGGCCTCATCTTTCCCCTCTTTACCGGCACGCCGCTGATCGTGTTGTGGTGGATCTATTCAGGTTTGTGGCTGGCAACTGGCGTCCTGCTCATGCGTTTCTCCGAAGGGCCGAACGCAACTGAACACCCGATTGAAAGTGCTCAGCTTCGGCCCGCCGACGCAGCCGTGGGCGGATGATGCGGTTCAGTGCCAGGTGAAATTGGTGTGAGACATTCCCCAGAGCAGAAGGAGCGCGCCGGCTAGCGGAAGCAGATTCGCGGCGACGGTGATCACACTGAGCGTGATCGACCGGCCCTTCAGGAACAAGCAGCCGATCCCTAGCGCCGCGCCAATGCCCCACGAGATCAGCGCGATCGGCCCGTCCACCGACAGATCACGAAACGGCCTGATGACCTCAACAAAAATGAGGACTCCGAGAGCGCAGAAGAAAAGCGCGAGAACCGAAAGCTGGTTCGGTAGTTTCAATCTTCGGGGATGTCTCGACTTCGCTCGACACGACAACCGTTGTGCCAACGCGAACTGAGAGATGGACAGCGTAACCGACGAAGGCCAAAACATGCGAGGCAAACCGACGCCGAACTCTCGACCGCCAGCTATTAACAATCAGCGATGCCTTCGGTAGTTTTCTTGCGCGCCGTCAACGTGGGTGGGACAAACCGCTGCCAGCCGGCGGCGATCGCGAAAGAACTGAGCCGGTTTGGTGTCGTTAATATCGGCGCGGTCGGCACGTTTGTGGTGCGCGAAGATGTCAGCGAACCGGCCCTCCGGACTGCAATAGCTGGAAAGCTGTCGTTCAAATGTGACATCATGATTTGTCCCGGCCGCGATATCATGAAACTTGCGGCCACCGACCCGTTTGCCGCATATCCGGCGGGCCCGGACATAACCCGTTTTCTAAACGTTCTCGCGAAACGGCCTGCGGCGGCGCCGCCTATTCCATTTAGTCTGCCGTCCGGGAACGATTGGCTCGTTAAGGTGATTGCGATCGAAGGCAGATTTGTGCTCGGTGTCTACCGCCGGCATATGAAGGCGATCAGCTACCTCGCCAAGGTCGAGAAGACATTCGGCGTTCCTGCGACCAACCGGAATTGGAATACGATCGAAAAGATCGTGAAGGTGCTTAGTCCGGCGTAGGAGCATTCCACAACCTCAAGCGAGGCCTGACGTTCCTGTGATCATCCGCACGCCTGGACTCTTGTTAATTGCCGTGATCATGGCCGCTACTGCGAGCCATGCCTGCGCCGGGCCGCGAGAACAAGACATGGCCGAACGCGTCAAAGCTGAGTTTGAACACGCCTGGCGCAATTACGAACGGTTTGCCTGGGGACATGATGCGCTCAAACCCCTCAGCCAGACACCACACGACTGGTATGGCGAGACACTCCTTATGACGCCGGTCGACGCGCTCGACACCCTCATTCTCATGAAGCTCGATGCGGAAGCGGATAAGACGCGGGAGCTCATCGTTAAGGAGCTCTCTTTCGACCATGACATCTACGTAAAGAATTTCGAGGTCACGATTCGGCTGCTCGGTGGATTGCTCTCGAGCTACGAATTGACGAACGATCAGCGCCTGCTTGATCTGGCGCAGGATCTGGGTCGCCGTTTGCTCCCGGTTTTTGATTCACCAACCGGCCTGCCCTATGTGATGGTGAATCTTCGGACCGGCGCCGTGCGCGACCCTGTCACAAATCCGGCCGAGACAGGGACGCTCCTTTTGGAGTTCGGCACTCTAAGCAAGCTGACGAACCAGCCGGTTTTTTATGATAAAGCCAAACGCGCGCTGGTCGAGACGTTCAAGCGACGTTCGCCACTCGGCCTTGTTGGTTCGAGCATCAATGTAGAGACCGGTGAATGGGTTGATCCGGAGACCCACATCAGCGGCGGGATCGACTCCTACTATGAATATCTGTGGAAATGCTGGCTGCTCTTTAAGGACCAGGACTGCCTTGAGATGTGGCGGGCAAGTATCCCGTCGGCGCACCGCTACCTGGCTGACGAGGTGAACGGCAGCCTCTGGTATGGCTATGCTGATATGCGCACCGGCAAACGGACGAAGACCTGCTACGGCGCGCTCGATGCGTTCTTCCCCGGGCTCCTTGCCCTCTCCGGGGACCTCGATCGCGCCCGGCGCCTGCAAGCTTCCTCATTCAAGATGTGGAAGCTGCATGGGATCGAGCCCGAAGTTTACGATTACAAAGCAAAGCGAATCGTCGCCAGGGCTTACCATCTGCGGCCTGAAATCGTGGAATCTACCTACTACCTTTATCACTGCACGCGTGCGCCGGAGTATCAGCGGATGGGAGAGGTCCTATTTAAAGATTTCGTCAGCTACTGTCGAACCGAGAACGGCTACGCTGCACTCTCGGACGTGGTAACGAAAGCGAAGAAAGACGAGATGGAAAGCTTCGCCCTGGCTGAGACATTCAAGTATTTCTATCTGCTCTTTGCGCCACCCGGGACCGTCAATCTCGACGACGTCGTCTTCAACACCGAGGCACATCCGCTGAAGAAGCTCGCTCCATAAGCCCGGGCTTCCATTTCCTGCGCCTGGCGCTGCTACCGTCGTGATTTGGCGTTGCGCCTCTTGTTGGTTCCATGGACGCTTGCCACGTGAAGGAAGCTCCCGTTCTGACCGCGCCGGTCCCGACGACGACAGCTCTCCGACCGGATGCGCCCATCCCGCGCCAGATCCGCTACATCATCGGCAACGAAGGTTGCGAGCGGTTCAGTTTCTACGGGATGCGCAACATCCTGACGGTCTTTCTCGTTTCATCGCTGCTTACTTATCTGCCGGCAGGGGAACGTGAGCGCGCGGCAAAGGATGTTTTTCATACCTTCGTCATCGGCGTTTACTTCTTCCCGCTGCTTGGCGGGTGGCTGGCCGATCGGCTTTTCGGCAAGTACCACACCATTTTCTGGCTCAGCCTCGTCTACTGCGTCGGGCAGGCGTGCCTCGCGATGTTCACCACCAATCGCACCGGGTTTTATGCCGGCCTGGGGCTGATCGCGCTCGGTTCGGGCGGCATCAAGCCGTGTGTGGCGGCGTTTGTCGGCGATCAGTTTGATCAGACGAACAAACATCGTGCCAAGGTGGTGTTCGACTCCTTCTATTGGATCATCAATTTCGGCTCGCTTTTCGCTTCGTTCCTGATGCCGATTTTTCTGAAGCAGCTCGGGCCCGCAATCGCATTCGGTATTCCAGGCGCACTCATGTTTGTCTCCACAGTGATCCTGTGGATTGGCCGTAAGCGATACGTCATGATGCCGCCTGCGCCGCCCGATCCGCACTCGTTTCTGCGGGTCTCGCGTGCCGCGATTGCATCCGGGATTCGCGGACAGTTGCTCGCCGCCGTCGGAGTGGTGGCGGCGATTGTTTCATTCCTTCTCATTCCGCAGCTCGGCTTTGTGATTGCAGCATGCCTCGCCCTCGTCGCGGTCATCGCGTTCGGCGGGCTCGCGGTTTGGCTTCAACTCGACACAATCCGGGGTCATCATCCTCCGGAAGCAATTGCCGGAGTGCGCGCCGTTCTGCGCGTGCTTGTGCTGTTTGCGCTGGTCACGCCGTTCTGGTCGCTTTTCGACCAGAAGGCCTCGACCTGGGTGTTGCAAGCTAACGCGATGAGCAAGCCGAGCTGGTTTCAATCATCGCAGATGCAGGCGCTCAACCCGGCGCTCGTCATGTTGCTGATTCCCTTCAACAACCTCGTCCTTTATCCGGCCCTGCGGCGTGTCGGCTACGAGATGACCGCGCTCCGCCGCATGACCATCGGTATCGCTTTCGCCGGCCTTTCCTGGATTGTGGTCGGTTCAATGCAGGTGGTGCTCGATCGCGGCACCGCCTTCTCAATCACATGGCAGGTCCTGCCGTATATGCTCCTCACACTCGGCGAGGTGCTCGTCTCTGCGACCGGCCTCGAATTCGCCTATAGCCAGGCGCCCCTGGCCATGAAGAGCGCGATCATGGCTTTCTGGAACCTCTCCGTTACGATCGGCAATCTTTGGGTCTTGGTCGCCAACGCCGGAGTGAATAATGGCAGCGTGATCAACTTCATCAAATCAAGCGGCCTCGGGGTGACAGCCTTCCAGATGTACTTCTTCGCGGTCTTCGCCTTCGCTGCGGCGCTTTGCTTTGGGCTAGTCGCCCGCACGTATCCAGTCGCCGATCATTACCGGAAAACATAAGTAGCGGCTCCTCGGTTCGATGCTCCCGTCGCCAGCAATCGTTCACCACACCCCGAGCCGCTCGAGTTCGCTTGTTACGCTTGCCGCCCAGTCGCGATTTGCCGCCGGACTGGCGGGACTTGGGTGCAGGATGCGCCCGATCTTTGGTTTACCGGTCACAAAGATTTGCTGCGCGCGTTTGGCCGCGAAGTCGCCGATGCCAATGAGCCATTCCGGTTCGAGCGCTGCGATCACCTTCCGAAGGTGTCGATCGCAAGCGTGGAAAAGCGACTCTCGCTCAGTGGCCGGTAATTTATTAGGTGTGCGATTGCAACCGCTCGCTTCGACGAAAGCGAGAGGGCAGTAGTTCACGACGAAATGATCGGCGAAGATTTTGTCCGCTGTTCCGAAACGCTCTGCAAACAGGCGCCAGAGACGTTGGCCGCTGATTTCCGTGCGCGGACAGTCGAAGCCGTGAATCGCGCGTTTCGGGTGCTGGCGAAGCGGTGGTTCGATCAATGCGGTGATGCCTAACCAGTCTCGGACCGCGGCGATCTCGCCGAACGGAACGCCCGTCTGCACCATCCCAAACGGTCCGGGATTCATTCCGAGGAAGACGGTTCGCTTCCGGGCGTTCGCATAACGTTGCACGTATGCTTCGTGCGCGCTCCAGGCGTACTCGAGCGGATTGTAGACGCACGAAACAGGCAGCCGGAAACGAAGCGTCTTTACCGCGTCGCGCAGATCGGCCGCAGCGCTGATCATTCGTGTAGCGATGTCCGGTATGTCTGAAGCCACGTGTTAATCTGGATAGTTCGGGACGCACACGGAGCAAGGCCGGCGTAAATCGATTCCTTGATAGCTTCAGCTGGAACGATCGAATATTCCTTTCGGCAGCAGTCATAAAGTAAGCACCTCTGATATGCGGCTCTACGAAACGCACCTGCCGGTCGCGGTAACCGAGCGCTCCGCCGAGTTTTACTGCGACGCCCTCGGCCTGACTCTCGCGTATCGTGATCCCACCCGCGACATAGCGTTTCTGTGGGTCGGCCAGGCGAGAAATTCGATGCTCGGGCTTTGGGGACCAACAGCGGAGCTCGGTAAACAATTTCACCGCTCTCACTTTGCCATAGCCGTGTCTCTGGAGGATCTCATCGGCTCGGCCGCGCGCCTGAATTCCGCCGGGATCACGACGACGAACTTCGCCGGCGAAAAAACTGAAGAGCCGTCTGTGATCGGCTGGATGCCTTCAGCTCAACTTTATTTCTCTGACCCAGATGGGCATTCTGTCGAACTCATCGCGCTGCTCGATGACCCGCCGCAAGCCAACTTTGTTGGCCCACTCTCCGCCTGGCGCGCAGCTCGCTGACACATCGGCTCGGCCCAACCTGCTGAGACGGCCGCCTCCTCGCGAACACGTTCGGAGTTGAAGCCTGCTTCTTGCGAGCTGCCCCTTGCCGGCCGCCGTTGGGTTTGTCAGCATCCGGCGATGAAGCAGCTTCTCGCCGTCTGTCTTTTGCCCATCGCCGTAGCCGCTCAGTCAGTGCCACTGACGGAGCAACTCGGGAAAACCGTGCTTTACGGCGACATTGCGATCTCGCCCGACGGCGGTCGTGTCGCGTGGAGCCAGTCGACCGCGGCAACCATGATAAAAGAGATTCATGTCATGGCGACTTCTGGCGGTGCCACCGCAGTAAAGGCTGAGCTTGGTGCGCCCGACGAGCGGACCGATTCGGATCCAGCCTGGTCGCCTGACTCAAAGACCCTGGCATTCTTTTCCACGGCTGGAGAAAAAGACCAGCCGCAGCTCTGGGCGGTCAACGCCGATGGGGCCGGTGCAAGGAAGCTGACATCGCTAAAAGGGTACGCACAGCGCCCGCGCTGGTCGCGCGATGGAAAGCAGATCGCGTTTCTTTATGTCGATGCTGGAACCGGTGGCGGTCCGCTCGTGGCAGCTCCTGCGACTACCGGCATTATCGATACCTCATTTCACAATCAGCGGATTGCGGTCATTGACGCTGCCGGCGGCGGTCTCCGTCAGGTTTCTCCGGCGGATCTCCACGTCTATGACTTCGATTGGTCGCCCGATGGACGATCGTTCGTCGTCACGGCTGCTCCCGGTCCTGGCGATAATAACTGGTGGATCGCGCAGATTTACAAAATCGACCTCGCTAAGGGCAACGCGGCGTCAATCTACAGGCCGGCTCTTCAGGTGGCGATGCCGCGCTGGTCGCCCGACGGCAAATCGGTCGCATTCATCGAAGGGCTGATGAGTGATGAAGGATCCCACGGCGGCGATCTTTGCACGGTTGCCGCCGACGGCTCCGGCCTGACTAATCGCACCAAAGGGCGTAAGAGTTCGCCCAGCTCGTTTTTCTGGCTCGAACCCGACCGCATCCTCTTCACCGAATTCGTCGGCGGCGGGAGCGCCTTGTCGGAATTAACGCTGACGGACAATTCGATCCGCACCACGTGGAAGGGCGCAGAAGAACTCCGCGCCTTCGGAAATTTCCCAAACTTCGCTGTCGCGATCGATGGCAAGACATCCGCGGCGGTGCGCAGCGATTACACAACTCCGCCTGAGGTCTGGGCGGGGCCGACAGGTAAGTGGCGCCAGCTCACGCGCAACAACGAGGCGCTGCCTCCCACCTGGGGAAAAGCGGAAAGCCTCGAATGGGCTAACGATAACTTCAGTATCCAAGGCTGGCTCATCCCGCCTGCCAGGCTTGAGGCCGGCAGGAAACATCCAATGGTTGTGCTGATCCATGGCGGCCCTAGCAGCGTGACCACGCCCGAGTGGCCGGCCGGCTTCGGCATGTCGCGCGCGATCCTGGCCGCGCTCTCGGCCCGCGGCTACTATGTCCTCCTGCCGAATCCGCGCGGCAGCTACGGCCAGGGAGAAGATTTCACTCGCGCTAATGTGAAGGACTTCGGCCGGGGCGATCTGAAAGACGTTCTCGCCGGTGTTGACGCTGCCATCGCGAAATATCCGATCGATCCGAATCGGCTCGGCGTAATGGGCTGGAGCTATGGGGGGTTCATGACCATGTGGACAGTAACGCAGACGAACCGTTTCCACGCTGCGGTGGCCGGCGCCGGGATCGCGAACTGGCAAAGCTACTACGGCGAAAATCTCATCGACCAGTGGATGATGCCGTTCTTCGGCGCCTCGGTCTACGACGATCCGCCGGTCTACGAAAAGAGCTCGCCGATGCATTTCATTAAGAACGTGAAGACGCCAACTCTGGTCGTGGTAGGCGAGCGCGACGCGGAATGCCCGGCGCCTCAGTCTTACGAATTCTGGCACGCGCTCCGCACGCTGGGTGTTCCGACGCAGCTGATTGTCTATCCCGGGGAAGGGCACATGTTCGTCAAACCCGAACACCAGCGGGATCGAATGGACCAGACCCTGGGCTGGTTCGACAAATATCTTGCGAAGTAATTAAGCCCTGGCACCGGCGATGTAGCCGGGTGATCGCGTTTCAGGGTAGGGGAGGAGCGGTAGCTTTGGTCGCCGCACCAAGCTCTGCTTCGAGCTCGGCGAGGAGACGGTGCGCTTCGGCCGCCCTTGGACTGGACGGGAACCGCGCAATGAATTCGCGCCATTTCGCCATGCCGTCGATCGGGTCGCCGAGGTTCTGCGCATAAAGCGAGCCCTGGTTAAACAAACTCTGTTCGTGGTTCGGATTTTGGCGCTGCGCGATTTGGTATTGTTCCAGCGCCTTCTGGAAATTGCCTGAGAACCGGTAGGAGTTGCCGAGATCGGTCCGCACGTCTGGAGTATCACGCCCGAGTGATATTGCACGTTCGTATTCAGCGATGGCGCTGGCCCATTTCTGCTGATCGTAAGCATCGTTGCCGAGGTCGACCGCACGGTCGGGAGTTACTGAGTTGCCTGGGAGCGCCGACGACGGCGACGGTGAAGCGACGCGTAGCACTTCCGCTGTTGGGCGCAGGGCGATTTGGTCGAACATCAAACCGGCGCCAAACGCGCCTGCGGCGATAAGGCTGTAGGTCAGCCACGGAGTTCGAGACGTCGGAGGTGCGGCTTTCGCCTTGGTCACGTACGGATCATCGGTGCCGACCAGCTCGTGTGCAATGCGCCCGCGAGGTTTCCTTGCAGGCTTCGATTCCGCTGGCCGAATGGAGGTGGGACCAAGGTCTGATGCAACGAGAGGGGCGCTGGCGGTATCTTTCCGAGCGAAACGGGAAACCGCGCGACCGCGTGACCCCCGCCAGCGATGAATTGTCCGGCCTGTTGCTCGGAGATTGACGACCGATCGTACCGCTGCAAGCAATGCCGCCGGATCTGTTCCTACCGGCGGCTTTGCTGGCGGTATCGTTATGTCGTTCTGTTGCTCGTTCCTCTGATCGCATTCTGGACGCTGAAAGGGCGGGTCGGCGGATGGTTTGCGGATGAATATGACAAGCTGCCGGAGGGCGCGCTGGTCTCCGACGCGGCGACCCTGAGCTGGCTTGGGCTCACCGACAAAGGCTGGTTTTGCGAGGAGCCCCATTACAAAGGCAGGCTCTTACATTTGCGGCACAAGCTTTTTCAGGCCAAGGACGTGATCGTTTTCGTCCACGGGTTCATCGGCGATTACGTCAACACCTGGGGCAAACCGAAGATCCTGCTCGAAGATCCCCGGTTCAACCGGAACTACGACTTCGTCTTTTACGGATTCAAGACGGCGCTCTTTGGCGACGTGCCCGCTTTCGATGAGGAAGCGGCCCGGCTCGAGCGCACGCTGACCCACCTCGAGCAGGATTACAAGAGCATCACGATCGTGACTCATAGTAAGGGAGGACTGCTCGCGATGCGCACCCTTCTCAACCGGGCAAAAGAGTTTCCAGGCAAACAACCCTATAAGATTCACCAGGTCGTCATGTTCACGCCGCTGACCGAGAACGTGTCACTCGCGCAACAGGCTGAGTTCGTGAAGTTGCTCGGCAAGGAGAGCGCGGATATCGCGCAAATGCAGGCCAACACCTACTCGGAGCTTGGCCGGGTGAAGGAGGACCTGAAGGAGTTGCTTGATCCACACGACCCCCTGGCCCAGGCGCGGAAGGAGGCTTTCATAAAAGACGTGGCCGAACATCTCTATGTTATTAATGCCGAGCACGACGAAGTGGTGGATGTCGGGCCTAATGGCGAAAAGGTCGTGAGCGAAGCGATGCGACAGCTAAGTCAGCTGCCAACTGTGGGCGTGCCGCGGCTGCTCACGCTTCGCTACAGTGACATCGGCGGGTCAGAGGAAGAGGCGCGTGAGACAAAAAGCGGGGTGAGAGATCCTGCGTATGCGCATGGCATCGTCGTAAAACTTGGTGCCCAGGGTGCGTTCTCGTTCTTCGACCATTTCGAGGAACTGCTCTTCGATCGCGTCGGGGTGCCGCCGCGAAGTCTTGCCGCCAATGCCGAGCAGATCAGGCAAAACACCCACGACCGGATCGAGGACACGATCTTCGAAATGAACAAGTTCGTCGTCGATAAGAACCCGATGGTTGGCCTTGCCTGGAAGGACATTTCCGACGCGGTCCAGGCAAAGTTTAAAGATGTCCCCGAGCCGGCCCGGACAAAGCAGATGGAAGAGCTCACCAGGCAGAGCTACTACGTTTATATCTTTCTCAGCTTGTATGCGCGGATGGATGGTCTGCGAAGCCGGGGAATCCTCTCGCCTAACGATGACATGATCGTTACCTGGAAGCGCTCCTGGCTTCCGAACCTGATGCGCTCAGACCTCGGCCGTTGGATGCTCGAGAATAATCTGATGGAGTATTACTCCGAAGCGATGGTCAAGGACCTGCGAGACGCTGCAGCGCCACCGCCGGCGGCGGCCGCGGCTAGCGCGACACCACAAGCATCGCCACCGATGCCTGGTCATTAAAACAAAGCGATGAATTGTCCGGCCTGTTACTCCGACATCGATGATCGATCATACCGCTGCAAGGAATGCCATCGGATCTCTTCTTATCGACGACTTTGCTGGCGATATCGGTATTTCGTGTTCGTGCTCGTCGCGCTGATCGGATACTGGACCGTCCCGGGGCTGGTGAGGCAATGGTTTGCCCGGGATTATGGCAAGCTGCCACTCGGCGCGCTCGTTTCCGACCAGATGACACTGGGCTGGCTGGAGTTGACGGACAAAGGATGGTTTTGCGAAGAGCCCCATTACAAGGGCCGCCTATTGCACCTCCGACACAAGGTCTTTCAGGCCAAGGATGTGATTGTTTTCATACACGGATTCACCGGCGACTATGTTACCACCTGGGGCAGTCCGAAAGTCCTGCTCGATGATCCGCGGTTCAATCGAAACTACGATTTTGTGTTTTGCGGCAACGAGAAAGCGCTCTATGGCGATGTGCCAGCCTTTGACGAGGGAGCAGCAAAGCTCGATGGCCTGCTGAGCCGTCTGGAGGATAACTACAAGAGCATCACGATCGTGACCCACAGTAAGGGATCACTACTCGCGATGCGCGCCCTTCTCAATCGGACAAAGGATTTTCCGAAGAAACAACCCTATAGGATTCACCGGATTGTCATGTTCGCGCCGCTCACCGAAAACGTCTCGTTAGCCGGAAACACCAGGATGGTTAAATTGCTGGGCGAGCACACGGCGGATATCGCGCGGGTCCAGGCCAGCACCGACGCGGAGCTGGCAAAGCTAAAGGAAGATTTGAAGACCCTGCGCAATCCACAGGATCCGCCGGGCCAGGTGCGCCTGGAGGCTTTCACACGAGACGTGACAGAACATCTCTACGTCATTAACGCTGAGCACGATGAAGTCGTGGATGTAGGTCCGAACGGCGAAAAGGTCGTAACCGAAGCAGTGCGAAAGCTAAGTGAGTTGCCGACGATCGGCGTGCCGCGGCTGGTCACGCTGCGTTACAACGATATTGGAGGATCGCAGGAAGACGCGCGCGAGACGCAAAGCGGAGTCAAGGATGCAACCTACGCGCACCGCATCGTCGTTAAGATGGGTGAACAGAACGATTTTTCATTCTTTGATCGCTTCGAGCAGTTGCTCTTCGATCGCATTGGCGCGCCGCCACGAAATCTTTCGGTCAATCTCGAACAGATACGACAAAGCGCCTTAGAGCGGATTAACAGCACGATCTTTGAGATGAATCGGTTTGTGGTGGACAAGAACCCGATGGTAGGCCTTTCCTGGCGCAACGTCGCGGATGCGGTGAAGAAGAAGCTGCAAAATGTTCCCGAGCCTCAGCGTGAGAAGCAAACCGAAGACCTGGTCAGGCAGATTTACTATGTGTATATCGTTCTAGATGAGTATGCGCAGCTGGATGAGTTACGTAATCGCGGATACATGTCGGCTAACGACGACAAAATTATCGAGTGGAAACGTTCCATGCTGCCGAACCTGATCGGGTCCGAAGTTGGGAAATGGATGCTGGAGAACAACCTGATGGAGTATTACTCCGAACAGATGAACAAAGATTTGCGCCAGGCGCTGGAGGATGTCGAGAAGCCGGCGGTCAGCGCGCGGTAGGGCGGGCGATTTGGGTCAACCAGTCACCACATGATTACAACTAACGCCTTTTGGATCGAATCCGCCGGGACTTGGATGCAACCGGAAAGCGGATTGTCCGACTATCGTTTACTTCGTCAAGCATGGAAGCAAGTATGGGAAGGGTAGCTAAGTGACCGATTACACTATAGGTTGGATCTCATTCGTGGCCATCTTTGGCGGCGTCCTCGTCGGCCGACTTGCCGGCCGCTGTCTTCCTAGCCGCCATCTCAGCCCGGAAACCCAATCCGCGGTCACAGTCTCGGTCGCCGTCATCGGCACTTTGTCGGCCCTCGTCCTCGGCTTGATGATCTCAGCGGCCAACAGTTCCTTTTCCGCGCGCTCGGATGAAATCAGGCAGTTATCTCTGCAAGTCATCCGGGTGGATCGTAACCTGCGGCGCTACGGACCGGAAGCCGACGATGCGCTTGCAAAGTTGCACGCCTGGGCACACATCAAGATCCAGCAGCTTTTCCCTGAGAAGGGCCAGCCACACCCCTCAAGTGAAACTGCGATCGTCATGCTCGAGGGTGTGCAAGACGCTCTTCTCGTTCTGACCCCGGCAAATGAACGACAAAAGTATCTGCACACACTGTGCCTGGCCCTTTCCAGTCAACTTATTCAGGCGCGATGGGCGTTGGAAGTCCGCGCGGGACACAGCATCCCCGCTGCTTTTCTTTTCCTTTTGATTTTTTGGCTGGCGCTCGTTTTCGCCAGTTTTGGACTCTTCGCGCCGCCAAATCCAACCGCCATGGTCGCGCTTCTGCTTTGTTCGCTCGCGGTTGCCGGTGGGATTGTTTTGATTCAGGACCTGGACAATCCCGGCTCCGGTTTCATCCGGCTGCCATCCGATCCGCTGCGCAAAGCGCTGGTTGAAATCGCTCCATAACTGTCATGCGATAATCCGGCGTTTCCTCGATGAGTCATACCATTATTGGTCTAATTTCATTTGGAGCGATTTTTGGTGGCGTCATTGCCGGCATGGTGGCCGCGCGCCTTCTTCCTGGTCACTATCTTAGCCCTGAGACACAATCGGCGGTTACAGTCTCAGTCGCCGTGATTGGCACCTTATCAGCCCTCGTCCTCGGGTTGATGCTCACCGCCGGTAACCGGTCCTTTTCGGCACGCACGGATGAAGTGAGAGAGTTATCGTTGCAGATTATCCGAATCGACCGGAACCTGGCACGTTATGGACCCGAAGCGGATGATACGCGCCTCTCTCTGCACGCCTGGGCAAAAGCGAAGACGCAGCAACTTTTTCCAGAAAAGGGCCAGGAGCCACCGTCGAGTCAGGGGACTATCATCATGCTCGAGAGTGTTCAGGACGAGATCCTCGACCTCGGGCCGAAGAATCCTTCCCAGAGTTACCTGCGTACCCTTTGCGCGACCCTGTCGAGCAATCTCATCCAGGCGCGCTGGGCACTGGAAACCCATGCTGGATCCAGCATCCCGGCTCCCTTTTTGATCTTACTCGTCTTCTGGCTCTCGACTGTCTTTGCCAGCTTCGGACTATTTGCGCCGAGGAACCTCATTACCATTGTTATGTTACTACTCTGTGCGGTAGCGGTTTCCGGCGGGATCTATTTCATCGAGGAGCTGGACAATCCCGCCTCCGACTTGATCCAAATTTCCCCTGATCCGATGCGCAGAGCGGTAAATGAAATCGCCAATTTGACTCGTTAGGTAGAAATCGCTTTATGCTTCGTCGCAGAGAAGTTGTTGGCGAGGCTTTGGTTCCCTTCGCCGATCAAAACAAATCGCATATTGGGTTGATCCTTTCGATCTGGTTGCGTAAGTTGAGAGCCGGGCTGAGGGTTGGCTTCCGGTAATCTGCCTGGCGGTGTCGGTAATCATGCGGTTGAAGCAGAGTGAGGCTTTATATGTCTTTCTTGGCGGCCAAATTAAACCGGAGATGACGCCATGCCTGGAGTACTGATTGCTATCTTCTCACTTGCCGCGTTGCTCCTCAGCAGTTGCAATAAGACGTCGCAACCGGAAACAACGGACTCTACCA
>JBJMWX010000100.1:0-25940 GCA_045809925.1 Chthoniobacterales bacterium
CAAAGCCCATACCGTCATGGCCGAGGGCGGCATGGCGGCTGCTATGGGCAATGTCGATGACCGCGATAATTGGAAGGTCCATTTTTCTGACACAATGCGCGGCGGCCAATACGTAAACAATTGGCGGATGGCTGAGCTGCACGCGAAAGAAGCGCCGGACCGCGTGCGCGAACTGGAAGCGTGGGGCGCGGTTTTCGATCGGACGAAGGATGGCCGGATTCTGCAGCGAAACTTCGGCGGCCATCGCTATCCGCGGCTAGCCCACGTGGGCGACCGGACGGGGCTCGAAATGATTCGGACGCTGCAGGATCACGGGGTCCATCAAGGCATCGACGTCCATATGGAATACACAGTCGTGACGTTGCTGAAAGAAGGCGACCGCATCGCAGGTCTGCTTGCCTACGACCGCGAACGCGGACGTTTCCGCATTTTTCGCGCGAAAGCCGTGATCCTCGCCACCGGCGGTCTGGGCCGGGCCTACAAGATCACCAGTAACAGCTGGGAATGTACCGGCGACGGCCACTCGTTAGGCTACCATGCCGGCGCGGAACTGATCGACATGGAGTTTATTCAGTTTCATCCGACCGGCATGGTCTGGCCGCCGAGCGTCTGCGGCATCCTGGTCACCGAAGGCGTGCGTGGCGAAGGTGGTATCCTGACGAACAAGAACGGCGACCGCTTCATGTTTGACGAGATTCCGGAAAACTACAAAGCGCAGACGGCGGATAACCCTGAGGAAGGGTGGCGCTATTGCCAGGGCGACAAGAACGCCCGTCGGCCGCCGGAGCTACTGACTCGCGATCACGTCGCGCGCTGCATCGTACGCGAGATCAAAGCCGGGCGCGGCAGTCCGCATGGCGGGGTGTTTCTCGACATCTCCTGGATCAAGGAAAAAGTGGGTAACGGCGCGGAGCATATCCGCCGCAAGCTGCCAAGTATGTATCATCAGTTTAAGCAACTGGCGGACATCGATATCACGGAAGAAGCGATGGAGGTCGGGCCGACAACGCATTACGCGATGGGCGGTGTTCGCATCGATCCGGACACACAGATGTCGCGGGTTCCCGGCCTTTTCGCCGCCGGTGAGTGCGCTGGCGGCATCAATGGGGCGAATCGGCTCGGGGGTAATTCCCTCTCCGACCTGATTGTTTTCGGCAAGAGGGCAGGGGAGCACGCCGCCAGGTTTGCACAGGAGAATTCGTTGGCGGCAATTGACCAGGCGCAGGCCGACACAGCGGCGCGCGCTGCGCTCGAACCGTTTGAGCGCTCCGAAAGCGAGAACCCTTACACCGTGCAGCGCGATCTGCAGGCGCTGATGCAGGACAACGTTGGAATCGTTCGCCACGAAGAGGAGATGCAAAAGGCGTTGAGCGAAATCGAGCGGTTGCGGGAGCGGGCGCAGCGCGTCGGCGTAAGCGGTCACCGCGAATTCAATCCCGGCTGGCACACTGCGCTCGACGTCGGCAATCTGCTGACGGTTTCCGAAGCGATTACGCGTGCTGCTTTGGAACGGAGAGAAAGCCGCGGGGCGCAATTTCGCGAAGATTGCCCTGAGAAAGTCGAAGCACTCGGCAAGGTTAACATGGTAGTGTGGAAAGGCGAAGATGGGCGGATGCAGATTCGGCGTGAGGCGATCGCGGAAATGCCGCCGTATCTCGAGCAGGTCATCCAGGAGATGAAGTAAGCCGGCACCGTGAAACACGAAGCATCATGAAAAACGCCACCTTCCGGGTCTGGCGCGGCGCAGCGCAGGGCGGCGAGTTTCGCAATTACACCACACCAGTGTCCGAGGGCATGGTCGTCCTTGACGCGATTCACGAGATTCAGGCCACGCAGGCGAGCGATCTTGCCTGCCGCTGGAACTGTAAAGCGGGCAAGTGCGGCTCCTGTTCGGCGGAGATCAATGGCATGCCCAAGCTCATGTGCATGTCGCGCCTGAGCGATCTGCCCCTGGAGAAGCCGATCACGGTCGAGCCGATCAAGGCTTTTCCCTTGCTCAAGGACCTGATTACCGATGTCTCCTGGAACTTCGAGGTGAAAAAGCGGATCAAGCCGTTTAAGCCGCGCCCACCCGATGCGCCGGATGGAACATGGCGCATGGCCCAGGAGGATGTGGACCGGGTACAGGAATTCCGGAAGTGCATCGAGTGCTTCCTCTGCCAGGATGTTTGTCACGTGCTCCGCGATCATCGAAAGCACGATGAATTCATCGGACCGCGCTTCCTTATTTATACGGCTGCGCTGGAGATGCATCCGTTGGACACCGAGAATCGGATTCCCGAGCTGCGAAAGGCGCACGGGATCGGCTACTGCAATATCACCAAGTGTTGCACCAAGGTTTGTCCGGAGAATATTCGTATCACGGACAACGGCATTATTCCCTTGAAGGAGCGGGTAGTAGATCAGTGCTTTGATCCAGTCGCGAAGTTAGTTCGTCGCTGGCGAAAGGAGAGCTAGTATGTTCGAGCCGAAGCCACTTTCAGAAGAAGCAATTCCTGCTGCCCTGGAGAAAGCGGAACGCTACCGTCTCCTGAACGAGCCCGCCGAAGCGGAGAGCATCTGTCTCGATATTCTTGCTGCTGACCCGGACAACCAGCAGGCAGTGATCGCGCTTCTCCTTGCGGTGACCGATCGGTTTGCGAAGGGCTATGGTGTTAGTGATACGCAGGCCAAGGAGGTTCTTGCTCGGATAACAGGGGATTACGAGCGTGCCTACTACACGGGCATCGTTTCAGAGCGACTGGGCAAGGCCAAGCTGACGCAGGCCGGTCACTTCTCGGGTTCCCAGGCTTATAACTGTCTCCGTGAAGCGATGACCTGGTACGAAAAAGCCGAAGCCGTTCGGCCGGCTGGGAATGACGATGCGCTGCTGCGCTGGAATACCTGCGCCCGGCTCATTGCGAGGAACAAGCTGGTCGGCCACGAAGAAGAGCGCGTCGAACTGCCCCTCGATTAGGGAAATGTAAGGCGCCTGCCAACCGCCTCTGTGCTTTAGAACGGAATTTTCATTCCGAGATTCTTCACCAGGAAGGCCCATTGATCGGTCTGATCTTCAATGATTTTCGAGGTCGGTTTCCCCGCTCCATGACCGGCTCGAGTATCGATTCGGATGAGAACCGGAGCAGGCCCAGCCTGCGCTGCCTGTAGGGCCGCTGCAAATTTGAAGCTGTGCCCGGGGAACACGCGATCGTCGTGATCGGCGGTGACTATCAGGGTCGGCGGATACTTTGTGCCGGGTTTGATATTGTGCAGTGGCGAATACTTCACCAGCGCCTTGAATTCGTCGGGATTATCTGATGAGCCGTAGTCGGAAGCCCAGGCCCATCCAATCGTGAACTTCTGGAAACGCAGCATGTCCATCACGCCTACGCCGGGAAGTGTCGCGCCCCAAAGGTCCGGGCGCTGATTCAGACAAGCGCCGACGAGCAGTCCGCCGTTGCTCCGTCCCGCAATCGCCAGCTTAGGAGTTGACGTATATTTGTTCGCGATTAGCCATTCGCCGGCGGCGATGAAATCATCGAACACATTCTGCTTCCGAAGCTTGGTTCCAGCCAGGTGCCACTCCTCACCGTACTCACCGCCGCCTCGCAGGCTCGCCACCGCATAGACGCCACCCATTTCCAGCCAGACGGCATTGGAGGCCGAGAACGAAGGGGTGATCGATATATCGAAGCCTCCGTAGCCATACAACAAAGTCGGACTGTTGCCATCTCGCTGGAGACCTTTGCGATAGGTGAGGAAAATTGGGACACGTGTTCCGTCCTTGCTTTGATAGAACTGCTGCTCGGTAACGTATCCGGTTGAATTGAAGTCGACCTTCGGCCGGAAAAGTACCGCGCTCTGGCCGGTCTTAAAATCATACCGATAGATCGTCGGTGGCTCGGTGAAGCTGACGTAGGAATAGAAGGTCTCTGCGTCTTTTCGCTTTCCAGTAAAACCGGAGGCGGTGCCCAGACCGGGAAGGGCAATTTCGCCCGCCGGCTTTCCCGAGGTGTCAAAGAGCCGCACGACGGAATGCGCGTCCTTCAGATAGTTGGCGATAAACCGGTCGCCTACGAGATCGACCGCCTCGAGCTTATCAGGTCCTTGTGGGACAAGCTCGCCGATCTGCTCCGGGTGCTCGGCGTTAACCGAGATGAGCCGGCCGCGCGGCGCTGCGAGATCCGTTCTAAACCACAGGTTCGGCCATTCATATCCAACAAAGTTGTAGGCGGCGTCCTGCTTGTTCAGAAGCTCGATCACCTTTGCATCCGGGTTCGTCAGGTCCTTGTAGAAAATGCGATTTTTCGAGTCGGTCCCTTGTGAGACATTGATGATAAGCAGCTTGCCATCCTCAGTGACGTAACCGTTAAAGTTCCAGTCCTTGTGGTCCTTGCGTTCGTAGACCAGCCGATCCTCGGCCTGTGGCGTGCCGAGCTTGTGATAATAGAGCTTGTGAAAGTAGTTAGCCTGCTTCAGTTGCTCGGTTGAAGCGGGCACATCATACCGGCTGTAGAAGAAACCCTTGCCGTCTTTCGTCCAGGAGCCGTTCGAGAATTTTACCCACTGCACATCGTCCGCCAGGTCCTTACCGGTGCTGACATCACGGACCTTCCACCGTTGCCAGTCCGATCCTGCTTCGGCCAGCCCATAGACGAGTAGCTTGCCGTCGTCCGTTACGTCGTAGCCGGTCAGGGCCGTAGTTCCGTCCTGCGAGAGCGTATTCGGGTCGATCACCGCTCGCGGCTCGCCCGGCAACGCGCCGGCTACATAGAGAACGCTCTGGTTTTGCAGCCCGGTGTTCTTCGAGAAGAAATACTGCCCGCCCTCGTGAAAGGGCACGCTGTACTTCTCGTAGTTCCAGAGGGCGGTTAGCCGCTGGTTGATACGCGGTCGCTCGGGAACTCCGGCGAGATAGTCGAAGGTGATTTTGTTTTCCGCTTCGATCCATTTTTTCGTCGAATCGCTGTCGAGATTCTCGAGGCCTCGGTACGGATCGGCGACCTTCGTGCCGTGATAGTCATCAGCCTGGTCGGTTTTCGGCGGCTGCGGGTAGGAGAATGGCGCCGGGGTCTGCGCCTCTGCTGCAACAATGAAGGGGGTCGAGGCAAGGCCGGCCCAGACTAAGATAGCTGCTTTCTTCATGGCTTATACTCAGGGAGTGGTCGAGCCGGGCGCGCTCGTCGAACTGCTCCCACCGGCCGGCAAGTGAGCCGCTTTCCAATCCATCGCCATTCGGATCCTGGCCCGCCCGCTCGGATGATCGAAAAACATAAATTCTTCCAATGGACCGGGATCGAGTTTTCGATAGCTACCGAGCTTTAGAGCTACCTTGGCCATCCCATCGGGCTCCCGTGAGCAGTTGATCCCGAATGCATCAGCTTCGCGTTCCGTGACCCGTGTGGCGGTGTTGATAAATGGCGTCATGAGGAAGAACACCGCACCGAAGATGAGCGAGAGGAGCGGAAGGCCCGCGACGTCGGCAATCCCGCGAACCCCCCAGCGCTCGCCCCAACGTCGCACCGCCAGATCGAAGGTACCTCGTGTGGCGGCAAAGCCGATGAAAATGAATACGCCAAAATAGAGGACGAGCTTTGCCCCATGATTGAGGATGTAGTGACCCATCTCATGAGCCATGACCTCGCGAATCTCCGGAAGCGTGCATTGCTTAAGGAGGTTGTCATTCAACGCGATGCGGGTCGTGCCGAGGAATCCGGCGACATTCGCGCTGACCCGATTCGATTGGCGTGAGGCATCGACTTCAAACACCTGTTTAACGGGAATCTCGTTGGCACGGGCCATGGCAAGGATCGGCTCGTTGATTGCCGGATCAGTTAGCGGCTTATACTTGTTGAAAAGCGGCTCGATAAAAACCGGCGCGATTAGCATCCCCAGCATCATGAACAGAATCGCGACCCCTGTCGCCCAAAGCCACCAGCTCCGCTGCGCGCGGCGAAAGATGGCGTAGAGCACGATCAACACGATCGGAAAAATGATCAGCTGAAGCACGAGACCGATCAGCTGCTCCTGCAACCATGGCCCGAACGTCTGCGTCGCGAGACCATAAGCATGTTCGCGGAAGTAATTCTGATAGACATAGAGCGGGGATCCGAGAAGCGCCGTGATCAGGACGTAAAGCAAGGCGTAAAGCAGGACCTGGAGCGGACGGAAGGGCAGGACCCGCTCGGCGAAATCGCGCAGCCGGGCGGAGATCCGTGTCACGAGGAGGAAGAGGGCAATGGCGGCTCCGACGACGAAATTCCAGAGAATTAGCCAATAGCCGCCTTCAAAATAGGCATTGGAGCGGGCGCGTTTGTCCGCCGGCACCGTGTCGAGCCAGGCGCGCGTGGCCGCCGCCGGGTCGGAGCTATTGATGGCCGGAGTTACATCGGTTGCCGTTGAAGTGCTCGCGCTCGTCGCCGCAGGCCCGGGCTGTTCCTGCGCGAAGACGCCGCCGGCTAGCGCGAAAAGGCAAACGAAAATCTGCAGGAAACAAACGAAGCGTCTCATGGCGGTGGAGGTTATCGGGCCATTCGCGGAAAGAGCAAGCCGCCATCATTGGATGGGCGATGACGAGACCAAAGGGCCCACTTGGCGTCTGACACAGACCTCCTATGCGCGGGGAGGACACAACCCTGATCTCATCGTCTGACGGAGTACGATACCGCGCCGGTCCGTCGGGCTCGCTTGCGCTTTCGCGCCTCCATTCTATCTGATGCAGATGCCGGGACCGCTCAGACTTGGGGTCAACATCGATCACGTGGCGACAATCCGGCAGGCACGTTACGCGACCATGCCGGAATCGAAAAACGCGGAACCGGATCCGGTGGCGATCGCCAGCGTGTGCGAGCGCGCAGGCGCGGCCGGAATTACCGCTCACTTGCGCACCGACCGCCGTCACATCCAGGATCGCGACATCGAGCGACTCCGCGAGAACCTGATGACGAAACTGAATCTCGAGATGGGGAACACGCCGGAGATTGTCGACTTCGCGATTCGGATTGTGCCGGACGAGGTCTGCCTGGTTCCGGAAAAACGCGAAGAGGTCACGACGGAAGGTGGCCTGGATCTGCTCGCGCACCGCCAGGAGCTGGAGCCGACAATTAATCGGCTGCACATCGCGAGCGTTCGGATCAGCGTATTCATCGACCCGGAACTGGACCAGGTGGACGCGGCGAAAGATATGGGGGCCGACATCGTGGAACTGCACACCGGGAAGCTCGCCAACGCCTATACTGAAAAAGTCCAGCAGCAGGAGTTATCCCGCTTACGTGAAGCGGCCGTCGGCGCGTTTGAGCACGGTATGCAGGTTAACGCCGGACACGGAATCAACTATCGCAACATCGCGCTAATCCACGATATCCCGCACCTGACCGAGCTAAACATCGGCCATGCAATCGTCTCGCGTGCCGTCTACGTCGGCTTCGACAACGCTGTGCGCGAGATGCTCGCCGCAATGCAGAACTACGCCGGATGAGTGTCATCGGCATCGGTGTCGATCTCGTCGAGGTCTCCCGCATCCAGCATTCGCTCGATCGGTTCGGTGAGCGGTTTCTGCGGCGCGTTTTCACGGAGGGCGAGGTTGCCTATTGCAAGTCAATGGCGTACCCAGCCCGGCACTTTGCGGCACGATTCGCGGCAAAGGAGGCGGTATCGAAGGCCTTCGGCACCGGGATCGGAAAGTCGATGGGCTGGCACGATATCGATGTCCATCGCAAGGAAAGCGGTGAGCCGTTCCTTGTTCTGGGCGGTGGGGCGAAGCAGCTGGCGGATGAGCGCGGGATTGGCCGGGCCCTGATCACGTTGAGCCATACGGATAACCACGCCATGGCCATGATCGTGCTCGAGGGATTGTAGCCGCGGAGCTCGCAGCTGTGGCGGCGGTCTCTGGCCGTCCCCAAAGTTCGCAGGGGATCGACGCTCAGAGAGCGCCGCTACCAGCTGCGCTTCCGGAAAACCCCGCATGAGCGCCGCTGGCAGGACGCGTAGTAGAGTTGCACCGGCCGCCGCGCGCCCGCACTGTGTCGCGCACAAAATGGCGGACCGTTTCTATCTCACCACCGCGATCGATTACACCAACTCGGCGCCGCACATCGGTCATGCCTACGAAAAGGTGCTGGGCGACGTGATCGCGCGTTATCACCGGTTGAAAGGTGAAGAAGTTTTCTTCCTCACCGGTGTCGATCAGCACGGGCAGAAGGTCCAGCAATCGGCGGAAAAGAAGGGCGTCCCGCCCGCGGAGTTTGTTCGCGGTGTGACGCAGCAATTCGTCGCGCTCTGGGAAAAACTCGACGTCCGCTATGACGGCTGGGCGGAGACGATCGGATCGCGCCACAAGACCAGCGTGCAGCAAATTCTACAGCGGCTCTTTGATGAAGGTCAGATCTATAAGGCGACGCAGGGCGGCTACTACAGCGTGCGCCAGGAGCAGTTTCTGACCGACAAAGAACGCGGACCGGATGGTGAATTCGGACCGGAGTGGGGCGAGGTCGAGTATCGCGAGGAAGAGAATTACTATTTCCGGCTGGCTCAGCACAAAGACTGGCTGCTTGCGCTGCTCGAGCACCGGGAAGAACTGATCGTGCCGGCATTTCGTCGCACTGAGCTGCGCAACGCGGTGGAAAAGCTGAGCGGCGACCTTTGCATCTCGCGGCCGAGATCGCGGCTGGAGTGGGGAATCGAGCTGCCGTTCGACGCGGGATTTGTGACCTACGTCTGGTTCGACGCGCTTCTGAACTACGTCTCGTTTGCGCCTGGCGGCTACGATCCCGCGGCGGAGAACGCGGAATTCCATCGCTGGTGGCCGGCAACGATCATCATCGGCAAGGACATTCTTATCCCAGCTCACGGGATTTACTGGTTGATCATGCTGCACGCGATCGGCTTCAGCGATGAAGATATGCCGCGGCTCCTCGTCCATGGCTGGTGGAACATGGCGGGCGCAAAAATGAGCAAGTCATTGGGGAACGTGATCGATCCCGAGCAACTGGCCGAGCTCTACAGCGTGGAAGCCGTGCGTTACTACCTCATGAGCGAAATCGCGACCGGTCGGGATGCCGATTTCAACACCGAGCGCGTGGTGGCCAGGTACAACGGGGACCTCGCCAACTCGTTAGGTAACCTGCTCAATCGCACACTGAACATGGCCCATCGCTACCGCGAGGGTGTCGTCCAGCGCCGTGGCGGCGATTCGCCCTTGCGCGCGCAGGCAGAAACGGCGGTCGCAAGTTTCACCCGCGAAATGGATCAGTTTCAGCCGCACACCGCGCTTGCCGCAGTCGGCGAATTCGCCACCGCCTGCAATGCCTACATCGACATGACGGCACCTTGGAAGGTGGCGAAGGACCCCGAACGCGCTGAGACGCTCGATCACATCCTTTATGCACTGGTCGAATCGATGCGCATTATCGCAATCCTCATCTCACCGGTGTTGCCGAAAGCTGCGCGCGAAATCCTGTTTCAGTTGAACTGGCGAGAAACGATTTCGCTCGGTGAAGTGGAGTGGGGGAGGATGCCCGATCGTCATACGGTCGGGAAGGCGACACCGGTTTTTCCGCGGATCGAGACGAGCAACGCCGCGTGAGTCACTGCGCGCACTCTTCGTAGGCAGCAGAGTCGCCGGCCAGGGTGGCGAGCGCTTCGCCGGAAAAATGCAATGAACCGGCAATAAGGATCGGTTCCGGCTCGCGGTTTGCCGCCTCCAGTGCTTCGGCGATGGACGGGAAGCACCGGATCGGCACGTCCGGCGTGGTAGCTTCAATAGCGACTTTCAATTGTTCCGGGTCGAGGGCACGGCTGCTCCTGAACTGCGGCAGAAAAATTCGACGCGCGATGCTCGTGAGCGCTTGCCAGACGGCGGCCACATCTTTGTCGCCCAACATGCCGGCAATGATCGTTGCACGTTCGTTGCCAAACTGATGCCGCCAGGTTTGGACGAGAACACGCGCCCCGGCAGCGTTATGCGCACCGTCAATGATGATCCGCTCGCTGAACCGCTGGAAGCGCGCCGGCCAGTTCACTTCCTGCAAGCCGCGCGCAATCGCATCGGTGCTCACTTCGATCTGCGCTGCACCGAGCGCCGCGACGGCCAGGGCGGCGTTTTGCTGCTGATGTTCACCCGGCAAGCTGATTTCGAAACCGCGGAGCGGCTCGGCTACGATTCGCAACGGCGCTTCGCATTCCAGAGCCCGCGCCGCGATGACTGCTTCCGCCTCAGCGCGCTGCTTTGCCGAAATGACCGGCACACGCGGTTTGATGATGCCGGCTTTTTCGGCGGCAATTTTCTCGATCGTATCGCCAAGCCATGCCTGATGATCAAACTCAATCGGCGTCAGGACCGACAGCGCCGGTGTGACGACGTTCGTCGCATCCAATCGGCCCCCGAGACCGGTTTCTAGGATCACGACCTCGCAATCGCGCTCGCGAAAGTAGTGGAGCGCGAGCGCGGTAGTGATTTCAAAAAACGTGGGGTGGGGCTGCCAGTCGCGAACCAGTCCGCGAATCGCGCCCAGTCGCGTGGCTGTGTCCGCTTCGCTGATCAATTCGCCGTTTACCTGTATGCGCTCGCGATAGCTGAGGAGGTGAGGAGAGGTGAAGAGCGCGGTCCGGTAACCGGCCGCCCGACAGATCGCTGCCGCCATCGCGCAGACGGAGCCCTTGCCATTCGTGCCCGCGACGTGAATGACACGCGCCTTCAAAGGCAACAGGTCCAGTGCGGCAAAAAGGCGCTGGGCGTTCTGGAGACCGAGTTTGATGCCGAAGCGCTGTGTGCTGTAAAGCCAGGCAAGCGCCTCGCGATAACTGATTGGCCTGTCGTCCGGCGCCTCAACTGTCACGCGCTTGGCCGTCATCCCGCTCGGCTCCCGCCGGCTCGCTTCACACCTGCGGCCGAAAGTAGGAAAGGAATTGTGCGATCTGCGGACGCATACGCCGACGGTGCACGATCAGATCGACCAGCCCATGCTCCTCGAGGAACTCCGCGGTTTGGAAACCTTCGGGCAAATCCTGATGCGTGGTTTCCCTGATGACGCGCGGGCCGGCAAAGCCGATCATGCTGCGCGGCTCGGCGAGAATGACGTCTCCGAGCGACGCGAAGCTTGCCATTACGCCGGCAGTCGTCGGATTGGTAAGGATGGAAATGTAGGGCAGCCGTTCGCCGGCGTGACGCGCGAGCGCGGCGCTCGTTTTCGCCATCTGCATGAGACTGAGCATGCCCTCATACATGCGTGCACCGCCGGAAGCGGAAACAATGACAACGCCGCAGCGGTTCGCCGTGCCGAATTCGATCGTGCGGGTGATGCGTTCGCCAACCACCGAGCCCATGGTTGCAGCGAGGAAACTGAAATCCATAACCGCGATGGCAACCTTATGGCCTTCGATCGCGCCGTGGCCGCTCAGGACTGCGTCCATCAAGCCAGTGCTGTCCTGGTACTTTCGGAGGCGGTCCTTGTAGCTTGCCATGCCCTGGAACTGGAGGGTGTCGACCGAGCGGAGGTCCGCGTCATGTTCGACGAAGGTGTCTGGATCGAGGAGATTATCGACACGCTCCTTGGCCGACAGCGGCAGGTGATAATCGCATCGCGGACAAACCCGAAGGTTTTGCGTCAGCTCGATCTCGTGAATTACGTCCGAGCAGCCGGGACATTTCTGCCATAAGCCCTGCGGCATTTCGCGCCGCTTGCTCGGCGTCTTCAGAGCTGGTCGCTTGAAAATAGCCATCCTAGGCGCGCGCGGCAGTTGCCGCGTGGACTGAGATTGCCCCCGCCGAACGCAGGACGCGAGCGCATTCGCTGAGGGTCGAGCCGGTGGTGAGCACGTCATCGATTAAAAGCACGCGCAACCCTCGCACGTTCGCCTTTTTGCGTAAACGAAACGCATCCTGCAAATTTCGCATCCGTTCGGCGCGGTCGTGGGAGGTTTGCGTGCTGGTGTAGCGGATACGCTCGAGCGACTCGTCGAGACGCAAACCCGTTCGGCCGGCGAGGAGTTCGGCGAGCAGCGCCGCCTGGTTGAAGCCGCGCTCGCGTTCGCGCGTGGAATGCAGCGGCACGGGGATGATCACGTCGAATTGGCGCCCGCTGAGCCGCGGATCCTCGAGCGTCTCGGCGAGCCAGGCAGCGAGAGGATATTTCAAGTGGCGCTGGTGGCCATACTTGAACTCGTGCAGGAGCTTTCGGACGATCCCGCGACTGCGATAAGCGGCAACAGCCGTCTGGAAGTGCAGGGTGCGGTGCGTGCAGTTCGCGCAAGTGAACGTCGCGGTGATCGCGCCTTCAAACGGCTGGGAGCAGCGGTCGCAAAATGGCGCCGTGAGTCGCGGCGCCGCAGCGGTGCAGTAAGGGCACAAATATTCACCGGGTTCCACGGCTGCGCTGCAGACGACGCAGGTTGGTGGATACACGAGGGAGGCGATCCCCCGGACAGTTTCACGCAGAACGGCGATCATTTTTCTTCAGCCAGAGCAACAGGATTCCCCAGCTCGACAACGCAACCAGCAGCGGCACAAAGCCGACAAGCAAACTCTTGCCGAGCCACGGTAAAGCGACGATCTGCCGCCGCGCGAGTTTGCCGAACTCGCCGCTGATCAGGATCCAGCCGGAATGCAGACCGATGGCCATCCAGAGTGAGCGAGTCGCGATGCGCGCGCGCGCGAGAATGCAGCCAATCAGAAAGAGCGTTGTAAATCCGGCCACGACAAGGATCGGATCGCGGAATTGATCGAATGCGTGTGCGAGCGAGACGAAGCCCGCATTCCACGCCGGCATCGCGCTGGTGCCTTCCGGTGCTTTGAGAAAATGCACGATGCCGAAGAAAGCCGAGCTCCAGATCGTTGCGGCGATCGAGTTGAATTCGCGAAGCAGGATCCCGAGGATCAGCCCGCGGAAGAGCGTCTCCTCGATGAGCGGAACGGTAATTGCCGAAACCGCAACGGTAATCATCCCGCCAGCGGGCAGCGCTGCCTTGAGGGTGTAGATGTGTAGAAGAAGTATAACGGCCGCGGCGACGAGCAGGGGGCCGGCGGCAATCGCGAAGCCGGTCGCCAGATCGCGTTTCCACTTGGGATTTTGTATTAGGCCCAGATCGGCGGCGCGGCGAACCTTGATCGAGCGAAGCAGCGGCCAGAGAAAGATCACGGCCCCGAGGAGCAGCGCGCGGTGAAAAAACGTCTCGAAATCGAACCGGCCGAGCCAGGGCGCGATCCCTGCCCGGATCAAGTGCTGTCCGGCCCAGTAAAGCGGCGGGGCAACCAACGCGCCGAAGAGCACCACGGCGGCGAAATAGGCGGCCAATCTCAAGGTGTCTTTCAGAGACGCTCATGTAAGATTCTCCGCTCGTGCCCAGTCAACACATATGGACTGAGAAGGACGATGAAGGCCGCAAGCGTGAGGTGCGCGTGACTAAGTTCGGCGGCCGCTGGCGCTTTCAGGCCAAATACGCGGATGATCCGACCTGGACGTATTACGACCAGCCGGAGCTTAATGATGTGCTGGCGCTGAAAGAGATCGTCTTTCGGAAATATCAGCGTCGGAGGGCCTCGGCGGAAGACGTTGCGGCGATCGAGGAGTTGCTACGAGATTATACCTGATCGTCAGACACTTATCAGACAATTTATTCCTTATGAATGTAATTGGCGTCGCGCCGATCCGGGCAAGCAGCGAGCAGATACCGAAATAGTTGTAAGATGTAAACCACACGAATTAAGCGCCTTTCCAACGCGATTACTCTGATACTATAATTATTCCGTCAGCAGCCGTTCTATTAAGCCCGCTGTCCTGACCCTCCGGACAATGAAAACGAAACGAACCCGACTTGACGCTGCGCTCGTTCAACGCGGGATGTTTCCCAGCCGCGAGCAGGCGCAGCGTGCCATCATGGCCGGCGATGTTGCCGTCGCGCAACAAACCGCGTTCAAGCCGTCGTTACTCATCAGCGCCGACGCGCAGATCACTGTCGCTGAAAGACCGCCGTTTGTCGGCCGCGGCGGTCTGAAGCTGGCCGGAGCCTTGGATCATTTCCGGGTCGACCCTGCGGGGATGATAGCACTCGATATTGGTGCTTCGACTGGCGGGTTCACCGACTGCCTGCTCCAACGCGGGGCGGCCAGGGTGTACGCGATCGATGTGGGCCACGGGCAGCTCGCGTGGAAGATCCGTCAGGATCAGCGCGTCATCGTCCGGGAGAAGCTGAATGCTCGCTCCCTCAGCCGTGCTGATATTCCGGAAGCGATCGACATCTGCGTGATCGATGTCTCATTTATCTCTCTGACTTTGATCTTGCCGAACGCCTTCGAGTTGCTAAGTCCCACCGGGATGATCCTGGCGCTGATCAAGCCGCAGTTCGAGCTGCAGCCGCAGGACGTGGGCCGCGGCGGAGTCGTGGCAGATCCGGCGCTGCACCAGAAGGCGCGGGACCGCATCCGGGATTGGATCCTGACCGCCGGCCACGAGGTCATCGGTCTTGCGCCGTCTGTCGTCACCGGAACGGAAGGCAACCAGGAGTTTTTCATATGCGCCCGAAAACGGTCGGTCTGATCGCCAATACGGGTAAGCGCGGCGCGCCGGACCTGGTTCGTCTGATCAGAGCGCAATTCGAGGAGCGCGGTGTGCGTGTTCTGTTCGAGACGAGCACGGCTGAACTGGTCGACGAGTCGCCGTCACACGAGTGCCAGGAACTCGCCCGAAAATCAGATCTGCTCGTCGTGCTCGGCGGCGACGGCACGATTCTCAACGCGATCGCGATGCTGGGTGACGAGATGAAGCCGATCTTCGGCATCAACATCGGGTCGCTCGGTTTTCTGACCTGCGCCGCCTCGAGTTGGGAACGCGAAGCAGTGGAACAGATCGTCGCTGGAAACCTCGAGTTCAGCGAGCGCGCGCTCCTCGACGTCCAGCTCGATCCGCACGGGCCTGTAACCCACCAGGTTTCGCGTTGCCTTAATGACGCGGTGTTTAGCCGCGGCGAAATTTCCAGGCTGATCCGGCTGATGGTGCGCGTGAACGGGGAGACACTTACCGAGTTCAACGCCGATGGTCTGATTATCGCCACTCCGACCGGGTCGACCGCTTACTCGCTCAGTGCCGGCGGCCCGATCCTCGCGCCTGATTCCGGGTGCCTCGTGATCACCCCGATTTGCCCGCACACACTGACGAACCGGTCGATCATTCTCGACGACTCGGCGGTAATTGAAGTCGAGGCGAGCGAGCGTGACTACCCGGTGTTTCTCACTCTCGACGGCCGCGCGCCGGTGCATATCGAGGCGGGCTCTGTTGTCACTGTTCGCAAGGCGCCCAAGGTGTTGCCACTGGCGGCGCTGCCCGGCGTCTCGTTTTTCAGCGTAGTCCGACAGAAGCTGAAATGGAGCGGTAGTAACGTCTGAGCGGCGGTCGGCGTCGCCACCGCCGCCGACGCAAATCCTGGAGGGCCGGCCATGTCGGCCGGCAAACCTTTAGCTCAATAAACGAGCAGTTACGGGCGGCTGCCTAGCGCGTTATCGGCACCGGACATCGTGCCGATGCCGCTACGCTCCTGGTACTGGCGGAGAACCTCGCCACCGGCGTACTGGTGCACGTTCTGCGAGTTCGGCGTGCGCTTCACGTAGGCGTACTGCTCGTGCTGAGCACAGCTCGCCAGCAAGAGCGAACCGGCTAACGCGATCGCGCAGGCGCCAAGGGTATGGGTTTTCATAATACAGGTGAGACAATCACAAACCATCCGGCGCTCATTACACAAGTGTAATCTGCCGCGTTTTGGGCGTGACGGCGATCTCACGCAGGCGCAAACTGTAGCCGATGAGCGATCACAACGATAAGAAAGGCCCGCCGCCGGCTCCCGCGAATGCGCGGCTGTTACACACCGGTGAAATCATAAACGATGGCGACCTTCATTGGCAGCCGGCCGTCGAGCGCTGGGTAGCCGTCACTCCGCAGGGCGAAGAAACGGTCGGGCCTGACCAGGAAGGCCGTTACTGCCGCAAGATTGACGAGTAAGCAAGCACAGTTGGGGCGCCGCGCGGAACCTTACGGCGTGAAGCTGATTGCACTGCTTATTGGGTTGGTCGTGCTGGCCTTCGTGGCGTCCGGGTGTCAGCAAAAAGAGCGCTACAAAATCGTGAGCGAGGGCGGTGTCATCATGAAGATTGACACCGACACGGGGCAGTCCTGGCGCTGGACCAGCGACGGCGGACCGGGTGGTCGCTGGGCGCCGATCGATACCCCACACTGAGCGATTTTCCCGGGCCACACGTTATCATGCCAAGGCGAAGAAACCTCCGGCCCGGCCAGGAAGGCCGCTACTGCCGCAAGATTGACGAGGAAGGTAGACGCCGATCGGGAGACTCAGCGAGGTATTGCCCCGTGGTTCGCTCGGGGCACGTAACGGATGCGGGCGCCTGCCCACACGGATGAACGCTGCACGTGCCCATTGGAGCTCGGCACGCGCGGTCGCGGTGGCGGCAGCGTATTTAAGAAGGACGCGCGATGAAGCCTTCGAGAAAGCTGTCGCCAGTGCTCGAGTTTGAGTGGGCGGAAATAGACAATATGCGGCAGAAAATCAAGGCGCTCGCGCGTGAGCTGCGCATTGCGACAAAAGCAACCCGCCAGGCTATCCGTGAGAGCAAGCAACTGATTGAGCAGTTGCACCGGAGCGCGCATCCGTAATTACCGCACTCAACCGGCAGCAACACCTCGCTGCTTCATATGACATATATTGTATGATGTTATAGGAGGGGGGCTACGAGAATGGGTTTACCGGTTCCCCCGGCTTGACCGCTCTCCCCGCACTGGTAGGCTCGGCGGCCAATCTCACCTGTTATGAACCTTTCCCGTCGTTCTTCTCGCTCGTTGCTCCTCGCCGCGGTGCTCGTTGTCACTGTTGTTGTCAGCTCCGTCGTTGCTCAGACCGGCGGCGGCGGTATCCAAGAAGCGATGACCCCGGAACAGTTCAAGGCGGCCGGATTGGACAAGCTGTCACCGTCCGAGATCCAGAACCTGAACAAGTGGCTCAGTGGCTATCGTGAAACGACCGTGAAAACAGCCAAGAAAACGGCAGAACGCGCGGCCGCCGAAGTCACCGTCAGCCGCGTCGACGGTATTTTTAACGGGATCGCCGGAGGAACGGTTGTGCGGCTTGAGGACGGCACTGTCTGGAAACAGGCCAACTCTGATGAGCACTGGCGGGCGCCGGGCCTGGATCATCCTCCGGCCGCTGTCTATAAGACTGCGTTTGGGCGGAAAATGCGGATCGCCGGCACGCCGGAGTTCTACGTCGACCCCGTCCGCTAGTAATTGCTGCTACGGCGGCGCCGCTGCGAGACTGCGCGCGGTCCCGTATTTCGACAGGCCGAATTCGGCATGCGTGAGCTGCGCCGCCCGCTCGACGTCCGCTTCGTTGATCACGACGGCGATCTTAATCTCCGACGTGGAGATCAGCTGAATATTGATCCCGCCGCGGCCGAGGCATTCGAAAAGCTGCGATGCGACACCGGAATGCGAGCGCATTCCGATCCCAACGACGCTCAGCTTGGCGACCTCGCCGACCGCAGTCAGACCGGTCGCGCCGATCTCGCGCACGACCGGCGCGAGCAGCTCTTTCGTCTTGTCCAGCTCGGATTCGTGGATGGTGAACGAAAGGTCGGTCGTGCTGCGGTCGGATACGTTCTGCACGATCATGTCGACAATCACGTTGCCGGCGGAGATGGCGGAAAAAATGCGGCCACCGATCCCGGCTTCGTCCGGCACTCCCAGGATTGTGACCTTGGCCTGCTTGCGGTCGATACTGACGCCGCGGATGACAACGTCCTCCATGTGCGCGGTCTCCTCCTTCGCGATTGTCCCCGGAGCGCGGCTGAAGCTCGAGCGAACCTCAAATTCTATCCCGAACTTCTTCGCGAACTCGACGGCGCGCGACTGCATGACCTTTGCGCCGGCGCCAGCCATCTCGAGCAGCTCGTCGTAGGCAATCTCATCCAGCTTGACCGCGTCCTGGACGACCCGTGGGTCGCACGTAAACACGCCATCGACGTCTGTATAAATTTGGCAGGCATCGGCGTTGAGCGCGCCGGCAAGCGCGATCGCGGATAAATCGGAGCCGCCCCGGCCGAGGGTTGTCCTCTCGCCATCCGGCGTCTGCCCCTGAAATCCGGCGACGATAACGATATAGTCCTCAGCGAGCAGTTGCTGGATCTGGCGCGGACTAATGTTCGCGATTTTCGCGCGCGTGTGTGATCGATCGGTCAATACGCCTGCCTCCGTCCCGGTGAGCGAAATCGCCTTGCCGCCGAGTGCCTCCACCGCCATTGCGGTCAATGCGGTCGCGGCCTGCTCGCCGGTTGCGAGGAGCACATCGAGCTCGCGTTCCGATGGCCGCGAGGAGGTCTCGCGCGCGAGCCTGAGCAGGTTATCCGTCACCCCGGCCATGGCGGAGACGACGGCGACGACGCGACAGCCTTCGCGCTGCGTCTCGATCAGGCGCTGCGCCACATTACGGATCCGCTCCGGCGAACCGACGGAAGTTCCGCCGTATTTCTGAACAATCAGACGCATCTCAAGCCTTTTCGCACAAAGGACACAAAGGACCCAACAGCTTCAACCGATTATCTGTTCGCGTCGGGACCAATTTGCGACCACGTCTCAGTCCGCTATTGCATGCAGCACCGCTTCGACCGTGGCACCGACGGGTCGCAGCTCCGGTATTTCGAGGGCACTTGGATCCTTCAGACCATGTCCAGTGACAGTGCAAACGATCGTGCTCGCCGGCGGGATGTCGCGCAGAGAAAAGCGCCCATCGCGCGATTGGTCGCAAGACTTGAACAGTCCGGCAATCGGCGCGGCGCTGGCGGGCTCGACGAAAATACCCTCATGCTGCGCGAGCCATCGCTGCGCCTCGAGAATCTCGGCGTCGCTAACGATATCAATCGCGCCTCCCGATTCGGCCACCGCGCGTGTAGCTCCTTCCCAACTCGCTGGATTGCCGATGCGAATCGCGGTCGCAACTGTCTCCGGGTTTTCAATCACGCGGCCGTGGTAAACCGGCGCGGCGCCCGCGGCCTGAAAACCGAGCATGGCCGGGCGACGCGTCGCTTTCCCCGCCGCGGCATAATCGCAGTAGCCTGCCCAATAGGCGGTGATGTTCCCCGCGTTTCCGACCGGCAGCAGATGAAAATCCGGAGCGTCATCAAGGACATCGATAATCTCGTAGGCCGCGGTTTTCTGGCCCGCGATACGATCGGGATTGATGGAATTGACGATCGCGAAATCACCGCGTGCGCCGAGCGCGCGCACAATCTCGAGTGCCTGATCGAAATTGCCGTCGATCCCAATGACACGCGCGCCGTAAGCGAACGCCTGCAGGAGCTTTCCGGCAGCAATCTTACCCGCCGGCAGGACGACGACGCACTTGATGCCGGCACGCGCGGCATAGGCTGCAGCCGACGCCGAGGTGTTTCCGGTGGAGGCGCAAACAAGTGCCCGGGTGCCGCGCTCGACCGCTTTCGAAACCGCAACCGTCATCCCACGGTCCTTGAAGGAGCAGGTCGGATTGAGCCCCTCGTATTTCACGAACACGCGACAATTCCGTCCGACAATCTCGCTTAGTCGCGGCGACTCGATGAGCGGCGTGTTCCCCTCGCCCAACGAAACGATCGGCGTCTGCTCGCTGACCGGCAGGAAGTCGCGGAAACGGTGGATAACACCGGCACTGCTCATCGATCCCATCGCAAGTCG
Source organism: Chthoniobacterales bacterium (assembly GCA_045809925.1). Classification (GTDB taxonomy): domain Bacteria; phylum Verrucomicrobiota; class Verrucomicrobiia; order Chthoniobacterales; family UBA10450; genus CADDYX01. The sequence continues at coordinate 19,698 of JBJMWX010000100.1, forward strand.
CAGCCCAGCAGCGCGTAAAGGCGCTCATTGTGCGGCCGAAAGAAATCGGCGAGCCGCTGCCGCAGCTGAGGCGGCATGGGATCATGCTCGGTCGCGTTGAACTTTTTGTATTCGTCAGCCTCCCACGTGTCCGGCCACTCGGGCTTGATGAAACGCAGGGTGCCTTTCACCACGGCGCGCGGGTCGGCGTAAAGCTCTTCGCTTGCGACGACGTGGATTTGCTCGCGCGGAAATAAAGCATACCAGCGTTCCAGTTGTTCCGCGTAGAGGCCACGCCGCAAGTAGGCGTGGTGATGATGGTGGAGGCTGTAATAGGCCGGATCGCTCCGCATTTTCTCTTCCTCACCGGCGAGTCGTTCCGGCTCGACCTTCAATGCTTCTTCAAACGAAAGCGTCTCCTGGTTCTTGCGTTTCACTAAATGGTAATGGGAATATGCGCGGTCGATCGGGTTGCGCAGCAGCGCGATGAGCTTTACCTGCGGCAACATTTTGTGCAGCCGTTCAGGGACCCGCGGATGAAACAGGTAGTAAGGCGTTGATTCGCCGGTGATGAGCACTGCCGTCGTAAACCGCGAAAGGCGTGACCGGAGCAAGGACGGAAACTGTTCCCGATACCACTCAAATCCGCGCTCGTAATGAAGCGTGAAAAAATGCACTTCGCGCCGCGGCATCCCGACAATCTGCGGATGAGCGGTCAGGTAATTATAGAGCGAAGTGGTGCCGCCCCGTTGAGCGCCGATAATGATGAAATGTGGGAGCACGCGGTGCGAAAAGCCGTTGCAAAGAAGATGCTCGTACCGTCCCTTAGCAACACCTTTCGCTAGCCCTATGCCTGACCTGAGCAAAGACGAAAAACTCAAATTACTGACGACGATTCTCGAGAGCCGTCATGGCGACCTGCGTGAGCAGAATTTGAATCGTCAGGGCAAAGGTCACTTTCACGTTTCGGGCATGGGTCACGAAGCGCTGGCCGGGATCGGCATGCAGTTGCGCGATGGCGATTATGTTGCCGGTTATTACCGCGACCGCGCCCTGGTGCTCGGCCGCGGCGTGCAATCACGCGAGCTTGCGCTCGACTATTTCGCGAAACGCGCCGGGCAAAGTCACGGCCGGCAGATGCCATCGCACTACAGTTATGCCGCGAAAGGCATCTGGAGTGTACCTACGCCGACTGGTTCGCAGTTGCTGCCTGGCTGCGGTCTGGCGTGGGGCATCAAGCTGGACAAGAAACCGAATGTGGTGGTCGCGACCATCGGTGAAGCGGCCACCCGCCAGGGGGATTTTTTCGAAGCGGTTACCTTCGCGAAGGAGAGAAAACTTCCGGTGCTTTTCATCGTTGAAGACAACAAATACGGCATCAGCAGCCCGACGAAGGACATTCACCCGCGCGCGCTGAAGACGGTCAATGCGGACGACTGGCAGGTCCTGGACGGATCGGATGTGCAGGCGGTTTACGACGCCGGCGCGGAAGCATTCGAGAGCATGCGGGCCGATGATGGTCCGCGCTTCTTCTGGATCGATATGGAACGGCTCTCGAGCCACACCAGCTCCGACGACCAGAAGCTTTATCGCACCGCGGAAGAGCTGACCGAGTGTGCGAAACGCGACCCGCTTCGGGCGTGGAGCGATCGATTGATCAGCGAGGGCATCCTGAGCGCGGAAGATTACGAGGCCCTCGACAAAGATGTGAAAGAGCGGATCCGGAAAGAATTTTCGGACGCCGAGCGCGCCGAAGATCCATCAGCTGACGAGCTGCTCGCGAATGTCACCGGCGAACTGCCACAGTTGGATGACGAGGTGCTCCCACCCGGCAAGTACCGCATTGGCGACAGTGTGAACAAGACTCTGCGACTTGGCTTGGAACGCGACTCACGACGCATCATTTTCGGTGAAGACGTCGAGGATCCCAAGGGCGGTGTGTTCCGTCTAACCCAGCGCCTCTCGACTGAATTTCCGGAGCAGGTCTATAACTCACCCCTCGCCGAATCGACAATTCTCGGCGTTGCCTGCGGTCTTGCGTCATACGGCAAGCGCCCGGTCTTTGAGCTGCAGTTCGTCGACTTTATCGGGCCGGCCTGGAACCAGTTGGTCACAAACCTGTCGACACTGCGCTGGCGCTCGTTCGGGAGCTGGACGTGTCCGGCGGTGATCTATGCCCCCTATGGCGCTTATCTGCCGGGAGGAAGTTTGTGGCATAGCCAGGCGAACGAGGCCGCGCTCGCGCATTTCCCCGGGATCAATGTCGTCATTCCGAGCACGCCCGACGACGCGGCCGGTCTCCTCTGGAGTGCGATGCATGCGGAGGATCCGACGTTCGTCCTAATTCCGAAGCACATGCTCTGGGCGGAACATGAGTTTACCGAGCCAGTGCGCGCGGTTCCGCTTGGCAAAGCACGGACACGCCGCCGCGGCTCCGACCTGACGCTCGTCGCATGGGGTAACACGGTGGAGAAGTCACTCGAAGCGCTGGAGAAGACCGGAGACGAGGCCAGCGTGGAGCTGATTGATCTGCGCTCGATTGTGCCATGGGACCGCGAGGCGATCGAAGAATCAGTGCGACGCACCGGCCGGCTCGTGGTCGTGCAGGAGGACACCGAGAATTGCAGCGTTGGGCAGATGATCATCACCCACATTGCGAGCGACCCGGAAATTTGGACTCAGCTGCTCGCGCCGCCGATTCTCGTCAGCAAAGCGAATGTGCCGATCGGCTACAACCCGATCTATGAATATGCGGCGCTGCCGGATGTGGAGCGGATCGTCGATGCGATCCGACGCTCGCTTGCCACGCGCAGCGAACGCGCGTCTGTAGCGGCGGTTGCCGACCGCGGCCGCGTCGACTCGCCACAGACCAAGTCGCGGCCGGCGACCGCGGCTAGAGATGCAGCGCAGCGCATTCAACCGATCACTGTCCCGATCATGGGTGAAGGCATCCGCAATGCGAAGGTCGTTTCGCTTATTAAGAAACCGGGCGATCCGATCGCTCTCGACGACGCGCTCTGCGAAGTCGAAACCGATAAAGCGGTTTACCCGATCGAGTCGTCATTTACCGGCACGATGGGCGAATGGAAAATCGAGCTGGGCGCAACCGTCGATATTGGCCAGGAGATTGGCACAATCCTTCTCGAGACAACCGCAGATGACGCGATGAAGCCAGTCGCGGCATCGAACGGTGCTCAGGCACTGCCGAGTGCCGCGAAATCACGCGACGCGAGCGAGCAGGCGCGCCACTACACGCCGGTTCAACCGGCGCTTTCCGCAACGATCACACGACGCCTCAGCCGCGTCGTGCCCGCAAATCTTCAGATCGATGCGCGCTGGGAGGCGATCCGCAAAGCGCGCGAAACAGCGAAGAAAGAAGATGCGAAGAGCGCGGCGACGCCTTCGGTAATGCTCGCGTGGGCGGTAGTGCGAGCGATGGAAAAACATGGCGCGTTCCGCCGAGTCATTCTCGAGGACGACACGATTGAGCAGCACCAGGACTTCGACCTCGGGGTCGCTGTCGCGCTTGAGAACGATCGCCTCGCCACCGCCGTTATTACGCGCGCGAACCAACGCGAGTGGGCCGAATTTGTCAGCCGGTATAATGAAACTGTCGAAGAGACTCGCGCCGGCCGCGTCGATGCCGTCACCGCTCCGCTCGTCATCAGCAGCCTCGGCGCGTTCGGTGTTAAGGCGGCGGCGCCGATCGTTGTTCCGCCATCGGTCGGAACGCTCTTTGTCGGGTCGGCGCATCTGGAAACGATATCCGAGGGAAAAAAGACGAAGGCGGCCGAAGTGATCACGCTTTCGCTCACCTTTGATCATCGCGTCGTGAACGGCGCGGGCGCCGCGAACTTCGTGCACGAAATCAAAGAGCAGATCGAGGGCTTCCAGATCCCTGCCATCGCGGCGAAAAAGTAATCGCGCAGCGGTCGAATTCCGCTCATGCCTAACGAGCCCGTCAAGTTGATCGAATGCCCGCGCGACGCGTGGCAGGGTCTGAAGCGTCCTATCCCTACCGAGACAAAGGTGCGCTATTTGCGCGCGCTGATCGACGCCGGATTCAAACACATCGACGCGGTGAGTTTCGTCTCGCCCAAAGCCGTGCCGCAGATGGCCGACAGCGAACCAGTGCTGGAGCAACTCGCGCCGGACCGGCATGTCGAGATCATCGGCATTGTCGTGAATGAGCGCGGCGCAGAACGCGCGCTCGCGACTGGCGCGGTGACCACGCTCGGATTTCCCTGCTCGATTTCGGAAACGTTTCTGCGGAGGAATCAGAACCAATCATCCGAAGAGAATCGCGCCGCGCTGAAAGCCATCACGCACCTCGCCCATGGCGCCGGGCTCGACATGGTCGCTTACGTTTCCATGGCATTTGGCAATCCGTATGGCGACGTGTGGGATGAAGAGTTGATCGCGAGCGCCATTGGTGAAATTGCGGGTGTGGGAGTCGACGCAGTATCGCTCGCCGATACCGTAGGACTCGCTCAGCCGGATTTGATTGAGCGTGTAGTCGCGCGTGCGGCTCTCGAGTGCGATCCGATCGAACTCGGTGTGCACCTGCACGGCACGCGTGCGGAAGCGGCCGCGAAAGTTCTCGCAGCTTTCGACGCCGGCTGTAGACGTTTTGATTCTGCGCTCGGCGGACTTGGCGGTTGTCCATTCGCGCAGGACGAGCTCGTTGGAAACATCCCGACAGAAGAGGTGCTGCGTGCGTTCGAGCAACGCGGCACTCAGATCGAACTGAACGACCGGCTGGTCGACGTCGCTGAACTAAACAGCGAAATCGGCGCCCACTTTCTCTAGGGCGGGCTCGCTGACCCCGCCGTGAACCTGGCGGCACCCCGCTAAAGATCAGTCGCCCAGCTCGGTGGCCTTTTCTCCAGGAACGCCGCCACGCCTTCGTTCGCCTCGGTCGATCCGCGCGCCTGCATGTGATGACTCAGCGCCCGCTCGATATCCTGCGGCACGGTGGTTGACCAAAGCTCCTCGAGCAGCCGTTTGCTATTGGCGAGCGCCTGCGGTGCACCTTGCAGCACGCTGGCAATGATTTTGTCGATCGCGGCGTCGAGCTCAGCCGTCGGAACGACATGGGTAATGAGCCCGATCTCCTTCGCGCGTTCAGCATTGATCAACTCGCCGCCAAGCAACAACTCGCGGGCATCGCGTTCGCGCAATTGCCGGCGCAAAAATGTCATGACCAAGCCGGCTACGAGTCCGCGGCGCACCTCGGGGTAACCGATTTTGGTGCGGTCGGCGGCGATGGCGAAATCACAGGCCGACATTAAGCCGGCGCCACCGGCAACTGCCGCACCGTGCACCGCTGCAATTGTGACGAGGCGCGTTTGGCTTACGCTCAGCAACATTTTCGCGACCATTTCGGCGGAGACGTGCGCTTTCTCGGACTCGCTGACTTCCTGCAAATCCAAGCCGGTGCAAAACGCTGCGCCCGCGCCGCGCAACACGAGCACACGTTGCGTCAGGTCAGCGGCCGCGAGATCGATGGCGGCGACGAGTTCCCTCATCAGCTCAATCGTGAGCGCGTTGCGACGTTCGGGACGGTTTAGTGTCAGGACGGTGACACGCGCGCCCTTTTTCTCGACCAGAACAGTGGGCATGCGGCTACACCTGGACCACACCGGTGTGGAAACGCGCCTTCGGCATTGGCCGGGAGACGTAACCGAGCAGACGCGTGAGCACGTCCCGGGTTTCGTGCGGCTGAATGATCGCATCCAGCCAGCCGCGTGCTGCGCCGTAGCGAATATCTGTCTGCTCTTCGTAGCTCGCCTTCACCTTCGCGCGCAGCTCCTCCAGTTCTTCGGGTGAAGCTTTCTTGTCACCGCGCGCGGCGGACTTCGCCAGAATGGTGAACACGGTGTCGGACGCCTGCGCGGCGCCCATGACTGCGTAACGCGCATTTGGCCATGCGATAATGAATCGTGGATCGTAGGCCTTGCCGCAGAGCGCGTAGTTGCCGGCCCCAAACGAACCGCCAACCACAACCGTGATCTTCGGGACGACCGAATTGCTGACCGCGTTCACAAGCTTGGCCCCGCTGCGAATGATGCCGCTCTGCTCGGCGTCCTTGCCGACCATGAACCCCGTTACATCCTGAAAGAAAATGATCGGCACACCGATTTGATTGCAGTCCAGAATGAAGCGCGCGGCTTTGTCAGCGCTGTCCGCGTAAATGACGCCGCCCATCTGAATGCCCTCGGTCCTGGTGCGAACCTGCAGGCGTTGGTTCGCCACAATTCCGAC
>JBJMWX010000101.1:0-17000 GCA_045809925.1 Chthoniobacterales bacterium
ATCCGCGCGACGACGAACGGGATTTCCACCTGCGCCGGCGCCTTCGCTTTCCAGTTGGCCAGCGTCTCGACGTCTTTGCGCCGGACTTTCTTTCCGTCGCAATTGCGCAACACCGATTCGAGCACAATCCGAATGCTGACCGGCAGGCGCGAGATCGGTCCGAGGCCCTGTTGCTCGAGCGCGGGAAGGGAGTGGAAGTTCGCTTTGCGTCCGCCGCTGGCCTCGAACGTCTGAAGTGTGTTGAAATCGTTCATTCTGTCATTCCGACCGAAGTCGAGGAATCTGCGTCGATTCGCCGGCTGCGCCGCCCGAGGATGTCTCGACTTCGCTCGACATGACAACTACTGCAATTCGGCAAGTCGCGCTTTGATTACATTAAAATCGGGGATCTCGCGCGCGTCTTCGCGACAGTCGACGTGCTGGATCAGACCGTCGCGGTCGATGACAAAGACCGCACGCATTGGCACCCCAGCCATCCCGAGACCGATCTGCGGCAGGAACGAATCGTAGACAACTTCGTAGAGTTTCGCGACTCGATGTTCGTAGTCACTCAGGAGGGTGACGCGAATTCCCTCGGCGCGGGCCCAGGCTTCCTGGGCAAAGGGATTGTCGCCACTGATTCCGTAAACCCGCGCGTTCATCTGCGCATAACTGGCCAGGTCGGAGCTGACACCGCACATTTCGGTCGTGCAGGTGCTGGTGAAGACCATGGGAAAGAAAGCGAGGAGCGTATTGCAGTGGCCGAAGTTGGTGCTGAGGGTGAACTGCTTCGGGCCATCGGCGGCTTTCATCGCCAGAGTGAAATCCGGTGCTTTGCTTCCGAGGGCGAGTGGCATGGGCGAACCTGCAGTATAAAAACGTGCTCGCCCTGGTCAAAACTTAGACAGTGAAAATTCTTATTGCCGGCGCGATCGCTTTGTAATACAAAGTAAACCCATGAGCCTGGACCGGGAACGCGCAGAACAGGACCTGCATGTCATTCGTTCCCTCATGGAGCGCGCCACCGTCTATCGCGCTATTTCAGCCCCGACCGCCTTCTGTGCCGCTTTGTTCTCGATCGGCGGCGCAATCACCGTCCATCAGGCCGATCTTCGTTCTCGCCAATTTGCGGCAGTCTGGCTCGTCGTTCTCGTTCTCGCCTTGCTCGCGAATACCTTCTTCGTCTGGCGCGAAGCAAAACGCGATCGCCGGCCGCTCATTTCCGCGCCGATGAAGATGGCAATGCGCGCGGTCATCCCGTGTCTGATCATTCCGGCGGCGGTCACCATCTGGTTCCTGGGTGTCGGCTACCTTGGCGGCCAGGAATTGCTGCTCGTCGGCGCGTGGGTCGCGTTTTACGGACTCGCTCTGCTCTCGACCACAATCTTCGCACCTCGCTCGCTCGTGATTCTTGGCTGGTGTTTCTTGATTTCCGCCCTTGGATTGCCGGTCATCGCCAACAGCGACCTGGTGACGCTGAACGGAGCGGAGCTGGCCAACCTGCTGATGGCGATCACGTTCGGCGGCTACCATCTGGTTTACGCGCTTTGCACCTGGAGGCGGCGCGCTCGTGCCGAGGTGCCGGAGCTCTCGTTCGAATGAGTGATGCTCGATTTCGACAAACTCGACAAAGCGATCCACGAAAAGGGACGGCTTGCGATCATGACGCTCCTCGCGGCGAGACGGAGCTGGTCGTTTCAGGATCTGAAGGCGGAACTGAAAATGAGTGACGGAAATCTGGTCACGCACCTCCGCACCCTGCACCGCGCCGGACTGGTCTCGGTGACGAAGGAAGTGGCCGACCGGCCGCACACTACCTATGCGCTGACAGGGCGGGGGCGGGCGGCTTTCAAGGATTACATTCACGTTCTCGAGCAGATCGTGAAGGCGGGGAAGCGGTAAAAAAATTTAGACATAAGCTTTGTGACACAAAGTAAATAAGGATGAAGATCATTATCGCGGAACACTATGGAATCTGCTTCGGCGTGCGGGATGCGATCGGCGCCGCGGAGCAAGCGGCGGCGCATGGCCCGGTGAGCGTGCTTGGCGAGCTCGTCCACAATCCGGTCGTGCGCGAGCGGCTGGCCCTGCGCGGTGTGATGGAAGCTCCGCTCAACGGCGCGCCGCGGAGCACACGGGCGATGATTACCGCCCATGGCACATCCGATAGCCAGCGCGAGCGGTGGCGCGACGCCGGGCTTGAATTACTTGATGGAACTTGTCCGCTCGTCCGACACGCGCACACGCAGCTCCGCCTGCTCGTTCAGTTCGGTTACTTTCCGGTCGTCATCGGCAAGCAGAATCACGTCGAAGTCGTAGGTCTGACGGGCGATTTTCCGAGCTCGGTCGTAATCGAGATCGAAGAGCAGATCGACTCTCTGCCGCCCGAGCCGCGCTTCGGGATCATTTCACAGACAACGCAGCCGCTCGATCGCGTGCTGCGGATAGTGGCTGCGATTCGCAAGGCGCGGCCGCAGGCTGATGTTCGATTTGTCGACACCGTCTGCCGGCCAACGAAGGATCGTCAGGCTGCCCTCCGGAAGCTCCTCGTAGAAACCGACACGATTGTGATCGTCGGCGGTCGGGCGAGCAATAACACGCGCGAGCTGGTCGAGACAGTTCGGGCCGCCGGCAAACGCGCGATCCACGTGGAACGCGCAGACGAACTCTCCCGTTCGACTTTTGCCGGACTTACAAGTGTCGGTGTCTCCGCGGGCACCTCGACGTTGCGCGAAACAGTCGAGCAGGTCGTGCGACGCCTGGAGGAATTCTAATGCGTCTCGTGCAGTCGTTCTGTGCCGGCGAAACGCGCAGCGGCACAATCGCGCGGCAATGCGTCACGATTCTGATCGGCTGTAGCCTGTACGGCGCAACTGTTGGCATCTGGCGTGCGCCGCTGCAGGCCTGCTACACCGCGATCAAAATTCCGCTGCTGATATTCCTCACCTGCGGCGCGAACGCTTTGCTCAACGGGATGATCGCGCAATTGCTCGGCTCCGGTTTGTCCTTCAAGCAAACGGCGGCGGCGATCCTGACCAGCTTCGCGACCGCGGCAACGATCCTCGGCAGTTTGAGTCCGGTAACGTTGTTCGTCTGGTGGAATGCGCCGCCGCTCGAGTCGGCGCACGCCGTCCTTGGTCATAGTGTCATGCTGCTCACGCACGTCGGAGTCATTGCGTGTGCCGGGGTTCTGGCGAACCATCAATTGCTCGATTCGCTTGCAGCGCGGATCGGCGACTCCGCGGTCGCGCAGCGCGTTTTGTCGAGCTGGCTGGCCGGCAATCTTTTTCTCGGCGCGCAGCTCGCGTGGAATTTGCGACCATTCATCGGCTCGCCCTCTCTCTCGGTCCAATTCGTTCGGCCCGATCCGCTGCGCGGCAACTTCTACGAAGCCGTCTGGCACGCGCTCCACCATCTCCTTCTTCAACACTAAACAGCACCAACCAATATGAATACCGAAACAACCCAACAACCCGCCTCAGCCGGCCGTTTCACGTTCGAACCAATGAAGAACGCCCGCTCGCCAATCGCAGTTCTCGAGGCGCTGCTGAAGACGCCCGGCCGCTTGATTCATGAGCTGGAGCGAAACCGGCAATCAATCGTTATCCTTCCGCTGGTGGTTTTCGCGATAATCGGAATGGCGGCATACGGCGTGGTCGTCGGCACGTTTGCCGGTCGCGCGCAGATCTGGATCGCGCCGGCCAAGCTTGTCCTCGGCACGATGGCAGCCGCGGTGATTTGTCTGCCCAGTCTCTACATTTTCGCCTGCCTCGGCGGCGTGGATGCTCGATTGCGCACCGTCACGGGCGTGCTCTTTGCCGGGATAGCATTAAGCGCGCTCCTCCTGATCGGTTTCGCCCCGGTGGCATGGATTTTTTCGCAATCGACCGAGTCCGTCGCGTTCATGGGCGCGCTGCACATTTGTCTCTGGCTGATCGCGATGAGCTTCGGCCTGCGAATCGTCGCGGCGGCGAACCGTTGGCTGTCAGGCACGCGGCGCAGCCACACCACCATGTGGAGCGCCATTTTTGTTCTGGTTTGCCTGCAAATGATGACGACGCTTCGGCCGATCGTCGGCAAGTCGGAGAGTTTCCTGCCGGCGGAGAAAAAATTCTTCCTCGTCCACTGGTTGGACACGGTTGCGAAAACCGAGAAGTGAGACTCTACGGCTGTGGTTTGGCCGGCACGGCTGAGGCACCGATGCCTTTCAGCAGTCGTCCAAGGTCGCTGTTGGTCGAAAGCACGGCGGTTGTGTCTTTCTCGAGCGAGATGCGCAGGACATCGAGTCCGCGGACAAATGCATAAAGGTCCTGCGCCTCCGGTGAGGCATAGGCGGCCGAGTAGATTCTGGCCGCCTCGGCATCGGCTTCGCCCTCGATCTTCAAGGCTTCCCGATTCGCATTCGAAGTGATCGATGCGACGTCGCTCTCGCGCTGGCCGTTAATATTAGCGGCTTCACCGCGACCTTCGGAACGGAACCGCGCCGCGATCTGGTGGCGCTCGCTCGACATCCGCTCGACGATCTTCTCGGCAACGGCCGGATTGTATTTGCTGCGTTTGAAGCGCGAATCGAGCAATTCGATCCCGAAATCGGCGATCTTCTGCCGCGCTCGCTCGGTGATCTGTTGCTCGATCTTGCCGCGACCGAGCTGGATATCCGGAATGTTAGCGGGCAGGATGGTGCCGGACTTTTCCAGCGCCTCGTCACGCAATGGTTTTCGCCCTTTCGTTACGCGAATGATTTCGACGAGGTCGTGGCTTGCCACCGCGGTGCGGGTTTCGCTGCCGACGATATCGTCGAGACGCGAGAGTGTGCTGCGTTCGTCGGCGAGACGATTGTAGTAAAGAAGCGGATCGTTGATGTGCCAGCGCGCGAACGAATCCACTATCAGGTAGAGCTTGTCCTTGGTCGGACACTCCACGGGCGGGCCGTCCCACGAAAGAATGCGGTTGTCGAACCGGTGAACGACGTCGAAGAACGGCAGCTTCAGCTTCAGGCCAGGAGTTGTTTCGGTGCGAATCGCCTTCCCGAACCGAGTGACCACGACGTTTTCGTACTGGTGAACGACAAAGAGCATTGCGCCCCATTTTGCCGCGGTTAGGATGAAGAAGACGCCGAGGATCGCCATCGTCCGACTCTGCAAAAACCGCACGATCGGCCCGACGGACACTGCTGGATTGCTCTCGCCGTTCATTGGTGTGGCGCCGCGTCCTGCCCGAGCGGCAATGTCTGCAGCACTCCTTTGACGCTGTCGTCGATGATGATCTTGCGCTGGAGATTCGGCAGGATCTGCCCCATTGCCTCGAAATAAAGACGCCGGCGCGTGATCTCCGCCGCCTTGTGGTACTCCGCGAGCAGCAGGCCGAACTTCTCAGCATCACCTTTGGCCTGGTTTATCCGCCGGACCGCGTAAGCCTCGGCTTGTTTTTGGCGTTCCTTTGCCTGACCGGACGCGTTTGGCACCGCGTCATTGTAGCTCGCCCAGGCCTGATTGATCGCGGTCTGCTTTTCCTGCTGCGCCTGGTTTACCTCGTTGAATGCGGCCTGCACAACCGGAGGGGGACGCACAGTGGTGAGCTGGACCTGCTGGATTTGAATTCCGAGTGCGAATTGCGTAGACAGGTCCGCCAGCCGCTGCAAGGCGGACGTTTCGATATCGTGGCGCCCGATGGTTAACACTTCGTCCACGGTCCGATCTCCAATGACTTCCCGCATCACGCTCTCCGACAAGTCGCGGAGCGTTTGCTCAGGCTCACGCGCGCCGAAGAGATACAACCGCGGATCGGTAATTCGATATTGCACGACCCATGGCACCAGCGCCGTGTTCAGGTCTCCCGTGATCATTGTCTCGGTGTCCGTGGTTTCGCGGTCGCCCTGATAAGCGTTTGTGGCACCCGAGGTGGCGAAACCGAACTCGAGCTTTAGCAATCGCTGGGTCGGGACGACGGCGATCTCGTCCACGTAGGGAATGGCGTAAGCAAGGCCCGGATCGACCAGACCAGCGAAGGCGCCGAAGCGCGTTTTGACGCCGACGGAGTTTGCCGGGATGGAGGTAAAGCCGCGCAGGAGAGCGAACAGTGTCGCGACTAAACCGAAGAACCCGATAGCGCCGAGGACGAGGCGGACCGGCCGCGCTCGCATTTCAGATGGAACGATGATGGTGCGATCCTGCACGTCTGCAGGTTGAATCCGAATGGCCGCCTAAGAGCAAGCGTGATCGGCGGCAGTTGATCGAAAGAACCGGCGGCGTATTGTTGCGCTCGATGGCAGATGATCGCTGACGAGCCCTCCGGCTTGTTGGAGGAAAGTCCGAACACCATACGGCGGCATGCCGCGTAGAACACGCGGGCGGCGTTCGCGCAAGCGGGCGCCGACGGAGAGTGTCACAGAAAATAAACCGCCGGTTCTTTGAACAGGTAAGGGTGAAAAGGCGAGGTAAGAGCTCACCGCGCGCGGAGCAATTCGCGTGGCACGAAAAACCCCATGTGGTGCAAGACAAAACAGAGGCAGAGCAGCCGGCTTGTTGACCCTCGGGTATGTCGCTCAGATAAATGATCATCACGGTCGCTTCGGCGGCCGGACAGAATTCGGCTTATCGCCATCGAACCATGGAGGGCGCTTCGGAAACGAGGCGCCCTTCGCTTTTTTATGACTCCAACTATGCGGCGGACGTCGCGAGCTGCGCCTGTGCCCCCCGCAGACTGTTGATCCGCGAATACGTGCCATCGCACCGCCGGATCGCCCCGGCTTTACGCCTCGCGATCAGCACACGATGCTCGCCGCCATGGCACGACGTGATTGGCGCATTCCGGCCGCCTGGCTCGCGCTCTGCGTCGTCTGGAGCTCGACTTGGCTCGCGATCAAGATCGGCCTGCTTGATCTGCCGCCGATCTCCTTTGTCGCGATACGCTTTGCTGTCGCCACTGCCGTGCTGATCGCGATTTCAATCGGACGGGTGTCACTGTTTCCGCCGCGCGGTTCCGATTACCTGGTTCTCGGTTCCACCGGCGTGCTGATGTTTGGTATTAATTACACGCTGCTTTTCTGGGCAGAGCTTCACGTTTCGTCAGGCCTGGCTGCGGTCATCCAGGCCTCGATACCCATCTTTGGAATGATTTGCGCGCATTGGATGTTGCCGGACGAGCCCTTGCGCTGGCAGCGACTCGCCGGCGCGCTGGTCGCGATCTGCGGGATCGCCGTGATCTGCGCACGGCTCCTCAGCTTCAACGGCTGGCTGGCGTTTTTCGGTGGCCTCGGGATTGCATTCGGCGCGGCGAGCGCGGCTTTTTCGAACGTGGTGCTGAAAGCGCGCAATATTCGGCTCGCGCCTTCGATGCTTGCCGCCTGGCAGATGATCTTTGGAGCGCTCCCGCTCGTTGCCGTCGGTCTGATTGTCGATGGCAACCCGGTGCACTTTCACTGGACGGGCCGCGCCTTGGTTTGCCTGCTCTACCTCGCTGTGATCGGGTCGTCCTTTACATTCCTGCTTCTCTATTGGCTGATGCCGCGAATGTCGGTGACCAACCTGCAAACGATTTCGCTGATCACCCCGCCCGGAGCGATCGCGCTGGGATGGGCGTTCGGCAGCGAACAGCTTTCGGCCTGGTCGCTGCTTGGCGCGGCATTTGTGCTGCTCGGCGTCTGGATGATTTTTCGACGGCTGCGCGAGCCGGTTGAAACCGCGCCTGCGCGCGGGTAAGCCCAGTCTTATAAGACGTCGTCGAGACAGCCAAGAAGCTGCGCGACCGTCTCTTCCGTTTCATCGCCCATGTTTGAGAGCCGAAACGTCTGCCCTTTGATTTTGCCGTAGCCACCGTCGATCACGATGTGGTGACGTTCGCGCAATGCGCGCACCATCTTCGCCACATCGATTCCGCGGCTGTTCTTCACGCAGGTTAAGGTGACGGAGCGGAATCCTTCGTCGGCAAAGAATTCGAACCCACGGCTGCGGACCCACTCGTGCACGAGCGCATTCGTGCGGCGGTGGCGCTCGAAGCGCTTCGACAATCCTTCCGCGAAGATTTCTTCGAGCTTCGATTCCAGCGCATGGACGTGCCCGATGCTCGGCGTACTGGGCGTCATGTTCTCGGTCTGCTGCTTCCTGAATTCGAGAAAATCGAAGTAGTAGCCGCGAGCACGATTCTCCTCGGCGCGGGCAAAGGCTTTTTGCGAAACGCTGAAAAGCGCGAAACCCGGTGGCAGTGCGAGCGCCTTCTGCGAGCCCGTCAGCATCACATCGATGCCGTAATCGTCCATCCGAACGGGCATGGCGGAGAAGGAGGAAACGGTGTCGACGATCGAGACGACATCCGGATACTTCGCGAGCGTGCAGCAAATCTCCGGCAATGGGTTCATCACGCCGGTCGAGGTTTCGTTGTGAATCAGCGTTAACGTGTCGAATTTTCCTGAGGCGAGTTTCTGGTCGATCGCATGCTGGTCGATGTGCGCGCCCCATTCGACCTGCAAAGGCTCGGCTTCCTTGCCGCACCGCCGCGCGACATCGAGCCACTTGTCGGAGAACGCGCCACACATGCAGCAGAGCACGCGCTCGCGCGCGACGTTGCGGATCGCGGCCTCCATCACGCCCCACGCCGACGATGTCGAAAGAAAGACCGGTTGTTTGGTCCCAAACAATTCCTGCAGCCGGGGATGAATCCCGGCGTAAAGCCGTTTAAACGCGTCGCCGCGGTGGCCGATCATCGGCCGCGCGAAAGCGGTCAGCGTTTTCGGTGAAACTTCGACCGGACCCGGAATAAAAAGCTTGTCGTGCTGCTGCACCAGCAACCGTGGAACGCTCAAGAAGCAACGTCCAACGCACAATCATCGCGCGAACCAGTACTCGTATGGCAGCGAAGACGAAGAAAGCACGCGGCCCGGGCGCCGGCGCAAGAGCAGGGGAACGGCGCAGCTCCGGCAAGAAACCGAGCGGCACGAACCTGGATCGCGGCGGCGGAAGTGCCGCCAAAAAAGCGAAAGTCAGCGGCAGCGGCGCGCGCGGCAAAGGCGCGCGTTCGACCTAACTCGTGCCCGCACGGAACCGGGACCTGCACGGCAGCGCGCCCGATAAGTCCGACTTCGCGCTTCTGATCGTCGACGTCATTAACGATCTCGATTTTCCGGAAGCAAATCAGCTCATGCGCTTTGTGCCTGCCATGTCGCGCAAACTGGCGGCCTTAAAAGAGCGGGCGAAGCGCGCCGGTATTCCGGTGGTTTACGTGAACGACAATTTCGGCCGGTGGCGCTCCGATTTCCGCCGGCAGGTGGAACATTGTGCCAAAGGAAAAGCGCGCGAGCTGGTCGAGCGCCTGCGACCTGATGAAGACGATTACTTCGTGCTAAAGCCCAAGCACTCGGGTTTTTTCTCCACCACGCTCGAGACGCTTCTGCGGTATCTCGACGCCAAGGAGTTGATCATTACCGGCATAGCGGGCACCTATTGCGTGCTCTTCACCGCGAACGACGCCTACATGCGGGACTACAAACTCGCCGTGCCGCGCGACTGCTGTATTTCGAATACCCGCAAGGAGAACGAGCAGGCGCTGCGCTTGATGGAAAAATACCTGAAGGCCGACACGCGCCCCAGCAACAAGATCAGATTGCCGCGGGGACCGAAGCGCGGGCGCTAGCTTTTCCTGCCGCGCCCGGTTTTCTCCTGGAGCGCTTCGATCTTTTTCGATGCCTCAGCTTTCGTCCAGTTCTCGTTGAACTCTTCGCCGCCCTCCCGGCAAAGCGTCTGCAGATAGGAGCGTTGCGGCCCCGTCATCGGCTCGTCTTTTGTCACCCATTCATCCGGATCCTTCGCCGGATTTTGCATCGCCGGCGTTTCGTTTTCATCAGCCATCAATAGCAGAATCGTCGTCGGCTGCCGCCACGGCCGTGAGGCTTGCGCAAGCGAAGGCGGCGTGGCATATCACGACTCCGCGCCTCTGCACGATGCCGACGACCGTTACTCCCGCGACCGACTCCAAAGCCGACGTCAGCCTGATCTGGTTTCGCTATAAGCGCGACCTGATCGTCGCGATCGTGGTCCTTCTGGTCGCAGCCGTCGCAGGTGCCGGTTACTGGTTCTACAACGAGCGCCGTAATGCCTCGGCCGCAGAGTTATGCAGTTCGGCAAAAACGGCAGCGGATTTCGAGAAGGTGATCGCCCAGTATCCCGGCACGGACGCGAGCGCCTCGGCCTATCTGCTCCTCGCCGAGCAGCAGCGCTCCGAGCAGAAGTTCGCGGAGGCAAACTCGACCCTGCAGACATTCATCACGAAATTTCCGAAGCATGAGCTGATTAGCACAGCCTGGATGGCGATTGCGGCGAATCTTGAATCGCTCGGGAAAAAGGACGAAGCGCTCGCCACATATCAACGCCTGACCACGAGCGATCCGCATAGCTTCAACGCGCCGCTCGCCATGCTGAGCCAGATCCGATTGCTTAAGGAGAAGGGGCAGATCGAGGAAGCGCGGCGCGTCTGCGAAAACATCCTGACCGGATATCACGACAGCTTTGCGGTCGGCGAAGCCACACGGCAGTTGCGCCTGCTTAAACCAGCGCAGCAACCTCCGCTGGCGCAGCCAGGCGCGTCGGTCGTGCCGCCGCCAAATTCGCCGGCACCAGCGCAGCCTGCGCCACCACCAGGAGGCGCGCCGGTCAATCCTCCGCCGGCGAACGCTCCCGGAGCACGACCCGGCAATCCGCCACCGGCAAGCAACGCGGTGCCTCCGCCGGGGGGTTCACAGCCGAAAGCGACAGCACCGTCACCCGGTGCGCCGCCACCAAAGCCGTGATGGAGCAGGGCGACCGCTGTGTCGTCCGCTAGGCAGGCAAAAACGGGCGGGCCTGGCCGCGTCTTCCGACCTTAGCGTTTCGAGAACTGGAAGCGTTTCCGCGCTCCCGGCTGCCCGGATTTTTTGCGCTCCTTCATCCGCGGATCGCGGCGAAGCAAACCTTCGGCCTTGAGAGTGCCGCGCAGATTCGTGTCCACCTGCAGCAGAGCCCTGGAAATCGCCAGGCGTGCAGCACCGGCCTGACCGGTGGCACCGCCGCCGCTCGCGTTGATTGAGACGTCGTACGAGTTGGTCAGTTTCACCGCCTGCAACGGTTGGAGGACAGTGTTCTGGAGCGGCACGGTCGGAAAATATTCCTCGAAGGTCCGGCCGTTAATATCGATTTTGCCGTTGCCCGGCGTCATGCGGATGCGGGCGACGGAAGTCTTGCGGCGACCTGTGGCGATGAATTCCTGACTCTCTGCCATAATGAAATTGATTTAGCTGAACTGGACCGCCTGCGGCTGCTGTGCAGCGTGCGGGTGCATGTCGCCGCGATAAACTTTCAGTTTGCGGTAAACGGCGCGGCCGAGCCGGTTATGCGGAATCATTCCTCGGACGGCCCGCTCGACGAGCAGCTCGGGGTGACGGGCGCGCCGAGCTTTGACGTTCTCGGTTTTGTGGCCGCCGACATATCCTGAAAAGCTCATGTAGCTCTTCTGATCTTCTTTCTTGCCGGTCAATCGCACTCTCTCGGCGTTGATCACGACGACGAAATCGCCGGTGTCGACATGCGGGGTGAAGATCGGCTTCTCTTTGCCGCGCAAAAGATTGGCGGCTTTGACCGCAACCTGGCCGAGGACCTGGTCTTTGGCGTCGATGACCCACCATTTGCGGGGGACTTCGCTGGCCTTGGCGGAAAACGTCTTCATCGGCTGAAAGGGCACGGAAACTACCGGTGAGGGGGAGGGGTGTCAACCGGATGTTGGCACGGGAAACGGGGGAACGGCGCGAGGGAGATTGGCATTGCGGCTGCTATAATTTTCATAATGCGCCGCATCGCTCTGGCTTTTCTTTTTGCCCTCTCGTTTACATCGCTTGCCACCGCCGCCGATGACGAGCCAGTGAGTGGCGGCCACTCGGCCAGCGCGGTCATCCACGAAATGAATTTGGCCCGGCAGAATCCGGCGGGCTACGCCACTCACCTCGAGCAACTGCGCGCCAGCTTCAATGGAAGCGTCATGGTTCTGCCGGGCGGCACACGCATCCCGGCGCACGAAGGCACCCGGGCGATCGACGAAGCCATTCACTTTTTGCGGCATACCCAGCCTCTGTCAGCGCTCGCAATTTCCAGCGGAATATCGCGCGCGGCGGCGGACCATTGTGCCGATCAGGCCGGCGGCGGCTTCGGGCATGTCGGGAGCGATCATAGCCATGCTCAGGCGCGGATGAGTCGCTATGGCAGTTTGAGCGGTGGCTGGGCGGAAAACATTTCCTACGGCAAATCCAACGCTCGCGACGTGGTGATGGCTCTGATCATCGATGACGGGCAGCCGGCGCGGAAACACCGCAAAAACATTTTCAACCCGATCTACAACTGCGCCGGGGCCGCATTTGGCCGGCATGCGCGGTTCGGCACGATGTGCAGCATCGATTTCGCCGGCGGTTTCGCCGAACGCGGGCAGCTCTCGGACGAGCCGCTCGTGGCGCGAAACCCGTAGCGTCGGAAGGCTGGTTCTCCGTCCGCTGCCCAGGCAGCGTTCTAGTCGCGATTGCGGCGATTTGTCCGCAGCTTTTCCAGGATCGGCTGCACGGATGGATCGGCTTTGATTAGCGCCGGACGCATCACCTCGCGAAACTCGCGCCGCGCCTGGATGAGCCGCTCATGCGCGGCGCGGACCTGGGCATCCTGCAGGGCCTGATCATGCGCCGCACGGAGCTTGGCCCGCTCCGGCTCGGACAAACTCTGCCAGCGGGGGTTCCGCTCCGGAAAACGGCGCTCCGACTTGTCGCCGCGGTCCTGTCCGTCCGCCGATGGAGCAAACTGGACCGCAGCGGCGAGTATCCCGGCGCAGAGGAGCAATCCGCTCGTTTTCATCTTGTACAGTATAACACGTTGGCGCAGAAAAGTTGCGCGTGCACGCCGAAATGGCGGCTGGTAATTCGAACGCGCAGAAGTAATTTCGCCAGCTTTCCCATGGCCGCCACGTCTGCACCAGAAAAAACAGCGATCTCGCCGCGACGCGAGCAGGATTTTCCTGAATGGTACCAACAAGTGGTGCGCGCAGCCGAGCTGGCCGAGCCATCCGATGTGCGGGGCTGCATGGTCATTCGCCCGTGGGGCTACGGGATCTGGGAAAACATGCAACGGCAGCTCGATGCGATGTTCAAGGCGACCGGCCATCGCAACGCGTATTTCCCGCTCTTCATACCGCTGAGTTATATGCAGAAGGAAGCGGAACACGTCGAGGGTTTCGCCAAGGAATGTGCGGTTGTCACGCATCATCGCCTCGACATCGGCCCGGACGGAAAAATGCGCCCTTCGCCTGCGGCCGAATTGACCGAGCCATTAGTCGTCAGGCCGACATCGGAAACAATCATTGGTGCCACTTACGCGAAGTGGGTTCAGAGTTACCGGGATCTGCCGATCCTGATCAATCAATGGTGCAACGTCGTGCGCTGGGAAATGCGGCCGCGCATCTTCCTTCGCACGACCGAGTTCCTCTGGCAGGAAGGCCACACGGTTCACGAAACCGAGGCAGAAGCGCGGGAGGAAACGAGGCGGATGCTCGATGTCTACGAGACCTTCGCGCGTGATCACGTAGCGCTCCCTGTCTTCAGCGGGTCCAAGTCGGAGAGCGAGCGATTTCCCGGTGCCGTCGACACGCTTTGCATCGAAGCGATGGTTCAGGATCGCAAAGCGGTCCAAGCCGGCACATCCCACTTTCTTGGCCAGAATTTTGCCCGCGCAAGTGGCATCCAGTTCCAGACCCGCGACGGCCGGCAGGAGTTTGGATGGACCACGAGCTGGGGCATGACCACGCGCATGATCGGGACGCTCATCATGGCGCACGCGGATGACGATGGTCTTGTCCTGCCACCGCGCATTGCGCCGACTCACATCGTGATAGTGCCCATCACGCCGAAAGAAGAGACGCGCACGGCGGTGCTCGAAGCTGCCGAGAAACTCGCGACGCAATTACGCGCGCAACAGTACGCCGGCGCGCCGATTGAGGTGGAACTCGATCGCCGCGATCTCGGTGGCGGGGTCAAGAATTGGGACTGGATCAAGAAAGGCGTGCCGCTGCGCGTCGAGCTTGGCCCGCGCGATCTGGAGTCCGGAAAAGTAGCGGTCAGCCGTCGCGATCAGCCCGTGAAAGTGAAGGAATTCGTTGGGACCGGAGAACTGGTCGGGCAGGCCGCCGGCATCCTGGAGTCGATCCAGAGCAATCTGCTGCGACGTGCGACCGAGTTCAGGGACGCGAACACGCGAGTAATCAATTCGAAGCAGGAGTTTTACGATTTCTTCACGGCCAGGAACGCTGCCAAGCCCGAGATCCACGGCGGCTTTGCGCTCGCACACTGGAACGGCTCGCGTGCGATCGAAGAGCAGATCAAGAACGACCTGAAGGTGACGATTCGCGTCATTCCCTTCGGTGATGGAGAACCGGGTCGCTGCATCTTCACCGGTGAGCCGAGCGCGCGACAGGTGCTCTGGGCGAAATCGTACTGACGTTTTGGAGGGACGACGGCCGAGCCGTCCTCAAATACAGCGTCGGGGCGTCACGCCGCACGTCCCGCCAAGGTTTGTAGCTGCCGCCGTCACAGGCGGCAGAACCGTATTGAGTGCGGGCCGGAACGCCCGCGCTCCGAGTTCACTGCAGGTTGTAGACTTCGACCAGCGCGACCCCGGTGGTGTCGTTCTTCCCGCGGAGGACTGCGGTGTAATTGCCTGGATTGAGGGTTGCGATCAACGCCGACTCGCGATCGTCGGTCGGCGCGACGCCTGTGGCTTGGATCGCCTGGGCCTGGTTCGGATCATCCTTCCAGTTGTCGTTGCCGGCGACGAGAGTGCCCGTCCCATCGTGGAGCTCCAGCACCGGATCCTGCAGCGCGCCGGCCACACCCTGCGCGGTCAGCTCCGGACCGATACCGCGCAGCAATGCTTTCGTCGCGACGGTTTGAATGATGAATCCGCCGATCATGACATCATCGCCGGTGTGGACCGTGCCGCGGGTCGAGATTTGCGCGAGCTTTCCGTGCGCGGTGTCCTGACTTGTTGAGCCGAGGTCGTACAATTCGACGAGCCCGCTTCCGGTGCCGCTGCTCTTGCCGCTGACGATCGCGGTATAATTCGACGGCTGAAACGTGGCGACGACGGCTGACTCGCGGTTGTCCGTTGGCGCCACGCCAGTCGCCTGAATTGCCTGCGCTTGTGCTGCATCGTCCTGCCAGTTGTCGTTCGTCGTGAAGACCGCGCCTGTTTTATCGTGCAGTTCGAGAATTGGGTCCTGCAGCGCATTTCCGAGCGGCAATGACGGGCCGATCCCACGCACGAGAATGCTTTCCGAACCATTGCCGGTGATGATGAAGCCGCCGATCAACACCTCCGCTCCTGTGCCGACAAACATACGCGTTGAGAGGTTCACGGTGCCTGTGGGTGCGGTGAAGAAAGCGAGCGGCGATGTGCCGCTGCCGTGCGTGTTCGTGCCGACAAGCTGGACTGGCGGTGTGTCGTTCAACGCGTGCTGATCGGGCGGACTGCCGTCCCGCTCGCCCGCGCCGCTGAAGATACCGGAAATCACGCCCGTCTTTGCATCGAAGTTCAACCCCGACGGCAATGCGCCGAGCACGTTGAAGCTCGGCTCATCAGCCCGGTTCGTTCCGTAAGCAGCCGCGATCTGATACGAAAACGCCTGTCCCGGGATTAGCGTCACACGCCGCACACTCGTGATGATCGGCAGGATGGGATCGGCGATGAAGGACAACTGAAGCGAGCAACTGCGCGTGAAAGATCCATCGGTGATCGTCACAGTTACCGCCGCGCTTACCTGGTTCGCCACCGTGCCTGAGATCACGCCTGTGGTGGAATTGATCGTCAGCCCGGCAGGCAACCCGGTCGCACTGAACCTCGCCGCCGGACTTGCGCCGTTGGTCACGATCGGAAATCGAAACGCGGTGTTCGTGTGACCCGTCGCGGTGGTGGCGTTGACGAAGGTGGGACCAGTCGGCGGCGCTTGATCGTTCAGGTTGATAACGCCGCCGTTTGGGCCAGCACTGTTTTGGATCTGGTAATCAGGGGACGGTGAGCCGGACGCAGTCGGCGTTCCGTAAACGATGCCGCTCACAGGATCAAACGAAAGCCCCGGCGGCAGTGCCGTGCTTTGGCCGATTGTAAAAAGCGCCCGCGTACTGGCGAGCAACTGGTATCCCGTCGGCTGATTGACGACCGTGGCCAGCGAAGTTGGTGAGATCAGCGTCGGCGCGCTGCTTACTGGAGCGAGGGTGAAGTTGGTCACCGAAATGTGGCTCCACCGCATTACCACTGTGCCATTCGCGTTAGTCGTGGTGTTGGTGATTCCGAACGACAGTCGGGCGCTGTAAATCGTCCCGGCCTTCAATGTACCCGCGGGGATCGTGGTGTTGAAGACTCGCGGCGAAATCGTGGTGGAGGAAACCGCCGCGCCATTTGGGTCGGTGATCGCGAGCAAACCGTCGGTTATTCCAGCCGCGCTCGCTGCCGTCCATGAGATCGTGAAGGTCGCACTCGGATCGAATTGCAACGTTCCCGTCGTGCCGAACCATTGAGTGTTCGTCAGGGTCGGTGCAGCGGGGTAGGGAGTTGGACCGGGCGTCACAGTGCCTTGAACGGGGGCACCGGCGGGCGGATTAACTGTGAACCGATAACCGGGGGCACCGTCCGGAAACGCCGCATCGAGCGCCGCGGCTGTTGGAAATACGCCGCTCACGAAGGTGTAGAGCGTCGTGCTAGCGCTGGTCAGAGTAATGACAGGGCCCGAAGGGGGCGTGACGGTCGCACTCGCAATCGTGAATCCCTGCGCCTGCGCACTGAGCGAGAGGGAGAACGGATTCGTTACCTGCACGGGAGGCGCCGTACCGGTTTGTTTGAAGTCCTGCACCTTGGCAACCGTCAGGTTAGTCGAGACCTGCGCGAACCCACTGCGGCCGATACAGAGCAACCCCAGCGAAAAGACGATCGACAGCCACCGTTTGATTCCCATGCCCGTCACCCAAGCATGCC
>JBJMWX010000102.1:0-5482 GCA_045809925.1 Chthoniobacterales bacterium
CTCGAGAACGGCGGAATTTTTTACGGCAACCCACTCGACGACACGCAGCTGATTACCGATTTTGACGAGCTGCGCGCCCGCGGCGCGAGCTACATCGTCTTTACGTTCGGGACGCGGTGGTGGCTTAGTTATTACCGCGGGTTCGCGCAGCATCTGGCCGCAAGCGGATCAGTCATTCACGATGAGCCAGACTTCATCGTCTATCAGCTACGCGGCGAGTGACTCACCAATCCACGCGGAAAATTCGCGCCGGTAAAATGCTTTGCGGTGCGACGCCATCGATCGGCACGGCAGGTGGTTCGAACAAGTAAACACCTCCGGCGAAACGGTGGAAATGAACGTTCTCTCGATTTTCCCAGAGTGTTTCTTCGAACTCCGCCACGGGCTCGAGACGTCCGCCGGCCTCGGTGATCTGGCGTTCAGCGTCGGACCACAAGTAATCGAGATAGCCATCCCAGTAGGGCCGCCAAAATACCCAGCGCGCGTGGTCGACGCCAAAGACGTAATCCGGCAGGCCGCTGCGGAGCGCCGCTTCCCTGATCCGGTAATGAGTCAGGATCTTCCACGCCTGCGGTAAGTGAGTGTGAAAATAAAGCGGCTCCCAGCCGTAGTTGGAAATCAGCACGTCACCCGGCGCTGCGTAAGTCTCGAAGAAGGCGCAGGCTTGCGCGATCGTGCCGGGATTACCCGCTGTCAGATCATTCAGGTAGGCGGATAGGCCATTGCCGATGAAGCGCGTCGCAGTTCGCGATGGCATATGCACAGCGACGACGTATGAACCAAATGGAAGGCGGCCATCTTTCAGCCATGCAAACCAGGGCGTGATCTGCGCGAACTTTGTGAACCCGAACACGACCAGGAGCGCGGACGCGGTGGCAATTCTGCGGCGGCTGATCTCGGCGATCACCATCCCTGCGGCCGCCGTGGCAAGCGGCAGGACCGGTGCGGCGTATCGCAACCCGTGATACCACATCACGTTGGTAGATTGCGCGACGGCGAGAGCGGCCGCGTAGAGCACGGCGGTTGTCAGAAGGATGATCACCAGGCCCCTGGCATTTGTGGAGAGATTGCGCCGCCAGACACAGAGGGCGGCGAGAATCACGACACCGATCAGCGGAGTGACCGACGTGATCTCGATCAGCGCCTGCGCGAACCGCGCTGCAAATGGAGTGGCGCCTTGCACGAGCTGCGCACCCTGGCCGTAGCCGCGAGTGGCGAGCGCGAACCACGGTGCGGTCAGAAGCAGCACAATGGGCACACTGAGCCAGAACCAGCGTCGCTGCGGCCGAAACGGGCGATAACCGAGACTGAGAATTCCGAGCGCAATGATCGGGACGACGGCGAACGGTTGACAATGAAAGAGCAGCACGCCAGCGGCGGCAAAGAGCGCCGCCGTACGAACCGATTTCATTTCAAAGAAAATCCAGGCGGCGCTGCTCACAAGCAGCAGCGTCAGTGTGTAATATCGTGACTGGCGGCAGTAGAGCAGGAACTGCACGTTCAGGACCAGGAGAGCGGCGCTCGCGAAGGCGGCGAATCGACTGGCGCTGATTCGCCATACAAACCCATAGAGCACGAGAATGGTGAGCCAGCCGGCGATCGCGAACGGCAGCCGCGCGGTGAACGCGTTTTCGCCGAAAACTGCGAAGCTCGCCGCGGCGAGGTAATATTGCGCCCAGGGATGGCTGACCATGACCATTGCGCCGTTGACGCGTTCACCGCGGTCGGAATCGGTGAACGTAACGCCGTCCCATGCCTTCGGGATGCCGGACTTGACGATGCTGGACGCAAGCACGGCCGTGTCGCCCTCGTCCTCCCACAAACATTCCGCGCCGAGTCGGGCGAAGATCAGCGGCAGCGCGATTGCCGCGAGGACCGCCAGCGGCCAATGCGAGGTGAGAGCGGATCGCATCGTGACGCGAGTATTCAGGAGCGAATTTCCCGCGCAAGGTGTTTGTCTTGACCTTTCGCGGTCGCGTTCAACCGTCACCAGCATGCCAACGGCCTTCGATATCCGCGCGGCAGTCCCAGCTGACGTAGCTGCGATCCTGCAGCTGATCCGCGATCTCGCGGAATACGAGCGCGCGCTGAACGAGGTCGTCGCAACCGAAGAAACCTTGCGCGATGTGCTATTCGGCAAAGACCCGGCGGCACACGTTCTGATCGCCCGCGAAGCCGGCGAGCCGGTCGGCTTCGCTTTGTACTTTTTCAACTTCTCGACCTGGCTTGCCCGTCCGGGTCTTTACCTGGAAGATTTGTTTGTCAGGCCAGAGAAGCGCGGACGCGGGTATGGTCGAGCGTTGCTGAGCGAGCTGGCGCGGATCGCGCAGGCCCGCAACTGCGGCCGAATGGAATGGGCGGTGCTCGATTGGAACCAGCCTGCGATCGACTTTTACAAGAAGCTAGGTGCTGCGCCAATGCATGACTGGACGGTCTTCCGTCTCACGCCCGACGGTATAGCGAAGCTGGCGCAGGCCGATTCGGCGCGATTGTAGGCGCGATGGCGAAGATCGAGGACTACGCCTTCCTCAGCGACACGCAGACGTGCGCATTGGTCAGTCGCGAAGGGTCGGTCGACTGGCTCTGTTTTCCGCGCTTCGACTCGGGCGCATGCTTCGCGGCGCTACTCGGCGACGAGAAAAACGGGCGCTGGATTTTCATGCCTGAAGAGAAGGTCGCCAGCACGCGCCGGCATTATCGCGGCGACACGCTAATTCTCGAGACGGAGTTGGAGACATCGACCGGCGCAATCCGGCTGATCGATTTTATGCCGCCGCGGGGCAAGGCGCCGGACATCATCCGGATCATCGAAGGCGTTCGGGGAACCGTCTCGGTCAGGATGGAGCTCACCATTCGGTTCGATTATGGACACATCGTGCCGTGGGTCCGGAAAATCGACGGCACCTTGCAGGCGATCGCCGGGCCGGACGCTCTCGTCCTTCGCAGCCCAATCGAAACTCATGGCAAAGATCTGCGAACCGTGGCCGCGTTTACGGTCAAGAAAGGCGATCGCGTGCCGTTTGTGCTGACCTGGTTCCCGTCGCACGAGAACGCGCCTCCGGCTGTAAATCCGGAGCACGCGCTCGCCGAGACCGAAGCGTACTGGAAGGAATGGGCCAGCGGCTGCCACTCGCATGGGCAATGGCAGGATGCCGTCGTGCGTTCGCTTATCACGTTAAAGGGGCTGACCTACGCCCCGACGGGCGGAATTGTGGCCGCAGCGACGACCTCGTTGCCGGAAGAGATCGGCGGCGTCCGAAACTGGGACTACCGTTACTGCTGGGTTCGCGATGCGACCTTCACACTGCTCGCATTGATGAACGCCGGCTACTTCGAGGAGGCTTCGGCGTGGCGCGAGTGGCTCCTCCGCGCGGTTGCCGGCACCCCGTCGCAAATGCAGATCATGTACGGCGTGCGCGGCGAGCGGCGGCTCAACGAATACGAACTGCCATGGCTTCCGGGTTATGAAGACTCGAAGCCGGTCCGCGTCGGCAACGCTGCGTCCGCGCAATTCCAGCTCGACGTTTATGGCGAGCTGCTCGGCTCGATGTACTGGACGGACCGCGCCGGGATCAAGGTGAACACAAACGACTGGCACCTCATGATCGAGCTTGTCCGGTTTCTCGAGTCGAAATGGAAAGAACCGGACCAGGGCATCTGGGAAATCCGCGGCGAGCCGCAGCACTTCACACACTCAAAGGTAATGGCGTGGCTCGCCTTCGACCGCGCGATCAAGATGGTCGAGCATTGCAGTTGCGAAGCGGAGCAACACATCGAGCGGTGGCGTGCGATTCGCGACACGATTCACGCGGAGGTTTGCGACCGCGGATGGAACCAGAAAAAGAAAGCCTTCACACAGGTGTATGGCGGCGACGAGCTGGACGCGAGCCTGCTCATGATACCGACGACCGGCTTTCTTCCGCCGGAAGACCCACGCGCCCGTTCAACTGTCGAAGCAATTGAGCGCGAGCTAATGTGGGACGGCTTCGTCCTGCGCTATCGGGCCGAGGTCAACAAGGTCGACGCGCTCCCCGGCGGGGAAGGCGTTTTTCTTCTCTGCACCTTCTGGCTTGCCGACTGCCTGCATCTTATCGGCCGCAAAGACGAAGCATGCGAGCTCTTTGAGCGGCTCCTCGGATTGCGCAACGATCTCGGCCTCCTCTCCGAAGAGTATGACCCGCGCGCCCATCGCATGCTGGGGAATTTCCCGCAGGCCTTCTCCCACGTCGCGATTGTTAACACCGCGCGCATGCTCAGCCGTGAGGAGGAGCCTTCGCAGCAGGTCGGCCAGCCGAACGTCGGCACCTGAGCCACTCGCCGGCGTCCGGGCGCGCGATTCACAGTTGATGAGTCACGCAGTCGGAGAACGGATTGGAGCGAATATTTCTTTTTGGGAGCGAACAGCGGAGAAGTTTCAAACCGGTCCGCTGACGCAGGATGTATCCACCGAAATTTGCGTGGTCGGAGCGGGCATCGCTGGGATAACGACCGCCTATCTGCTCGCGCGCGCCGGCCGCGACGTTATTGTGATCGATGACGGGCCGGTGGGCGGTGGGATGACCGGCCGCACGACGGCGCATCTGGTCAACGCGCTGGACGATCGGTTTTACGAGATCGAAAGCATGCTAGGCGGTGAGGAGTCGCGCCTTTCGGCGGAAAGCCACACGGCGGCAATCGATCAGGTCGAGCGGATTGTTCAAGACGAGCAGATTGAGTGCGATTTCGAGCGCGTCGACGGGTATTTGTTTCTGCCGCCGAACGGTTCCGTCCAAAACCTCGAAAAGGAGCTGGACGCGATTCATCGTGCCGGATTGAGCGGCGTCGAGCGCGTGGAAGCAATCCCGTACATGCGTCACACGAGCGGGCCGGGCCTCCGATTTCCGCGGCAGGCACAATTTCATCCGCTCAAATATCTGAACGCTCTCGCCCAGTCCCTCACACGGCGCGGCGGAAAAATTTTCAGCGGGACACGTGTGATGCAGGTTCACGGTGGCGAAACCGTGCGGGTGGAGACACGGGAGAAGTACGTGGTCACTGCCAAGCACGCGGTGGTGGCAACGAACACGCCGATTAACGACCGCTTTATCATTCACACCAAACAGGCGCCGTACGCGACCTATGTGGTCACGTTGCGCGTCGGACGCAACGCGATCCCGCACACCCTGTGGTGGGATACGGGCCAAACCAAGCAGGATGAGGAACAGCAACTCGGGCCTGCCGCTTACCATTATGTGCGGCTTGCGCAGGACGGCGGTGACGACGTGCTGATCGTCGGGGGCGAGGACCACAAAACCGCCCAGGCATTCGATTTCGACGCTCGGTTCAAGACGCTCGAACAGTGGGCGCACCGTCATTTTCCCGCCGCCCGCGAGGTGACCGACCGCTGGTCAGGTCAGGTGATGGAGCCGGTCGACGCGATGGCGTACATCGGCCGCAATCCGAACGACGAGAACGTCTACATTGCGACCGGCGATTCCGGGAA
>JBJMWX010000103.1:0-16051 GCA_045809925.1 Chthoniobacterales bacterium
AGCCGTTTCCGTTCGCACGGTGAACAGCGGAAGGTTATTGAGCTGCTGCGCGAAGGCGGCGTCGATATCGTGATCGGCACCCACCGCCTCATCTCCGGGGACGTCGTCTTTAAAGACCTCG
The DNA here is from genome assembly GCA_045809925.1 of Chthoniobacterales bacterium. Taxonomy (GTDB): domain Bacteria; phylum Verrucomicrobiota; class Verrucomicrobiia; order Chthoniobacterales; family UBA10450; genus CADDYX01. Next base: position 122 of record JBJMWX010000103.1, read on the forward strand.
GCCTCGTCGTGATCGACGAAGAACAGCGCTTCGGCGTTCTGCACAAGGAAAAGTTCAAGGAGCTTTTCAAGCTGGTCGACGTGCTGACGCTTTCCGCTACGCCCATTCCGCGCACTCTCTATCTGTCGCTCGTTGGAGTGAAAGACATGTCGACGATCGAAACGCCGCCGCTCAACCGGCTGCCGGTGGAGACGGTGGTGTGCGGGTACGACGAACGGATTATTCGCGACGCGATCAGCCGCGAGCTGGAGCGGCAGGGGCAGGTGTATCTCTTGCACAACCGCGTGCAATCGATCGAGAAAATGCGGGACCGTGTGGTCGAGCTTTGCCCCGGCGCGCGGGTGGAGATTGGCCACGGCCAGATGGATGCGGACGAACTGGAAGCGGTCATGGAACGCTTCGTGGCGGGCAGGATCGATGTGCTCGTTTGCACGACGATCATCGAGAGCGGGCTCGATATTCCAAACGCGAACACAATCATCATCGATCGGGCCGATCGGTTTGGGCTGGCTGATCTGTATCAACTGCGCGGCCGGGTCGGCCGCGCCGAGCACAAGGCCTACGCTTACCTGATGCTGCCGCGCGAAATGATGACTGTGGGTGCGGCACGCAAACGGATCAATGCGATCAAACAATACAGCTCGCTCGGCGCCGGCTTTCGGATTGCGATGCGCGACCTGGAGATCCGCGGCGCCGGCAGCATCCTGGGCACGCAGCAAAGCGGTCACATCATTGCGGTCGGCTTTGACCTCTACTGCCAGCTCCTCAAACAGGCGGTGGCACAACTCAAAGGCGATAAGGTCCGCACCCGCCTCGAGGTTGAGCTGCGGCTCGATTTCGTTGCCACCAACGAAGCGGAATTCGCCCAGCTCGGGCCCGCAACCCGCGTCCCGGCATTTATTCCCGCGACTTACATCGGTGACACCGCCTTGCGCATCCACGCCTACCGCAACGTCGCGCAAATCACTTCACGTGAGCAACTTGACAAGCTGCGCAAGGAATGGCGGGACCGGTTCGGAAAGCTGCCGCCGCCCGTCGAAAACTTGTGCACCCTGACCGAGATCAAACTCGCCGCCGCACGCGCGGGCGTGACGCGGGTCGAGGTCCGGGAGGACAAGCTGATGCTCACCCGCCGGGGCGATTTCCTACTTGTCGGCGGCAAATTTCCGCGCATCAGTACCGCCGACATCGACCGGCAACTCGCCGAAGTGCTCGATCTGATCAGGAAAATCTAATGACTCGTTCGTTACTCGCAGTGACATCAGCGGCCCTGGCTTTGCTGGCAATACCCCTTTGCCACGCGGTGGAAAGCGGGATGGAGGCGGTGGACGGCATCGCCGCGGTCGTGAACGGCGACGTTATCACCTACTCGCAGGTGCGGTCTTTAACCTCGCCCCGCGAGAAAGTGCTCCGCTCCCAGCTCACCGGCGAAGAGCTGAACAAGCAGCTGAAAATCGTGCGCGAGGCGGCGTTGAAGGACCTGATCGACCGCCAACTGATCATCCAGTCGTTCAAGAAGGAGGGCTTCAACATTCCGGATCACGTGATTGATCAACGCGTCGACGAAATCATCAAGGAAAGTTTCGGCGGGGACCGCAACACGTTCATTAAGACGTTGCAGGCGCAGAACTACACGCTCGGTGAGTTTAAGAAACAGGAGATGGAGCGCATTATCGTGCAGGCGATGCGCGGCAAGAATCTGCATACCTCGAAGGTCGCCTCCCCGACAAAGATCCAGGAGTTTTACCACAAACATCTTTCCGAGTTCACCCCGAAGGAGCAGATCAAACTGCGTATGATCATGATCCCAAGCCACGCCTCGGAAGGACAAGCCGAGGCGCAGAAGGCGATGGCGGAAGAAATTTTGGGCAAGCTTGCCGCGGGCGCGCCGTTCGACCGCATGGCGCAGATGTATTCCGAAGATAGCACGCGCGATTCCGGCGGTGACTGGGGCTGGATCGAGCGCAAGACGCTTGCCGCTCCGCTCGAGAAGGTCGCGTTTAATCTGCCGATCGGAAAAATCAGCAACATCATTGAGCTGGGCGGCAACTACTACATTCTCAAAGTGGACGAGAAACACGGTGGCGGCGCACCTTCACTCGATAAGATCCGGCCGGAGATCGAGAAGCGCCTCGTTCAGGAAGAAGCGCAGCGGCAACAGGAGCTCTGGCTCGCGACCCTGCGCGAGAAGGCTTACATCCGGACGTTCTAGGCTCCGATGCGGCCGCGCATCGGCATCACGCCTGGTGACCCGGCCGGCATTGGACCTGAAATCATTCGCGCCGCCCTCGCATCGGGTCGGCTGCCAGGCGATGCCGAGTACCGGGTTATCGGCGACGCGACGGATTACCCGGTGGCACAGCCGACCGACGCAACCGCGCGCACCGCGGCGGCCGCGCTGGAAGAAGCGGCAAGCCTTGCCCTGACCGGTGAAATCGACGCCATCGTCACGGCTCCGATTCACAAGGCGCGGATGTACGCGATCGGGTTCAAGTTCCCCGGCCAGACGGAATTCTTCGCCACGCGAGCCGGCGTCCAGGACTTCGCGATGCTGCTCACCGGCGGCAAGCTAACCGTGGCACTCGCCACCACGCACATTCCCCTCGCTCAGGTGTCGCAGGCGTTGCGCGCCTCGGAGATTGTCCGGGTCGGACGTTTGCTCGAGCAGTTCCTGCAGCGCCGCAGTATCGGGTCTCCGCGAATTGCGGTCGCCGGGTTAAATCCGCACGCGGGCGAATCGGGTGCTCTCGGCCGCGAAGAAATAGAGGTCATCGCACCGGCGATTGCAGAACTCGGCGCCTCGTTCTCCGGTCCCTATTCTCCGGACACAGTTTTCCATCGTGCCGCTGCCGGTGAATTCCATGCCGTTCTCTGCATGTACCACGACCAGGGATTGATTCCGCTCAAGCTGCACGCGTTCGATGAAGGCGTGAACGTCACGCTGGGCCTGCCCTTCCCTCGCACCAGTCCTGACCACGGCACCGCCTTCGAGATCGCCGGCAAAGGGATCGCACGCCCCGAGAGCATGATCGCCGCCATCAACCTGGCGGTCGAGCTCGCGCGATGAAGAAGTACCTGACCATCTTCAACCTCGGGCTGCAGAACACATTCGTTTACCGCTGGAATTATTTTATGCGGGCGATCTTCGGGCTCATCCCGCTGCTCGGCACGGTTTTCCTCTGGCGTGCCGTCTTCAACGAAAAGGGCGGCGGGATGCGCGGCTACGACTACGGCTCGATGATCTATTATTATCTGCTCACCCTTGTGGTCTCGAACCTCGTCACACCGACGGAGGACGACTGGCAGATCGCCGCCGACATTCGAGATGGCCAGATCAATTCGTTCCTGACCAAGCCGCTCAGCTATCTCGGCTACCGCTTCACAATGTTTCTCAGCGCACGGCTGGTTTACAGCGCGGTTACATTCCTGCCCATCGCGGTCATTTTTTTCTGCTTCCGCACGTATCTCCACTTTCCGGGCGACGCCCTGACCTATGCCGCCACGATAGCGTCGCTCGCCATGGCGGCGTTGATCCAGTTTTTCATCACCTACGCCCTGGCAATGATGGCGTTCTGGGTTCTGGAAATCTCGACCATCGTGTTCATCGTTTACTCTTTCGAGTACTTCCTCGGTGGCCAGATGTTTCCGGTCGATATCATGCCTGAGGGCATTCAAGGGGCACTGAGATGGCTGCCGTTTTATTACGAGCTGTTTTGTCCGATCGCGATTTTTCTCGGACGCATTCACGGCCCGGAGATGCTCCAGGCCCTTGCCATTCAAGGAGGGTGGACGCTAGCCACTTTCGCCGCTGCGCACCTGATGTGGCAGCGCGGCCTCGGGCATTATCAGGCGGTCGGCGGCTGAACCCTGATCCGCGCGACGAGACAAGCGCCCGCGAAGAACAAGACCGCGCTGTAGCTGAACGCAATGCCGGTGCCAAACGCCGACCAGAGCACTCCGACAACAATGCTCGAAACGAAGTCGCCGATCCCGTTCACCGTTGCGAGGACACCGAAGGCGGTGCCGTGATGTGATTCGGATACGAGCTCGGCACACAGCGAATCCTCCAGCGTTTCCTCGATCGCGACGTAGATACCGCCGAGCACAAAAACGGCCACCAGCGTCACCAGCGTGACCGGCAGGGCGATGATGGTGACGGTCATGACTCCGGCAAGCGCATAGCCCGCTGCGAGAACAACATTCTTTGGCCGGCGATCCGCAACCCAGCCGGCCAGGAGCGAAAAAGTCGCGTAGAAGACATTGTGCAGCATGTAAAGCCCGACACCGATCGCGCTGGCGCGCGCGACTCCGTAGGTTGCGGCGAGCTTTTGAGTGGCGAGAAGAATGAGCATGGTGTGCGCGAAATCGCCCGCGCCGAAAGTCGCGACCGCGGCGAGGAACCGCCGATAGCTGTGCGGCAGCTGCTCGAGCCGTTCACGAAACGAAACGTGCGGCACTGGCGCTCGCTCCCGCTCTTTGACGAGCAATGCAATAACCGCCGCCGCTAGTAACCCGGGCACAATTGTGCAGAAAAAAAGCAGTCGGTAATTCTGTCGCGATGCTTGCAACAGAATAAGCGCCGTAGCCGGTCCAATGATCGCGCCGACCGTATCCATCGCCCGCTCGAGCCCGAACGCCCGGCCGTATGACTCACGCGACACTGACGCGGCGAGCAGCGCTTTTCGCACCGGAGTGCGAATGCCGCGACCGAGCCAGGCCGCTGAACGCGCCAGCAGCACGTGCCAGGCATTCGCTGCCAGAGCGAACCCGGCTGTAGCAACTGCAGTCAGAAGATACCCAGTGACCGCAATCGGCTTTCGCCGCCTCAAGCGATCGGTGTAAATCCCGGAGGCCAGTTTCGCGAAGCTGGAAATTCCATCGGCTACGCCTTCGATGATGCCGAGCCATGCGGCAGCGACGCCGAGTGATGCCAGAAAGGCAGGCATCGCTGCGGTGGCGATTTCATGGGACCAATCGCTGAAGAGCGACGCCAGGCCGATTCCAAGAACCGTGGAATTGAGCCAGGGGGCGTTGCCGCTCCTGCTTCGACTCATAATACTGCGCCTAATCTGCAACTCCGGCCCGGCCGAATTCGCAGCTTGGAAGTAAGAGCAGGATGGGGATTTATCAGTAGGAATCGCTACTCAGTCGGCAATCCCGCGGCTTTCCACGCTTTCAACCCGCCGGCGAGAGAGCGCACGTTGGTGTAGCCCATCCGTTGCAGGCTCTCGGTCGCGAGCGCGGACCGGCCGCCGCCACCGCAATAGCAGATGATCGGGGCGCTGAGGTCGGGAAATTTGTCCTCAACGTCGAGCTCGATCGTGCCACGGCTCATGTGTTCCGCGTTTGCCGCGTGACCTTCGTCCCAATCCTCGCGGTCGCGCACGTCGATCAGATGCGCTTCACCGCGCCGAAGTTTCTCCGCTGCTTCTGCCGGCGAAATCTCAGTGACGCTTTGCTTCGCCGCGGCGACGAGTTGCTGAAATCGATTCGGCTGCTCCATCAGATAACAATGCCGCGGCTGAGAGCGGCCGCTACAGCATTATTCGTAGCGCAAGGCATCGATCGGATCGAGCCGCGCTGCCGTCCGCGCCGGATAAAAACCGAAGAAAATTCCCACCGCGGCACTGACCAGAAAGGCAATCACGATCGACATCGGTGAGATGAGCGACGGCCAGTGCTTCACGGCGGAGAGGATCTTGGACGCGGTGATGCCGAGAACAATCCCAAGAAAACCGCCGACCGCGCTGAGCGAGACGGCTTCGATCAGGAATTGGGTGAGAATGTCGCGACCGTGTGCGCCGACTGCCATGCGAGTGCCGATCTCACGCGTCCGCTCAGTCACGCTCACGAGCATGATGTTCATAATACCAATGCCCCCCACGACGAGTGACACGCCGGCGATTGCACCGAGCAACCCCGTCATCACATCCGCCGTCGCGGTAGCTGCTTCGGCGATCTCCTGCTGATTGCGCACGGTAAAATCGTCATCGCGTCCGCTCCGGATGTTGTGGCGTTGACGGAGCAGTGAAGTGATCTGCTGCTGGGCCGGCGCCAGATCAGAGGCGCTGGCCACCTGCACGTTCACGTTGCGCAGGGTGGTGCCACCGGCGATCCGTTTCATCGCGCTCGTGTAAGGCATGATCACAACGTCATCCTGATCGGGCCCTTGAGCGCTGAGACCTTTCGGCGTCAGCACGCCAGTGACGATGAACGGCACGTTCTTGACCCTCAGCGCCTGCCCGACCGGATCGTCGTTCCCGAAGACCTGCGAGGCGGTCGTTTTGCCGATCACACACACCTTGTTCGCACTACGCACATCCTGATCGGTGAAAGGCGCGCCATCGGCGAGGGGCCACTGACGAATGTCGATGTAGTCGGCCGATTCACCGAGGACGCGCGTCATCCAGTTCTGATTTCCGGCCGCGACCTGCGCGGTGGAGACGACCTCCTCGCTCACCCCGATTACATCCGGCACTTCGCGGCGAATCGCCTCCGCGTCTTCGATCTTCAAGGTGCCGGCGCCGCCCCAGCCGGTGCGAATTCCACTCGCTGTCGTGCTCCCGGAAAAAACGAGGATCACGTTTTGGCCGAGACTGGCGATCTGCGCCTGCACCTGCGCCTTCGCGCCGTTGCCGATGCCGACCATCGCGATCACGGCGCCGACACCGATAATGATCCCGAGCGCCGTCAGCGCCGACCGAAGCTTGTTTCGGCGCAAGGCGCGGAACGCGATTTTGAAGGTAGAGCCGAAACGCATGCGATCAGTGTTCCACCGGTGCGAGATCCTCGACCGACGTCAGCCTCGCCATTTCGTCGCTTGCCCTCGTGCGTTGCGCGACCGCGCGATCGCTGAGGACCAGCCCGTCGCGCATGACCACATTTCGCTTCGCAAATGCGGCGATGTCCGCCTCGTGCGTCACCATGACGATTGTAATCCCGCGCTCATTGAGCTCTTGGAATATGCCCATGATTTCGACGCTCGTGCGACTGTCGAGATTCCCCGTCGGCTCGTCCGCGAGGAGCACCTCCGGATCATTGATCAGCGCTCGTGCGATGGCGACGCGCTGCTGCTGGCCACCGGAGAGCTGGCTTGGGTGATGGTCTTCACGACCGCCCAACCCGACAGCGGCCAGAACACGATCGGCTCGCTCGCGTAATTGTTGATTGCTCAGCTGTCTCGCGCCGTACAAGAGCGGCAGCTCGACGTTCTCGCGCGCGGAGGTGCGTGGAAGCAGATTGAAACTCTGGAAAACGAAACCGAGTTTGCTGTTGCGGATATCGGCGAGCTGATCGCGATCCAGATGCGAAACGTCCGTGCCATCGAGCAGGTAACTACCGGCGCTCGGCCGGTCGAGGCATCCGAGCATGTTCATCAGCGTCGACTTACCGGAGCCGCTCGCGCCCATTAACGCGACGAATTCACCGCCCTGGATCTGGAGCGACACGCCGCGCACTGCCTGCACCTCCATTTCGCCGGTCCGGTAAGTCTTCCGAACGTCGATTAACTGAACGACCGGCGCGCTCACATGATCAGAAACGCCGCGGGCCGCCGCCGCCGAATGGGTTGCCCTGCTGCGGATTTTGGGTGGCGGCATTCAACTGCGCGGTGACGACGCGATCCCCTTCCTTCACTCCCTCTGCGATTTCGGTCCCAACCCCGTCGCTGATCCCGGTCTTGATCTGGACCGCTTCCGGTTTGGAGCCGCGCAAGACGTAGACTGTTCGTTCGGTGCGGCGGTCGCGCCCCGCACCGCCTGGCCGGGCAGCGCGAGGTCCGCCGCCTGCACCGGGTGAAGCGCTACGTTGCGGCTCAGCCGATGCGGCATTCGGCGGTCGATACCTCAGCGCCGCGTTGGATACTTTCAGAACATCGTCCTTGTGCGCGATGACCACGGAGACGCTCGCGGTCATGCCGGGCTTGAGTTTCAATTCGGAATTATCGACATCGATCACGGTGTCGTAGGTGACGACATTCTGCACCGTGGTCGGCGCGTTGCGGACCTGCACGACCTTGCCGTGGAAGGTGCGGTTCGGAAATGCGTCGACGGTGAAATCGACGTTCTGATCAACCGCCACCTGACCGACATCGGCTTCGGCAACTGCAGCATCGATATGCATTTTCGTGAGATCATTGGCGATCGTAAAAATGACCGGCGCCTGCAAGCTGGCTGCGACCGTCTGGCCGACATCGACGTTGCGGGAAATGACCTCCCCGTCGACCGGCGACTTGATCGTGCAATGCTCCAGGTCGGCGCGAGCTTTATCGAGCGCGCCCTGCTTGATCTTCACATTCGCTTCCCCCTGATGGAGGGTCGCCATCGCCTGGTCGAGATCGGCTTGCGATGAATTCTGTTTCGCGACAAGGGATTGAACGCGTGCTGCGTTTACCCTCGCGAGCTCGAGCGCAGCTTGTGCATTGGCCACGTCGCCTTCGGCCTGCGTCACAGTCGCCTGGAACAAAACGGGATCGATCTGGGCCACGACCTCGCCCGCCTTGACCTTCGAGTTAAAGTCGGCGAACAGCTTCTGGATGTTGCCCGAGACCTGGCTACCCACCTGCACGTTGACGACGGGGTTGAGCGTGCCGGTGGCGGTCACTACCTGCGTGATCGGTCCGCGCGTTACAGGCGCCGTTTGGTAGACTTCGGCGCTGTTGGCGCCGCACCGATGCAGCACCAGCGCCGCGACGATGAGTAAAACGGCGGCCGTGATGATGAGCGAACGCTTCGACATTGTGCGGTTGCGAGATGATGCTGTGGTTGCGATTTAATACAACCGCGGCGCGCGGCAGTTGTTGCGCGGCGGATCCCTGGCATGCGCCGCTACCTGGAAATCTACTCGATCATGTTGCGCAACTCGCTCATTCGCGAGTTGAACTTCAAGGTCAACTTCGTCCTCTGGATGGTGGTCGAGGTGCTCTGGTTCTGCGGCCAGATTTTCTTCTTCGGTATCATCTTCGGGAACGTAGATCGCATCGGCGACTGGTCGAAATGGGAGGTCGTGCTCCTGATCGGCACGCACCAGATGATCTCACAGCTGTTCCAGGCCTTCTTCTTCACGAACATTGCCAACGTCCCGGAGTTGGTCCGCACCGGCAAACTCGACTCCATGCTCGTCCTGCCGATTGACAGCCAGTTCGCCGTCTCCACCAAACAGTTCGGGCTCGACAGCATCGTAAACGCGATGCTTGGGGGTGCGGTGGTGGTGGTCGCGCTACGCAACCTCGGCATCGTGCCAAACCCGGCCTCGGTCGCGCTTTACCTTGTCGCGATTGTCTTTGGAATCGCGATTCATTACTCGATTATGCTCGCCCTGGCGGCGATCAGCTTCTGGATCGTCCGTGCTCAGGGGCTGGTCTACGGCTACTTCAATTTCCTCCAGATCGCGCGCTATCCGGACGCCATTTTCCCGAAGCTTTTCCGCTTCGTATTCAGCTGGATCGTTCCCGTGATCATCGTCGCTAACATTCCCGCGCGCCTTCTCGCCAAGCCGCTCACTCAGCCAGCATCGCTGACCTTTCAACTCATCGTCGCGGGGGGGATCGCGGTCGTCGGGGCGCGGCTTTTCTGGCTCTTTGCCCTGCGGCGATACTCGAGCGCGAGTTCGTAGGCGCCTGAGATTTTGCTGTTTTTTGAGGGGAAATCTCTCCTTGCGCCTTCGGGGATTTGTTCTTAATTACCCGCTCCCAATCCGCGTCGAGGAGCATCGACCCGCACCGAATCATGGCTACTCCCAAGAAAAAGTCCGCGCCTGCGAAAAAGAAGCCTGCTTCCAGCAAGGCTGCGACCAAGCGTAGCCAGGCTCCGGCGAAAAAGCAGAGTTCCTCGCGTGCCGCCAAGTCGACCAAGCCGGCGGCAGCAAAGAAGAATGCGGTGCATAAACACAACAACAATTCCACGCCCGCCGCAGTGCTTGTCGCTCCGAAGGCGCGCGAGCGGAAGCTCGATCCTTTTACGCGCGCGCAGAAGGAGAGGCTCCTCCAGCTCCGTGACGCAATGGTCGATTCGATGGCCGGTGTCGCCCAGGATACGCTCCGTTCTCGCGCTGAAGGCAGCGAGGCATCAGCATTCGGCATGCACCAGGCGGATGCGGGCAGTGACGCCTACGACAGAGACTTCGCCTTGAGCCTGCTCTCGCAGGAACAGGATGCGCTCTACGAGATCGATCAGGCTTTGAAGCGCATTGAGCTCGGCACCTACGGCGTTTGCGAGATGTGCAGCAAACCGATTTCACGTGCCCGTCTCGAAGCAATTCCGTTCACCCGTTTTACTGTCGATTGTCAGTCGCAGCTCGAGAAACAGAACAAGGCTTCACGCGTGCGGCAGTCCGTCACTTCGCTCTTTGGCCTGACTGACGACGAAGGCGGCGAGACAGAGGAAGAAGAGGCTCCGGCAGCAAAGAGCGAGGAGTAAGATGGCGCAGGAAATCGTAACGCTCGAGTGCACAGAAGCGAAGGCGGAGGGCAAACCGGCGTCGCGTTATATGACGAGCCGGAACAAGAAAAGCCCGCGCACGCCAAACCGACTCGAGAAGAAGAAATACAATCCGTTTCTGAAGCGGCACACGCTGCACCGCGAAACGAGGTAATCATCCATGCAACCGAAGACCGCTAAACGCCGCTCAAATTTCCGCCGTGCCAACCGCACGATGCCGCGGCGCCGCATCGATATTGCCGCGGAAGCGATCGACTACAAGAACCCCGATCTGCTGAAGAAGTTTGTCACCGAGAGCGGCAAGATTCTGCCTCGCCGCGTTACTGGCATGCCGGCGCACATGCACCGGAAGATCACGCGCGAAATCAAGCGCAGCCGGTCGGTGCTCCTGATGAAGTGACGTAATTCGCGCCCGCGAATTACGTCGTGCCGAGCGAAGTCGAGGGATCTCCAAGCTACGCTTTCCGCGTCGCTTTCCCTTCGTCGATCAACTTCCAGAACTCGCGCTGTTTGCCGAGCTGATCGTCTTCCGCCATCGGCAGTTTGCTGCGGAAGAGAAAGTCGCGAAGCGTGTTCTTGTGCAGGACGCGATGCACAGTCAGCCCTTCGAGCGAGCGCTCGAAATAGATCCGGTAATCCTTCGCCCGATAGCGATAGAGCTTTTTTCCGTCGCGCTCGATGACGCCAAACTTGCTCTGGTCGAGGTTGTCCAGCTCCTCGGGCAAAACCTGAAATTCGGCCAGTAATTGCAACTGCAATGATTTGGGCAGGGCCGACATCTCCGCCGCGCTCAGCTCATTGAAGACGATCTGAAACATCAGCGCCTCACAAATACACGCGCCGCACCCGGGTGCCAATCCCGGTGAAAATCTCCCAGGGGATGGTGCTGGCGCGCTCGGCGATTTCTGAAGCGAGAATTTCGTTGTCGCCCTGGCGGCCGATCAAGACCGCTTCGTCCCCCGGCTTAACGCCGCCAACGTGCGATACATCGACAACGATTAGATCCATTGTCACGCGACCGAGCACGGCGCAGCGGCGGCCTCGAATGAGAACAACGGCCCCGCGGTTGGAGAGCGCGCGCGGATAACCGTCGGCATATCCCACTCCGATCGTGGCCACGCGCATCGCGCGCGGGGTCGTAAACGTCCGACCGTAGCTGATGGTCGCGCCCGCAGGAAGATCGCGTAGCAGGACGACGCGCGATTTCAAACTCAAGACGGGCCGGAGCAGGTCCTGCCGCCTTGGAAGCGGCGAGATCCCATAGAGCATCAGCCCGGCGCGGACGATGTCGAACGGCGTCTCGTTAAATCCGAGCACGCCTGCACTGAGCAAGGCATGCACCTTGTAACCGCCCGGCGCCGAAGCGCGCACCGCTTCGACGAGCGATTCGAAGCGGGTCAGCTCCTGGCGTGTGAATGGCTCGTCTTCGTCGGCTACCGGCAGGTGCGTCGAGATGCTGTGCAGCGTGACCGCGCGCAGCGCCATGATTTTGCGCACCGTTTCGACCGCCGCGTCTTCCGCGCAGCCCATTCGCCCCATCCCGGTGTCGATGACAAGATTCAACTGGACCGTTTTCTGTCGCGCTTCGGCGGCAAACGCAGCAGCTTCCTCCGCGCTGGAGACTGAGGCGATAAAGCCGTGCGCGACGATCTCCGGGCGTTCCGCCGGAAACGCCGGACCGAGAATCAAGACCGGACGGTCTGCAATAGCCCGTTGCGTTTCGAGAGCCTCTCCGAGGTTAGCGACGCCGAATAATTCCGCCTCTGACGCAAGCGCCTTCGCGATTTGCGCGAGACCGTGTCCATAGGCATTGGCCTTGATGACCGCGAGCAACGCAACGCCCGGGCCGACCCGCTGCCGCGCGACATGTGCGTTGTGTCGGAGTGCTTCGAGGTCAATCTCCGCCCAGGTCCGTTCAGGTTGCCGGTCCACTAGATGACACCTAGCACATTTGCGGTCTGTTTCGGCTGCGTGATATGCGGTTCGCGCAGGTAGATCGGTTCCAGGGGCGCAGTAGTTCCGTTCCTTAAGCTGAGCCGCGCCAGTCGCGTGGCCGAAGGGAATGCGACTTGCGCCTGGGGGACGCGCGCCAGCCGCTCGGTCGAGTAGACACGTAGTGGCGATTCGCGGAGACGCCCCAGCAGTTGTTCCTCGCTGAACAACTGCGGTCCGTCGATCGATTCGCCGTTCACTATCCGTGCGCAAAAATACGATTGCCTGCGTGCGTCGCCCACCACGAGGAACTCGCGCTCATCAGTCGCCATGGCACAGATCGAGGGGAGACCGATCAGACGCGCGCCGATCGCGCTGTTCAGTCCAATTGCCGCCGAAATTGCAATCCGGACACCGGCATACGAGCCCGGCCCAAGCCCGACAACCACGACTTCAACATCATGGCCATGGGTTTGCGCGGCGACGAGTGCGCGGAAGAAAGCGCCGGAATGCTTACGATCGTTGCCAAACTCGCGTTCGAATTCGACCGCACCGCCATTGACCACCGCGACACTGCCACGCGCGCTTGATAGTTCGAGCGCCAGCACCTTCATGCCGGTATGCGGGCTTCGATAAGGCGCTCGGTCTCGTTCCTCGCCCGAATTTCAATCCAGTGCGCGCGATTCGGAAGCAAATCGGCGAAACGATCCGCCCACTCGATGACCGCAACTCCGTCGGCGGAAAGGTAATCGTCGAGGTCGAGGCGAAGCGCTTCGCCGCGGGACTCCACCCGGTAAAAATCGAAATGGTACACTGGCAGCCGGCCACCTTCGTACTCGTGGATCAGCGTAAAGGTGGGACTCGTTACTTCGGCGGGCGAGCCGATTGCAGCGACAAATCCTTTCACAAATTGTGTTTTGCCGGCGCCGAGATCTCCGACCAGCGCGTAAACATCTCCCGCCCTGGCCGCCTCACCAAAGCGACGGCCGATCGCGAGCGTTTCATCCACGCTTCTGGAAATGCTGGTAGCCTCCGAGGGATTTTCCATTTTCGATTTTCTGCGCCAATCCGAGGGACTCGTCGTTCGGCGACGAATTCCGAGTCAGTCGACCAATCATGGTCAGCGGGAGGTCCGGAAATTTGCGCGACCATTTCCGTTCCAGCCCCATCGCATCCGCCGATGAAACGGCAAAGAGCAGTTCGTAATCCTCGCCATCATTGATCGCCTCCTCAATGCTGCAACCGCGCGCGCGGGGGATCGTTGATTCCTGCAGTTCGAAGCCGACGCCGCTGGCACTGGCAAGGCGCGGCAGATCAGCGCCGAGCCCGTCGCTCAGGTCCATCATGGCATGGATTGAAAAATGTTCCGTCAACCAGCGCGCCTCGGCAATGCGTGGCCGGAATCGCAGATGTTTACCTCGGATTGAGCCGCCCAGCCGCCCGGTGACAAACAATCGGTCTCCTGCTCTTCCACCGCTCCGCCTCACGCATCGCTTCGGTTCGACTTCGCCGACAGCTGCAACCGAGATGACCGCCGGACCGCGCGTGGCGCTCGTTTCGCCTCCAACGATAGCGGTGCCGAATTCCTCAGCAGCGGCATTTAGTCCGCCATACAGCTGGTTCGTCCACCGAACAGGCTTCGTCGCCGGCAGGATCAACGTGACAAGCGCAAATCGCGGCAGGCCTGACATGCCCGCGAAGTCGCTGAGCGTCCGGACCATTGCCTTCCAGCCGATCTCGGCCGGCCGCGCGTTGCTGGCAAAATGGATGCGTTCCACCACGCAATCGGTTTTCAGGAGAAGCCAGTTGCGGCGGCCGCGGATCCGCACGACGGCGCAATCATCGCCCGGCCCGGCGACGACATCTTTGCCAGGAGACAATTGGCGGAGCCATTGCGCGATCAATCGATCCTCCCCCACATCGCGCAATTTGCCATTCGGACGCGGTCGTCCTTTGGCCCGGTTCATTGCTGTTGGAAAAGATTCGGAAAGGCGAGCGCCGTCAAAGTGAGGGAGTTGAAGAGCGCGTGCATCGTCATGCAGACGAGAATCGATCCGCTCCATTCGAAGGCGATCGTGAAACAGGAGGCGAGCACGAAGAGCGGCGCGAACGAGGGCAGGTGCGCGTGGACGAGTGCGAAAAGAAAGGCGTTTCCAACCAGCGCGAGGGCGCGCCCGAAGTAGCGCTTGAGTACGCCATAGAGAAAAAAGCGGAAAAGGAACTCCTCCGCCACAGGCGCGATCGCCACTGCGAGAATGATGATCATGATGCGCTGCTCAAGCGTCGTCGAAGCGTTGAAGAGTTCGACAATCGCCTGTCGTTCCGAGCCGCGACCGAGAATGCGCTGGCCGATGGTGTCGGCGAGAAAAATCAGGGGATAGGCGGCGATGAGCAGAACCGCGCCGGTAATCATTGCACGCCGGAAACTAAGCCGGGAAAAACCTCCTAATGCGTCGAGGTTCAGTCCGCGCAGACGCAGGAAGAGTGCGACGAAAACGAGGAGCGCGATCGAGAAAAGCGCGTTGGCCGCGAGGTCGCGGGTCCGTAGCGTTGTAATGCTGTGCGCCGCGGCTGCGGTCGTGTTGAGCACGAACCAGGCGGAGAGCAGGATGGCGAGAACCGCATCGCCCCAGCTGAAAGTCCGCGTGGCGGTCGCAGGGACCGAACCTGCGCGGACGCTAATCTGTCGCGCAAGCGAGCCGTAAACATAGACGCCGGCTCCGAGCAGAAGGGCGCTCGTCAATGCGCTCAGGGCCGTGAACAAACCATCGACGGCCATGACACGCACGGCCGCGGCCTAGGGAGCGTAGAAGCTGGGCAGAAAATACGCGCGACCGCTCTCCAGCCGCGGCATGATTTCACCCGGCAGCTTGAGCTCGATCTTCGATTCACTGCCGAGCGCGCGAAAGAGGCGGCCAAACGAGAAGGGCGGCCCGTACTTCACGATCGTCGCGTCGGGCGCATTGCCGAGCTGTTTCGCCTTCGCAAAGGCATCATCGATCTGCCCAACACCGTCGATCAGCTTGTACTCGACCGCGTCCTTTCCGGACATGATCCGACCATCCGCAATCGTGTTCCGCAATTGATCGGCCGGCAGGTGCCGCTCGTTCGCGACCACCCCGAGGAATTTGTCATACGTTTTCATGACGAAACTTTGAATGTAATCGCGCTCCTCGGGTGTCATTTGCCGCGCGCCGTTCAGGATGTCTTTGAATTTGCCGCTCTTAAACACGACGGAGGCGAGACCGAGTTTGTTGAAAAGCTGCTCGTAGTTCAGCGTCTGGATAATAACGCCGATGCTCCCGGTGATGGTGGTCTCATTGGCCATCAGGAATTTGCCGCCGCAGGCGACGTAGTAACCACCCGAGGCAGCGAGCGAATCCATGTAGACCACGACCGGCTTCTTGGCGCGGGTCCGCACGACCGCGTTGTAGATCTGATCGGACGCCGTAACTTCGCCGCCGGGCGAGTCGATCTCCAACACGATCGCTTTTATTCTGTCGTCGTCGCGCGCTTGCTCGAGCGCGTAACGCATGTCGTCTACCATGTTGTCGCTCACGCT
>JBJMWX010000104.1:0-16161 GCA_045809925.1 Chthoniobacterales bacterium
AAATCAGTCGAGAAGCGTCTCCATTCGAGCACGGCTCCGGGGCAGCCGATGACGAACCCGATCGGCACCATCGCGAGCGCCATGATAAAGCGGCCGCTGAGCAACCTGTCCCGCCCGCGGGCCAGGAGATGCGCGGCAGGTAATGCGATTGCCACGGCGATACCGTTGTATTTTGTCGCACCGGCGAGCCCGGCAGTGATTGCGGCAAACAGGTAATTTGCGGTCGTCGGCGCATCCACGATGCGCCTGGCGAAAAACAGCGACAGCATCATCCAGAAGAGCAGGGGCGAATCGCAGGTGAGGAAATGATTGTAGACGGCGAACCCGGCGCTGGTCCCAAGGAGCAGCGCGATGAGGCGCGCGGCGACCAGACCAAAGGAGACGCGGGCAACGGAAAAGGCCAACGCGACCGTGCCAATAAAAAGCGCGATCGTGAGCGCCCGCGCGCCGATAAACTTCAGCTGGTCTACGCGCGGGGCGCGACCGGTGATCAACTTGGCGAGACGGCGCAACCGGTTCGCCGGCGTGACGACGAGAACGCGCGCAACGTAGGTGTGGAACGGCGGCTTTGTGTATCCCGCGCTCGGCCGGAAACGATGAAGGCGTCGCAGCGCGGTTTGATCAGGGTTCCAGCATTCGACTCGCCCCCAGTTGCTGCCATGCACGCTAAAAAGAAGCGCGCACCCAAGTGAGAGCGCGAGAAACGGATCGATCCGGCGCAGCTTCGGCAGCAACGTCACTGCCGTTTGTTAACTCAGAACGCGCCGGTCTGCAGCATCACGAGCGTACAATCTTGCACCACTTCGACGCCGGCGGCTTCGGCTTTCTCCGCGAGCGCGTCGTTCTCAGCCCCGGGATTCATGATCACGCGCCGTGGCTGCGCTGCGACGATCTGCTCGATCAGCGGATCGGATCGCGCTTTGCCGAGATACACTGTGACGGTGTCGATTGGCGGCGGCACTTCGGCGACGGTGGCGTAACAGCGTTCGCCGAGCACTTCGTCGAACGCTGGGTTCACCGGGACGGCCCGGTGGCCGTATTCGCGCAGCATTTGCATGGCGCGAAAGGCATAGCGGTCCGGTTTCGGCGATGCGCCGAGAACAACGACCGTTTGCGCGCGATCGCGCTGCATCATTACGCGCCCGCGACTAACCAGTCTGCTGGCTGTATGGCGGCACCTGCGGCGCGCTCGGCTGGAAATACGCAGCCTTGTCGCCGTGCGCGTAACGCCAGTTCAGCTCACGTTCGATCAGGACGATCTCGTCCTGAGCCGGCAACGGTCCACCGTGCGTGACGTATGTGGTCGTATATTGATGCGAGTTGCCGCCGTAACGTTTCGCGAACCGTGGCACCTGCTGGTAAAGGTCGAGTCGACGCTCTTGCAACTGCACGGTCGAGAGGGCGGCGAAACGCTGATCGTGCGCAGCGGTGTACTGCGCTCCAGCCGGCGAGATCGGCGCCGAACCCGGCGTGAGGGACTGATACGAGCCTTCGGTGCAGCCGGTCAGCAGCGCAGCCGAAACCAATCCGAGTAATTTGTTCATATAGCGTAATGTGGTTGTGCGGCTGCTTTGGGCGCGCAGCCCGCGGTTTGTCTTCTAAAGGTTCAACACCATGGCGGTTACGCAAGTTGCGCTCGGCATCGCAGCTGCGGTGCGACCGTCGAGTCTGTTGACACTTAGGCTCCCCTCGTTAGAATCGGCGGCTTTATGAGGTTCCCGCTTGCCCTCACGAGCAAGATCGCTGCGTACATGATCCGCCATCGCCTGCGCGGGACGGAGAAGTTTGCCACCGTTCTTCAGCTCGAACCGCTCCACACCTGTAATCTAACGTGCACCGGCTGTGGCCGGATCCGCGAGTATTCCACCTCGCTCAAGGACATGATGTCGCTCGAGGATTGCCTGGGCGCCGCCGATGAGTGTGGCGCGCCAATGGTTTCGATCTGCGGTGGCGAGCCGCTCATTTATCCGCATATCGAGGCGCTCGTCAACGGACTCCTGGAGCGGAACCGCATCGTCTACATCTGCACGAACGCGATGTTCATGCGCAAAAAGATGCGGGAATGGCTCAGAGCCGAATTTCGCACCGCGGACACCGGGTACCGAAAAGACCTGGAACAGAAGCTGACGCAACTCGTCGGAGAAGGTTTAGTAAGCGACAAGGACGCTGCGGCTATTCGCGATTCGGAAGCCGCAATCCGAAATGGGACGATCGGACCGAGCAGGTGGATGTATTGGAACGTGCATCTCGACAGCACCGAGCGGACGCACGACCTGATCGTTGAACGGGAAGGGGTCTTCAAGGAATGCGTCCTTGCCATAAAGATGGCGAAAATCCTCGGGTACCAAGTCGCGACGAACACGACCGTTTACAAGGAAACGGACATGACCGAGCTCGAGCAGATGTTCGATTTCCTGAGCGATCTCGGCGTCGATGGGCACACGATCACGCCCGGTTACGAATACGACGCGGCCAAAAAAGACATGGTCAAGCGGCTCAACCTGCAGCCGGAGAATTTCTTCCTCACCCGCAAAGCGACGCGCGAGAAATTCGCGAAGATGGAGGAGTGGATGAATCGCTACACGTTCTTCGGCACTCCGGTTTACTTTGAGTTCCTCGCCGGCAAACGCGACCTGACCTGCTCCGCCTGGGCGATCCCGACTCGCAACCTGAAGGGGTGGAAAGCGCCATGCTATTTCATGACCGACGCGGTCGGCACAAACGGCACCGGGCACTTCAACAGTTATGCCGAATTGCTCGCCAACGTCGATTGGGACAAGTACGGCGTGGTCGACGGCGTGGCGCGCGATCCGCGGTGCGAAAACTGCATGACCCACTGCGGCTATGAGCCGACGGCGAGTCTTGGGTTGCAGGCGCAGCGCGGGGACACCTGGAAGACGATCAAGTTCAACTTCGGAGCGCGCCCGAAGCCGACCGGCCGCGGCAGTGAGACGCTCGTGTTTAATGGCGCCACTTCCGGCAATGGACACCTGACCGGTAAACGCGCAGTCGCCGTTGAAGCGAAAGCATCGTAACACGTCGCGGTGAACCTGGTGGAGAAACTCGCGCGTAATCCATTGTCACCGCGGCCGCACCTGAAGGCAGTCGTACCGGAAGAGGATGAAGCCCAGGCCGGGGCGGGCAGCCCCGACGCGCTGCGTAACATTCCGAGTGTCGTCCCGCACGCCGTGCCGGGAGTGCCCCCGCGGACCGACCAGATCGGCGACGCGATCAAACGTGCCCAGCAGAACCTGCTCGCCCAGCAGAAACCGGACGGCCACTGGTGCGGCGAGCTGATGGTCGATTCCACGCTCTGCTCCGATTACGTGCTCTACATGCACTGGCTCGGCGAAGTGGACGAGACGTTGCAGCAACGCTGCGTTCGCCACATTCTGAAGCGGCAGCTGCCGGACGGCGGATGGAACATTTATTACGGCGGCCCGAGCGAAATCAACGCCAGCGTCAAAGCTTACTTCGCGCTCAAGCTCGCCAGCCATTCCGCCGATCTGCCGTTTATGCAGGAGGCCCGCGCGAACATCCTGCGACTGGGCGGCATCCCGCGGATGAATACCTTCAGCAAGCTCTACCTGGCCTTGCTCGGACAATTTCCGTGGAAATATCTGCCGACGATCCCGGTCGAGATGGTGTTGCTGCCGAGTTGGGCGCCGTTCCACATGTACAAGATGTCTTCCTGGAGCCGCGCCATGCTCGTGCCGCTGGCGATCATCAATCATTTCAAGCCGACGCGCGAGCTGCCGGGAATGAAACAACTGCACGAGCTCTATCCGCTTGGCACGGAGCACAAGGATTTCCACCTGCCGCGCGACGAACGTTTCTTCACTTGGAGGAACCTTTTCCTGCGGGTAGACGACGTTCTGAAGTTCATGCATCCGCTGCGCATTCGCCCAACTCGCAAGCGCGCCCTCGAAGAAGCTGAGCGCTGGATGCTGGAGCGAATCGGCGAAGGAAGCGACGGCCTCGCGACCGTATTCCCCGCGATGCTCAACTGCCTGATCGCCCTCCGCGCGCTCGGCTATTCCAAGACACATCCGGTCTTCGAAAAAGCGACCCGCGATTTCGTCGAATTGTTCGTCGACGATCCGGAAGATTTTAGGATTCAGCCATGCCTTTCGCCGGTGTGGGACACCGCGATTAACATTATCTCGCTCGCAGAATCGGGTTTTCCGGCTGAGCACCCTGTGTTGCAGAGAGCGGCGCAGTGGCTGGTGAACAAGGAAGTGCGGTTCCGCGGCGATTGGACGGTGAATAATCCGCATCGGGAGGCGAGCGGATGGGCCTTCGAGTACAACAATATTTATTATCCAGATACGGACGACACAGCGATGGTGTTGATGGCGTTGCGTCTTGTCAGGCCTCAGAGCGCGAACGAGCTCAATGACGTGTTCCGCCGAGCGATCGCCTGGCAGCTGAGCTTCCAGTGCCGCGACGGCGGCTGGGCCGCGTTCGACAAGGACGTCACGGATGGATGGCTCGAGGATATGCCTTTCGCCGACCACAACGCGATCCTCGATCCAACATGCAGTGATCTGACCGCGCGAACGCTCGAGCTCTTCGGCTACATCGGTTTCGACCGGAAGCACGCTTCGGTTAAACGGGCGCTGCGCCATCTGCGCGAGACGCAGGACGACGACGGCTCGTGGTATGGCCGATGGGGCGTGAATTATATATACGGCACTTGGCAGGTCCTGCGCGGGCTGCGAGCGATCGGCGAAGACATGACGCAGGATTGGATTTTGCGTGGCCGCGACTGGCTCGAGAGCTGCCAGAACGACGACGGCGGCTGGGGCGAAAGCTGCGCGTCCTACGACGACCTGACCATGAAAGGACGCGCAGAGAGCACCGCGTCGCAGACTGCCTGGGCATTGATGGGCATCTGTGCGTGCGGCGATCTCGACCGCGCGAGCATCCAGCGCGGTCTGCGTTATTTGCTTTCAACACAGAACGTCGACGGATCGTGGACCGAGCCGCAGATCACCGGCACTGGTTTTCCGCGCGTTTTTTATCTGAAGTACGATTTCTATCGCCAGAATTTCCCGCTCCTCGCGCTCGCGACCTACGTGAACTATCGCAGCGGGCTTGGCCATCAGCCCAGCTTCTACCGCTGGGGTGCGAGCTGATTGAGGCGAATCGCGAGCTCCGGCGCGATGAGTCGCGCTCCGAGCGCCTGCGCCACCTCCAATTGACGTGGCGCCTTTCGGGCGCAACGTGAGGGCATGGCCTACGAATTACCGAAACTGCCCTACGCCTACGACGCGCTCGAGCCGCACATTGACGCGCGCACGATGGAAATCCATCACACCAAACACCACCAGACTTACATTACGAACTTAAACAACGCGCTTAAAGATCACCCCAATCTGGCGTCGAAGTCCGTCGAAGATTTGATCCGCAATCTGAATGCAGTCCCGGAGAACATTCGCACCGTCGTTCGCAATAACGGGGGCGGTCACGCGAACCACTCGGTCTTCTGGCAAATCATGGGGCCGAATGCCGGCGGCGAACCGAAAGGCAAACTCGCCGACCAGATCAAATCGAGCCTCGGTGGCTTCGATCAGTTCAAGGAGAAGTTCGCCGCTGCGGCCGCCGGTCGTTTCGGCAGCGGATGGGCCTGGTTGATCCGAAACAAGGAAGGGAAGCTGGAAGTCATGAGCACGCCAAACCAGGACAGCCCGCTGATGGATGGCAATACGCCCCTCCTCGGCGTCGACGTCTGGGAGCATGCCTACTATCTCAATTACCAAAACCGCCGGCCTGATTACGTCAAAGCCTGGTGGAATGTGGTCAACTGGGACGCGGTTGGGCAGCGCTTCGGCGGCTGAGTCTTCTGGAACGGCGGTCTGTGACCGCCGACAAGCGCCAACTACAATCCGGGCATTCGGCGGTCACAGGCCGTCGCCAGAACGATGGCGTACTTAAACGAAAACTATCTCAAGCTGCAGACGGGCTATCTCTTTCCGGAGATCGCGCGGCGGGTGAAAACGTTTTGCGATGCTACCCCCGAGGCCGCCGAGCGATTGATCCGCTGCGGAATCGGTGACGTGACCGAGCCGCTCCCACGTGCTGCCGTGGACGCGATGCATCGCGCGGTCGACGAGCTCGCGCATCGCGAAACCTTTCGCGGTTACGGCCCGGAACAGGGGTACGAGTTTCTACGCGGCAAGATCGCGCAGCACGATTATCGCGACCGCGGAATTGACGTGATGGACGATGAAATTTTCGTCTCTGACGGCTCGAAATGCGACTGCGGGTACATCCTCGATGTGCTCGGGCACGACAATAAAATTGCGATTACCGATCCGGTTTATCCCGTCTATGTCGACACAAACGTCATGGCCGGGCACACCGGTCCCGCGCAAACAAACGGTGCGTACGATGGGATCACCTACCTTCCGTGTCGGGCTGCGAACGGGTTTGTGCCCGATCCGCCGGCGGAGCACGTCGACATCGTCTATCTCTGCTTTCCAAACAATCCGACCGGTGCGGTCGCGACCCGCGCGCAGCTCGAACGATGGGTTGCCTATGCGCACGAACACGATGCCCTTCTGCTCTATGACGCTGCCTATGAAGCGTACATTAGCGATCCGGACATTCCGCATTCGATATTCGAAATCGACGGAGCGCTCGATTGCGCGATTGAGTTTCGCAGCTTTTCAAAAACCGGCGGATTCACCGGCGTCCGTTGCGGCTTTACCGCGATGTCGAAGTCGCTTCTCGCCAGCACCCGTGCGGGTGATCGGATGTCGCTTCATCCGCTGTGGCATCGCCGCTGGGCGACGAAAGCCAACAGCGTGAGCTATCCTGTTCAGCGGGCTGCGGAGGCGCTCTACAGTGAGGAAGGGCGCGCCCAGGTTCGCGCTTTGGTCGACCATTACATGGGCAACGCACGCATCCTGCATGATGCGGTGGAGCAGGCCGGCCTCGGAGTTTTCGGCGGCACCAACGCGCCGTACGTCTGGGTGCAAACGCCGGATCGGGTAACGAGCTGGGAAATGTTCGACAAAATGCTGCACGACCTGAACGTCGTCATCACGCCCGGCAGCGGCTTCGGTGTCGAGGGCGAAGGATACTTCCGGATTTCCGCTTTCAATAGCCGCGAGAATGCAGAGGAAGTGGCGCGTCGCCTGGCGCGGCTGTAAAGCCTCAGCCGACCGCGTGTCATTGCCTCGCTCGCATGGGAAGTCCATTGCCGCGGCGCCTTGTTGTCGCCCGCCACCCGCGTAACATTCGCGACCGCTTTTAGAATCCTGTGTCCGTCTCGCACAAAAATCTTCCGCAGCTTTACCGCTTCTGTTTGCTCATGACCGGCGACAGCGAAAAGGCAAAAGAGGCCTTCCAGGGAACGGTACGCGAGGCGGCCCTGCGGTCGGCTCACGGTCAGGCGCCCGCCGATCGACTCTGGTTTTTTCGCGATGCGCGATGGCGCTCGATCGCGGTTGCCTCCAAGGATCTTCAGGCTGAGCACGGCCACATAGCCGAGCACGACATTTCGTCCGCGGGGCCGGCGCAGATTGGGCAGATTGATTCCGATCAGCTCGCGATTTGGATTTCGGCGGCGCCCGAACCGCAGCGCAGCGCGCTCGCGCTTTTTTATCTCGATGAGTTCAGTCACGCCGAGCTGGCCTCGATATTGGAAATCAAACCGCGCGAGGTGCCCCGGCTCGTGGCAAGTGGTCGTCGCGAGTTTCAGGCCTGGCTCGACGCCGTCGTGCCGCATCACGACGAATGAAACCGCGGCATGCCTCACTCGCTGATTGCGCGCCGATCAGCGACAAACCGCATACTGAGCGTGCCATGCGCGTAGCTGTCACGCGGATGCAGCGCGGCAAGACAACGGCGGCGCAGTTTGCCAATCAGCAGGCCTTCGACCGTGCCCTGGCCGCATTGGTGCAAACGATTCCGGTTTCCGCCGAGATCGCGGAGTGGTTTGCGAATGAAAGTCTCATCCCGGCGGGCAAGCGGCGCTGGCGGAAGATCCTCTTTAATCCGGCGGTGCTC
This sequence comes from Chthoniobacterales bacterium, assembly GCA_045809925.1. Classification (GTDB taxonomy): domain Bacteria; phylum Verrucomicrobiota; class Verrucomicrobiia; order Chthoniobacterales; family UBA10450; genus CADDYX01. The sequence continues at coordinate 8,017 of JBJMWX010000104.1, forward strand.
GCGATCGCTTTCGCCCTGGCGGTCATTGCGGGGGTGTTCACGTACCGTGTCCGCGAACGGATGCACGATTTCCCCGGTGCGGAGAACGCGCGCAAGATGCTCGCAATCGCCGCATCGACGCGCGCGGTAATGCTCGATCCGGTGCAAACGGACGCCGGCGCGCTCAGCGACCTGTTCTACATGAAACACCGGCTCGAGCATTATGATATCCCGTCGGAGTTCGCCGATTTTCGCACCCTCGGTTGCCGCGTATTCGATGACGATGAAGCGCATCGCGTAGCGCAGATCTATCTTGTCGAAAAACGGATGCAGCTGTTCCTGTTTCCGGCCGAGAAGGACCCAAAGGGCCAGGCCGCGCCGGATTTTAACGGCTGGAGATTTGTCGAGCAGGAAGGCTGGACAGGTGCTGTGAAGCAGAAGGAGGGGGTCTGTTTCATGGCGGCGCAGCGCGGGACCGAAAAAGATTTTGCGCCCTACCTCAAGCCAAAGCGGGAGCAGCCGAGCGCATCGCCGGCCTCGCATTGACACAGGGCCCTGGGCGTTCAACTTCTCCGCCGCACCGCCAGGGTAGCTCAGTGGTAGAGCAGGGGACTCATAAGCCCTTGGTCGGGAGTTCAACTCTCCCCCCTGGCAGTCTCACATCCGAAGGCCGACGCTCGCAGGGCAGATATCAAACCAGCAGTCGTTCGTTAACTGTCGGGCGGCAGCGTTTTGGCGTTCGACTTTGGGCCTGCGTGCTCAAGGTTTCCAGATGCTTCGCTACTTCGAAGATGTCGCCGTCGGCGACCGGTTCGGATCCCGCTCGTACGTCGTGACGGAGGAGGCGATCAAAGCGTTTGCAAGTGAGTTCGATGTGCAACGGTTTCATCTCGATGCCACGGCTGGTGCAACCAGTGATTTTGGCGGGCTGGTCGCGAGTGGCTGGCATACGGCAGCGATCGCGATGCGGCTCTTTACGACAGGAGAATTACAGTTCGTGGGCGGCGCGATCGGCCTGGCGGTCGACGAGTTACGCTGGCCTGCCGCCGTTCACCCTGGCGATACACTGCAGCTCACGACTGAGATTCTGGAGGCACGACGATCGCGTTCGAAAAACGGGCGCGGCATCATCCGGATCCGCAACGTGATGACGAACCAGGTCGGGGCTGTCGTCCTCAGCTACTCGGCACTGGCGATGGTTCAGACGCGCGGGGTAGCGTGATCTGCGTCATCTGAGCGGCTTGTTTACAGCGCTCCAGATCGAGTTTGCCGGAAGCGAGCATCGGAATGGCATCCACCCGGCGGACGGTTTTCGGTATCCACAGGTTCGGAACTCCCGCCGCGATCAGCGCGGACCGTAACATGGCCAGCTCGACATCGATGCTGCTGAGCAGGACGAGAGCTTCCCCCTTGGCTTCGTCCGCGATTCCAACGATCGCGATCTGGCGGTCGCTCTCGGCCTCGAGTTGGAGAACGGCGATAATCTTTTGTTCAATCGTCTCATGCGGGACCATCTCGCCCGCGATTTTTGAAAATCGCGCGAGGCGGCCGTCGATGTAAAGAAAACCGTCTTCGTCGAATCGGCCGAGATCGCCGGTCTTGAGCCAGCCCTCGCGAATGACTTCCGCGCTGCGCGTCGGATCGTTCAAGTAACCTTCGAACACGTTTGCACCGCGCAGCCAAAGCATGCCCGAATCGTGCAGGGACAGTTTAGCGTCTGTCTCCGGATCGCGAATCTCAGCCGCGATTCCGGGTGCCATCTTGCCGGCCGATCCCGGCCGGTGGGAGACCTCGATGGCGCGATTGTATTCGCTCGAAATCGGGTTCGGCAGGTTAACGCTCACGACCGGGGATGTTTCGGTCAGCCCATATCCTTCGAAAACCGGCTTGCCGAAGCGCTGCTCGAACGTGGCGGCGAGATCGCGCGGCAATTTCTCAGCCCCGGTAACGAGTAATCGGATCGTGCGGAGCTGATGCGGCTCGGTCTTGCGCAGATAAGCGCGGAGAAATGTCGGGGTGGCGAGCATGATTGTGGCCCCGTGCTTCTCGATCGCGGCCGCGATCTTTGCCGTGTCGAGCGGATTGGGATAGGAGAGAACGCGGACCGATTCGATGAGCGGATACCAAAGGGTCACCGTAATACCAAAGCTGTGAAAGAGTGGGAGCGAGGCAAGGAGCAGGTCCTCTCGCTTCAGGTCGAGGAGGGCCGCGCATTGTGCGCCGTTGCCGACGATGTTGCGGTGGGTAAGGACTACCCCTTTCGGTTTACCGGAACTTCCGCTTGTGAATAGCAGCACAGCTTCCCGGCGATCGCCCTCCCTGGGCAATCGAAGGATTGAAATAAGCGCGCGACAGGGCAGGAGAATGCCCGTGACCCACCACAAGAGGATCGATTTCTTGTAGCGCGGAAGCGTCTTGTCGAGATGGATCACTTCCTCGGTCCAGGGGAAGTTCTCAAGCCGCTTTGCCATCGGCGTTGCGGAAATGATGGCCGTGATTCCGGATTGCTCCTTGGCCGATTCGATAGCCTCCCGACCAGCAGTGAAGTTTAGGTTTACCGGAATTTTTCCGGCGAGCACGATCGCCAGATTGGCCAGCGCGCCACCTTTGCCGGGCGGGAGCAACACGCCGATGCGGTTTTCCCGCCGCGGAGACACGACATTGCGGCTCAGCGCGATGGCTGCGCCAAGCAGTTTGCCGTTGGAAATTGAGCTCTCGTCGAGCGCGTCAACAACCGCGGTGCGAAACGGGTGACGTTTCATGCCCCGCAGCACGACGCGACCCAAATGCTCGCGCAAAAGGGCGCGCTTGCTGAAGCAGAACTCGCCCAGCTTCAACAACTGCTCGCGCAACGTTGCGATGTCGGCCCCGCCAGGCGCGAGCGGCTCACCGAAGGCTATTCGGACGCGGTAGGGAAACTGCCGTGGCCATTTGGTGAAAAATCGGCCGCCCTGGTAGGAGAAGATCGAGCCCCAGAGCTGGTCCAGCCACACGGGGACGACCGGCACTTCGGCCTGCCGTGCGAACAATTCGTAGCCTCGTCGCAGGCCGAGAAGCGTACCGCGGCGTTCGAGCTGTCCTTCGGGAAAGAGGCAAACGATCTCCCCCGCGCGCATCGCCTCCGCGCCGACGCGGACGGCATCCTTTACCCGCCGTGCGGTGATCGGAATCGAGCCGACGATGCGAAGAATCGGATGCAGCATGGGGTGGTGGTAGAACTCGTGGTCGATAACGAACCGGATCTTCCGCGGACACGCGAGCTGGAGGAGGAGCGCATCGACCCACGTGATGTGGTTGGGCAAAAGCAGAAACCCGCCGCTCGGGAGATTCTGCATCCCGTAGGTTTCGACCCGATAGACGAATCGCAGGATGGCGCGACCGATGAGGTAGATGGCTCGCTCGGCGGCGGAGGGTGATCGCATCGGATTATGATTTACAATCCGCGCGTTCGCCTCTGCAATCGGCAATTCGATGACGGGGAGCGATTCGGCGCCGAAGCGCGGCGCGTGGGCGGCGCTGACATTGCTGCTGGCGATCAATCTTTTCAACTACATCGATCGCCAGGTGCTCGCGGCGGTCGAGCCGAACATTCGGGCAACATTTTTCGCGCCGCACGACCCGAACGCCATGGCGGTGAGCGGGACGCTCGCCACTGCGTTCCTCGTCAGCTACATGCTCTCCGCGCCCCTCCTTGGCGCGCTGGCCGACCGCTTCTCTCGCTGGGTCATCGTTGGGATAGCCGTGATCCTGTGGAGCCTGGCGAGCGGCGCGTCCGGCCTGGCCGCGAGCTTTGGTATGCTGGTGGCGACGCGTGTTTTCGTCGGCATAGGCGAGGGTGCTTACGGCCCGGCCGCCCCGACAATCCTGTCGGATCTTTACCCGCTGAGCGCGCGCGGACGCGTGCTCGCGGTCTTCAATGTCGCGATTCCGGTCGGGAGCGCGCTGGGGTTCGTGCTTGGCGGTCTTATTACCGCGCATTTCAATTGGCGGACGGCGTTCTTTTGTGTGACGCCGCCGGGTCTGCTGCTCGGCGCGCTCTGCTTTTTCCGTAAGGAGCACCGTGTACGCAGCCGGATCGCCGCTCCGGCGACAAAGATCGCGGCCATCCGCGAACTGTTCGCGACAAAGTCGTACGTCCTCAACGTCTTCGCGCAGACGGCGTTCACCTTTGCGATTGCAGGGCTCGGCTTCTGGATGGCGGAGTATCTGCGTTATCGCGACCAGCCGGAAATGGCGGGCAAGACTCTGTTCGGCGCCATCCTCGTGGTTGGGGGCCTCACGGCCACTCTCATCGGCGGGTGGGTCGGCGACAAGTGGCGGACACGAATTCCGGGATCCTACTTCCTCGTCTCCGGGGCGGGAATGATCATTGCCTTCCCGCTTTTCGTCGCCGCCTTGTTCGTGCCGTTTCCTACGGCGTGGTTCCTGATGTTTGGCACAATTTTCTTTGCCTTCCTCAATACCGGCCCCGCGAACACTGCCCTGGCCAATGTGACGCGCCCAGAAATCCGCGCGACGGGGTTCGCTGTCTGTATTCTGATCATCCACGCGCTGGGCGACGCCATCTCGCCGCCGTTGATTGGATACGTGGCAGGCCATTCGAACATGACAAACGCGTTTCTTTTTGTTTCCGCGATGATGCTGCTGGCCGGGCTGCTGTGGCTCGGCGCGATGCGCTTTCTGCCCGGTGATACCGCGGCGGTGGAAGCGGCAACGAACGATTGAGCCGTACAGCAGACAGCAGGAGCGATCTCGCGACCGCTCCTGCTGTTGAAGTGCTACCGCGCGTCGAACGCGCGAATCTTTTGGTTAAGGGGTCGGCTGAGCGCTAGCGCCGGAGCTTTCACTCTCAGATTCGCTGCTGCTCGCACCGGCCTTTTTTGACTTGCTCTTGCCAGCTTTTTCCGCGGTCCCTTCGCTCGTACTGCTGGAAGTCTTGTCAGCACTGCTGGCGGCCGATTTTTCCGCGCCGCTCGTGGAACTGGTGCCGCTGGCGGAGTGTTTGCCATGCCCACCGCTCGACGGTGTGCTCGCTGCGCCTGAAGAGGTATCAGACGAGGTGCCGCCGGTTGATGAGCTTGTTCCCGGTGTGCTGCTCGCGGACGAGCGGCTGCTCCGCGAACTCGGCGACGACGAACGGGTCGGCGAAGTGCCCTCGCCCGCGGTGCTCGCGCTCGGCGAAGCTTTCGGCGAGGCGCTGACCGAAGGACTGGCGCTGACCGACGCCGACGGCGATGCGCTCATCGACGGGGACATGCTGGCGGAAGGCGACGCGCTCATTGAGGGTGAGGTGCTCATCGAAGGCGAGGCACTTGCGTTGGTCGATGCACCCGCGCCGGTGGATGCACCGGTGCCGGTGTTGTAGCCGCCCGTCGTGGTCGTGCTGCTCGCGCCATACCCGGTGTTCACGCCAACTCCCAAGGAGGGCACTGGAATGCCGTAGTAGCCGTAGACATTGCCGATGTAATCGCTGCGGCTGTACTCATCGACGCGGCTGGCCTCCCAGACCGGAGCGTTGTAAATGCGCTCGCGATCGACGCGCACCGTATAAGTGTGCAGATCGTTGCCGGGCTCATAGACCGACCACGGCACTGCAACTGTTTTCGTTGTCGTCGTTGTTTTCGCGGTCCGACTGGTGCCGCCGCCGCCGCTTGTTGAAAGGACGGTATAAGCCATGCAGCCGGTGTTTCGATCGAGGACGACGTCCTTAATCGTGCCGATTTCCTGCCCATCCGAACCCCGGACCTTGGCACCAATCACTGTGCTGGTCGGCATGTAATTAGTCGTCGAGGTCGTTGAGGTGGTGCTAGAGGTTTGGGCCTCTGAAGTGGTTGCCGCAATGGTCAGGCCCGCGATGGCCACTGCCGTAAGTAGAAACGTTTTTTTCATAATGTGTTCTGTATGACTGACGCAAAGTGCGGCCGGTTATTCACAGACCGCTGATATTGCATCGCGAAAGCCGAGACCGCTGGACGTGCGGCCTAACAAACGTGGTCTAGAGAACCCGCGGCCGTTGGGAGAGATGCACATCGCACGCTCGTGCATGCGCAAATGCCTCTGCGGCCGCGACTTTGCTGCCGGTGCGTTCGTAGAGTTCGCCAAGCAGTTGCCACGATTCTGCGCGATAGGGCTCGCTCTTTAGCGTCGCCTGCAATTCGGCGATCGCCGCCGGCACCATGCCGCTCTCAGCGAGCAGCCGAACGTATCGCTTCTCGATTTCCCAATTCGGCGGACCGGTACGCGAGGCGAGTCGCATCCGCAGCAGGTCTACCTGGCCAGTCTCCTTGTTCGCGAGCACCACGCGCAGCTCCTGGGCCTGCGGTTCGACCACCGGCAATTGTGCTGCTCGATCGAGAAACTCATGAGCAGCTTTGTAGTCCTGCTGACGAATCGCCAGCGCGCCGCGCTGCAAAATGGCGATTGGATGATCAGGCTCTTTCGTGAGGGCCTCGTCCAGATGCTTCTTTGCCGCATCGAACTCGCGGTGATTCATCTCGACGATGGCGAGGTCAATCAACATCCGCGCAGAGTCGCCGCCGGCGGCAATCGTACGCTCATAGAACGTGCGCTCGTCTTTCCAATCGAAAGTGCGGGCGAAGGTGCGCAGACCAAGAAAAATCAGCCATGCGGGTAAAGCGATCGCCAATGCGCGTCGAAGGAAGAGTTTGTTTTCTGCGACGCGCGCGATCTCCAGGCCGGCGGCGAGAAACAGGAACGCGCTTGGCACATAGACCCAGTGCTCGGCCATCGCGGCGTTGAGAAGGACGCCGCCGCTGATCGGCAGATATGCGATTGCCGCCAGAATGAGAAGCGTGAAGATCGGACGTTCACGCTTTCGCGCCCGGAGGGCCCAGAAAATCGCGGCTGCGAGCAGAACAATTCCGGCAAGGGTTTCCAATTCACGCCATGCGGCACGCGCGGCATTCGCCGGTGTCGGTCCCGTCGGGTGTGTCTCAAGATCACGTTCGACATGGAGGTTCCAGGGGAACACAAGGAGGGCCGCGTACTCGGCTACTGCGCGGCTTGCGATGATCGGGCGGACCAGCGGCGGTGGCGGCGAGTGGATTTGAGGCGCGGGAATGTGCTGGGCAGGGACGCGCAAGCTGGCGTAAACCACCGCAACGGCCAACACGACCGCCGCCCAGCGAAGGCAGGTTCGCCAATTCTTCTGGATCACGAGCACGGCAAGCCAGAGCAACGGAAAGAGAAATCCGATTTCCTTGCTTAGGATGCTGCAGAGGAAAAGCGTGGCCACCGCAATGCTTCGCACCCAGACGCCGCCGCGATCAGTCACGCGATCGCTTTTCAAACCAAAATAGAGCCCGAGAAATCCAAAGAACGCGGCCAGCGGATCGGCGCGTCCGGCGACATACGCGACGGCGCTGGTGTGAATCGGATGGACCGCCCAAACAAGCGCGGCGGCAAACGCAACCAGCCGACGCCGTCGATCAGCGGTCTCGAATCGACGCAGGAACTCGTTCGCGAATAGCAGCAAGGCAAGCGCCGCTCCCGCGTGGCAGAGAATGCTCGTGAAGTGATACAGCGCCGGCCGCACACCCACCGCCCAGTATTCCATTGTGTAGCTCAGCCGCTGCAATGGCCGGTAGAAATCGGAAGCCGTTGCGTCGGTAAAGAGGAAGTGTTGGAAACCCTCGGGGATTAGCCGCCAGCTGCGAATCAGCGGATCGCGCAGGATCAGGGCGGTGTCGTCCCAGACCAGGCCATTGCCGAGAGCGGGCGCGTAAACGACAAATACCGCGACGAGGAGCGTGAGGATTGAGACAGGTTTCTTCACGCGCGCAAATCGGGTTGGACAGGATCAATAAGTTGCACGTCTAGGTTTGGAAATGTTTATCGCGAAACGACTACAACTGGGGGCTGTCGCGGGGGCGTTGATGCTGAGCAACGCCTATGCCGCCGGTGTGCCGAACGACTGCACACAGCTGATCGTTGGCATCGCGCCGGATTGGAATTCGATGCGCGGTTTTGTCCAGCTCTTCGACCGCACTGGCGGCGGCGAATGGAAAGCGGCCGGCGAGCACGTTCCGGCGTTATTCGGCAAGAACGGTCTCGCCTGGGGCACCGGCATCGCAGGTCAGGACGAACCCGGGCTGCGCAAAAAAGAACGCGATGGCCGCGCGCCGGCGGGAATCTTTCGGGTCGGCA
>JBJMWX010000105.1:0-28806 GCA_045809925.1 Chthoniobacterales bacterium
AACGTTACCGGCCCCATCTATGGCAACACCGTACGGCCCGCTGAACCGCGCCGCGGCGCCCACCCCATCTTCACCACTCGCCGGTTGTGAGTAGGCCCCGGCAACTGTCGTGACATCCGCGGAAGGTGAGATTCGGCGAATCGTGTCGTTATACGTGTCCGCTACGTAAAGAACGCCGTTCGAATCAACCGCGACGCCTCTCGGATAAAAAAAACGCGCCGCGCTGCCGTTTCCGTCGTCGGGACCCGCTTTGCCGGCCAACCCAGCAAAGGTTGTGACCAGGCCGTCAGGCGTGATTCTTCGAATCGTGTCATTCGACGAATCGGCGACAAAAACGTTGCCCGTGCTGTCCACCGCAACGCCACCCGGTTCGAAAAATTGCGCCGAACTACCTGAGCCGTCTGAAATACCAACCTGGTTTGGCGAACCGGCGAGCGTGGTCACAACTGCGGCGGCCGTGATTTTACGAATGGTATGATTGCCAGTATCAGCGACGTAGACATTGCCGCCGTGGTCCACGGCGACACCCTGCGGAAACGAGAAGCGCGCAGCGCTAGCGTTGCCATCTGCAGTACCGACACTTCCAGCCGTTCCGGCAAGCGTGCTAACCACGCCGCTGGCAGTGATTTTGCGGATCGTGTGATTGCTCGTATCGGCCACGTAAAGATTGCCGACACCATCAATTGCGATCCCCTGCGGGTAATAAAATCTTGCCGCGCCAGCTGTTCCATCTGCACTACCGTGAACACCAGCCGCACCGGCAAAAGTGGTCACCGCACCGGCGGGGGTCACTTTACGGATGGTGTGATTGTTTGTATCGGCTACGAAAACATTTCCAGCGGCATCGACCGCGACGCTGCCGGGATTATTGAATTGCGCATTACGCGCCGTTCCATCGGCCGAACCAGCGACCGCCGCATTTCCAGCGAAGGTACTGAACGGATATCGCTCGTAGACGGACTGAGCGAAAAGGCTGTGTGCTGTGCCACAAGCTGCGAGGGATAACGCGGCACGCAAAACGCAGGACGAAAAGCGGCGGACCACCACGTAGTTTACGTATGAAACGTGACAACTCAACTGCGCCGTGCCTCAGTTAGGTTCGCTTAACGAATCTGCGCCGGATACCGCTTCGTCCAATCGGCATCAACGGTCGGAGACCGCCGCTACAGCGCTAGACCTGCGCGACCGGCGGCGTGGCCTGCTGCGGAGTGGCGCGCTTTGAGCCGATCGCGGCCCGGACAAAATTCTGGCCGAGCTCCCACATCGGGCCGGGAAACTTGCGACAGTCGCTGAGCACGTCATCGAGCGCGGTGACGAACATCTCAACTTCTTTTTCGCCGATGATGAGCGGCGGCAGAATTTTCACGACGTCCATGCCATGACCGGCGACCTGCGTGAGGATGCGATGCTTGCTCAGCATCTGTGTGACGACCATTTGTGCGAAGAGGACCTTGTCGACCTTGTGCAGAAGCTTCCAGGCCATCTTCAATCTTAGCTCGGTCGGCTCGTGGAACTCGATCGCGATGATCAGCCCTTTGCCGCGCACCTCCTTGATGAAGGAATGTTTCGCGCGGAGCGAGTCGATCCGCTGCATGAGCAAGTCCCCCATTTTCGCGGCGCGCTCGATCAGCTTCTCGTGGTCGATGATCTCGAGCGCGGCAAGACCGCAGGCCATGGCGAGATTGTTGCGGCCGAACGTGGTCGAGTGAACGACGCACCGGTCCATGCGTGAGAATGTCTTCTGGTAGATCTCGCGGCGGGCAACGATCGCGCCGCACGGGACGTAGCCGCCGCTAAGGGACTTTGCGAGCGTGATGATATCCGGCTCGAGGTTCCAATGCTCGAATCCGAACATCCTGCCGGTGCGGCCGAGGCCGGTCTGAATTTCGTCCGACACGAAGAGAGTTCCGTACTGTCGGCAAAGCTCCTGTGCGCGCTGATAGAAATCGGCCTTCGGGTAACGGCACCCTTTCCCCTGCACCGGCTCGATGACGAAGGCCGCGACGTCGCGCTTGGCCAGCTCCCGCTCCAGTGAGACAAGGTCGTCGAGCGCGATCCGCGTATCCCATTCATCCATCAACGGCCCGAATCCTTCGGTGAAACTGTCGCAGCCCATGAGCGACAGCGACCCAATGCTGAGCCCATGGAAAGCGCTTTCGAGCGAGATGACGCGTTTCCGCCGGGTCGCTGCCCGCGCGAATTTCAACGCGCCTTCAATCGCTTCCGTGCCTGAGTTACAGAAGAAAACCGCATTGAGATGCGGTGGTGTGCGTTTGGTGAGCGCCTCCGCGAGCAACCCGCTGAGCAGCGAACAATCCATCTGGACCATGTTCGGCAAATCAAGATCGAGCACGTCCCGGACGGCCTTCTTCACCGAGGGATGGTTGCGCCCGATGTTGAAGACCGAATAGCCACTCAGGAAATCGAGGTAGGCTCGATTATCCATGTCGTAAAGGTAGGCGCCCTCGGCGCGCGCATAGACCTTGTCGAAGCCGATGACGCGTTGCGCGGCAACAAGGGTGCGATTGAGATGCTGGTGATGGAGCTCGTAATTCTCGCCAAGGCGCGCGGCGATGATTTCCTTAAGGTCCAACGGCATGCCGAAACCGTCCCTGATTTAGCCGCCGAACGCAACCTGTCCGGCTGGGGCGGCAACCGCGCCTACACAAGACTGTCTTACGGTTTCCAATCGCGGTGAGCGACTGCCGCGCCCACTTTGAGGCTGGTGCGGCTGAGCTGGTGTCGGTCGAGCTGTTCGACCAGCCATTCGAACCATTCCCAGCTATTCTGCGAACCGCTCAATTCCCGTTCGTTCTCGATGAACGGCCGCATCTTGCGCCAGGCCAGCCGGGCCATGCCGCCGATCAGATCGTCCGCCACTTGTAGCGGAACGATGCGCGCAAAGACCGCATAGCCGAGACCTTCCATGATCGTCGCAATCTTGAGGGCGGCTTCCAAGGCGCGTGGATTTTCCTCCAGTTGTGCGGCGGTCGTTGCTTCCGGGATCGCCGCCACGATCATCGACGAACTCATCCACTCCGGTGACATCAGCGCCTGAACCGCGGCAAAGGCCGCCCGTTCTTCACGTTCCTTCCGCGCGCGGCGCATCTCGATCACGCCGAATATCACCGCGGTTAAAACCGTCGAGGCGGTTGCGACATTTGCGATTGTGGAAAGATCCACACCGCAGGTTAGCGCGTCGGTCAGACTGCGGCGAGCCGCTTCCGGGCAGCAAAAAGCCGCAGAGTTCACGCGGAACTCTGCGGCTCAAATGCGAATTGCTTCGCGATTAATCCTGATCAACCACGACCTTGGTCACGGTCGTGCTGCCCGGCGTGTCGTAATAGACATGCACCGGCACACCCGGCTTGATCATCGATGCTTCGATGGTCCTGCCTCCGCGGTTCACGTATGTGACCGTTTTACCAAGGCTGTAGGTAGCTGGTTCCGTCACGCCCGCGCGGCGGATCACGATACTCTTGCCCGGCTCAAACGTGGTCACCGTTCCGTCGGTGGACGTGGTGGTCGTCTCCGTCGTGGTGGTCCCCGTCGTCGGCTTCGTCGTGGTGCTTTCTGTCGTTGTCGTGCTGGTCTGTGCAAACGCCAAAGGCGCGATCAGCGCGCAACCAAGTGTCAGTAGTGTCTTTTTCATGTTAGTCCTTTCGTTCAGTTGAACTTCGGGAGCGGCACGCTGAGCGGACGCCCTGCATACACCGGCCCGTTCTAAAGTTCGACTGCCCGAGTGCGGCGAATATTCACCCCAAAGGTGAAATATTGAGGAAATTAACTGTGCCCAATTTTCGCCAGTTGAGCGCTCTCGCGCATTCGGTAGCGTGCGCAACAGATGCCCGTTGCCGAGTCCCCCGTTACTCCGGAGATCGTGGCGAAACACGGGCTGACTGCGGAAGAATTCGAGCGCATCAGGCGTATACTGGGGCGGGATCCGAACTTCACGGAACTCGGGATTTTCTCCGTGATGTGGAGCGAGCATTGCTCCTACAAGAACTCGCGGCGCGAGCTGCGGAAATTTCCAACCAGCGGTCGCAATATCCTGGTCAAAGCGGGCGAGGAAAACGCCGGAGTGGTCGACATCGGTGACGGATGGGCGATCGCGTTCAAGATCGAATCGCACAATCACCCGAGCGCCATCGAACCTTTCCAAGGCGCGGCTACGGGCGTGGGCGGAATCATTCGCGATATTTTCACCATGGGTGCGCGCCCGGAGTTTCTGCTCAACTCCCTCCGCTTCGGGCCGATCACTCAAGCTTCGCGGCCTGAGGCGGGCACACAGCTCCGGGATACCAAAGCCGAGATCCGGAATAATGTCCGGCTATTCACCGGCGTGGTTGCCGGCATCTCGCATTACGGCAACTGCATTGGCGTGCCGACGATCGGCGGTGAAATCTACTTCGACGAGAGTTTTGAAGGCAATCCGCTCGTGAATGTCTTTTGCCTGGGCGTGCTTCGCCATGAGCAGCTCGCGCGCGGCGCGGCGAGCGGCGTAGGCAACCCGGTGTTTTACGTCGGCGCAGAGACCGGCCGCGATGGTCTGGCCGGCGCAGCCTTTGCCTCGCGCGAGTTGACCGAGGAATCAAAAGAAGATCGTCCCGCGGTCCAGGTGGGCGATCCGTTCAAAGAGAAACTGCTGCTCGAGGCCTGCCTTGAACTACTCGCCACCGACGCCGTCGCCGGCATTCAGGACATGGGCGCGGCCGGCCTGACCTGCTCGACCTGCGAAACAGCGAGTCGCGGCGGCACCGGAGTTGAAATCGATCTTGCCAAAGTGCCCAAACGCGAGCCGGGCATGACTCCTTACGAGACGCTGCTGAGCGAATCGCAGGAGCGAATGCTGATCATTGCGAAACGCGGCCGCGAAGATGTGGTCCGGAAGGTTTTTGCGACGTGGGAAGTGCCGTGCGCCGAGATCGGTCGAGTGACGGACGACGGTCTGATGCGGGTGCGAAACAACGGCAGCGTTGCCGCGGAGATCCCCGCCAAACCTTTAGCCGACGAAGCGCCGCTTTATGAACGCGAAGCTAAGAAAACGCCCGCGGATTCCCCGGACGACACGGCTCTCTTAAAGCAGTTCTCCGCGTCATCTGCTCAGTCCGTTCTTACTTCTCTCGGAGAGCTGCTACGCGATCCGACGATTGCTTCCAAGAACTGGGTCTACCGGCAATACGATCACACCGTCCGCAGCGGCACAGTCGTTCGGCCGGGATCGGATGCAGCTGTCTTTTACGTCAAGGAAGCGGACAAGTTCCTCGCCGCGACGACCGATTGTAACTCACTCTACTGCGCGCTCGATCCGCGCGAGGGCGCGAAGATCGCGGTCGCCGAAGCAGCCCGCAATCTCACCTGCTCCGGCGCGCGACTGCTGGCGGTAACGGATAACCTGAACTTCGGGAACCCCTACAAGCCGGAAAATTTCTGGCAGCTGCGCGAGGCGGTTGAAGGCGCGGCGGAAGCGTGCCGGGCCTTCGGCACACCGGTGACCGGCGGCAACGTCTCGCTTTACAACGAAAGTCCTGCCGGCGCAGTCGATCCAACGCCGACAATCGCAATGGTCGGGCTGATCGACGACGAGCAGCACATCACGACGCAGTGGTTCAAGGAGCCTGGCGACATTGTCATTCTCGTCGGCCAACCGGGTGACGAAATTGGCGGTTCGCGATTCCTGAAGGTCTGCCACGGACGCAAAGCCGGCCTTCCGCCCCGGCTCGATTTCGCGCGTGAGCTTGCGGTACAAAAAGCTGTCCGTGAGCTGATCCGCGCCGGGCTCCTGCAGAGCGCACACGATTGCAGTGAAGGCGGCATGGCAGTCGCGCTGGCGGAATGTTGTTTCAGTCCCACAGGACTGCTCGGCGCTGACCTTGCTGTAGGGGTCGCCGCGTCGACGGCAGAGGAAGGGCCGGTGAGGACACCGGCGGCTATTACGCTCTTCAACGAATCGCAATCACGCATCCTGATCTCGGTTCGACCGGAGAACGCCGACCGCGCGATCGCGCGGCTCGAAACGGCAAAGGTAGCGCACGAGCAGCTCGGAACCGTCGGTGGGGATCGTTTGCGAATCCGGCTGAATGACGATGTTTGCGAGTGGCCGGTGGCTCAGCTCTTCGAAGATTGGTACTATGCTATCGAGCGAGCCGTCGCTGTTTGAACCGACAGTGCAAGTGACGGATATTGCCACACCGATGTCCCCCGAGCATTCCGCGCACGACGAGTTGTCAGACCGCGCCGCCCTTCCGCAGCACGAGTGCGGGATTTTCGCGGTCTTCGGTCACCCAAACGCGGCCGTGCTTACCTATTATGGGCTCTTTGCTCTACAACATCGCGGCCAGGAAAGCGCGGGCATCGTAACGAGCAACGGAGCCGGCACCGATTTCGTTCTCCACCGCGAGATGGGCCTGGTCTCGCAGGTCTTCGGCGCGGCTGAGCTGGAGCGATTGAAAGGCACGCGCGCAGTGGGTCACGCGCGCTACTCAACTACCGGCTCCAGCACGTTGAAAAATGCGCAGCCGTTCGTGGTCGATTGTCAGCGCGGCCAGATCGCCGTCGCGCACAACGGCAATTTAATCAACGCCGATCTCCTGCGCGATGAACTGGAGCGGAACGGTTCGATTTTTCAAACCACCGCGGACAGTGAAATCATTCCGCATCTGCTCGCCCAGCCGTTGAAAAACGGCGGGAGTCCGCTCTCGGTGTTGCGTCGTTTGGAAGGCGCGTTTTCGCTCGTCATCATGAGCGAACGCGAGATTGTAGGCGTCCGCGATCCTTTTGGTTTCCGCCCACTTGTGCTTGGCAAGCTCGACGGCGCTTATGTTCTCGCCTCCGAAACCTGCGCGCTCGATTTGATCCATGCGGAATTCGTCCGGGAGGTCGAGCCAGGCGAAGTCGTGATCATCACTGAGGAAGGCATCCGGTCCGAGTGGCCGTTTCCGGATGAGGCGCCGGCCTTCTGCATGTTTGAATACGTCTACTTCGCGCGGCCGGACAGCATCCTGCGCGGTGTAAATGTGGCGAAGGTGCGCACGGAGATGGGCCGCGAGCTGGCGCGCCGTTTTCCAGTGGAAGCCGACATCGTCGTGCCGGTACCTGACTCGGGCAATTACGCGGCGCTTGGCTTCGCCCACGAGCTCAACATCCCGTACGAGCACGCTTTCGTTCGCAACCACTACATCGGCCGCACGTTCCTGCAGCCCAGCCAGCTGATACGCGACTTCGATGTGCGCGTGAAGCTTAACCTGATCAAGGAAACGGTAGCGGGTAAGCGAGTCGTGGTGGTCGACGACTCGATTGTTCGCGGCACGACAGCACGAGCGCGGGTAGTGAATCTGCGCGAAGCCGGAGCAAAGGAAGTGCACATGCGCGTGAGCTGTCCGCCACATCGTTTTGCCTGCCATTACGGGATCGACTTTCCCGATCCGGAGAAGTTGATCGCGAACAAAATGTCGCACGAGCAGATCTGCGAATATCTCGGGGTGGATAGTCTGGGCTATCTCGACGTCGACGGCATGGTGCGTGCGACCGGCCAGCCGATGAATCATTTTTGCCTCGCCTGTTTTACCGGCGATTACCCACTGCCAGTCGATCCCGAGCTCGACAAGTTCATCATGGAACGCCGCCAGGGCCGTTCGCGTGCCCTGGCCGCAGAAGAACAGCATCCGGAATTGTTTGCCGACTTGAAGTAACGTCGCGGACAACTGTCATCCCGAGCGAAGGTCGAGGAATCTCCCGCCAGCAAAGGGCAATGAAAGTGTCTCGACTGGGCTGGACATGACAAAACGCAAAGCTTACGCGCGCGCCGGTGTCGACGTCGATCTGGGCAACACCCTAAAACGCGGCATTCAAACGCTCGTCAGGCAAACACACGGGTCGCAGGTGCTCGGTAAGATCGGTGGATTCGGCGGCTTGTTCCGGGCGAGCTTTCCCGCAATGCGCGAGCCGGTTCTTGTTTCGAGCGTCGACAGCGTCGGGACGAAAGTGAAAATCGCATTCGCCCTTGATCGGCACGACACAGTTGGTGCCGATCTAGTGAATCACTGCGTGAACGACATCGCGGTTGTCGGTGCTCGCCCTTTGTTCTTCCTCGACTACATCGGATGCGAAAGACTTGAGGCGCGGATGTTTCATCAACTGCTCCGCGGCCTTGCTCGCGCATGTCGGGCGGCGAACTGCGCGCTGATTGGGGGTGAGACCGCACAGTTGGGGGATCTTTACCGCAAAGGCGAGTACGACCTCGCCGGCTGTATCGTCGGCGTGGTTGATCGTAGGAAGATGATCGACGGCAGCCGCGTCAAAACCGGCGATATCATCCTAGGTTTGCCGTCGAATGGATTGCACACCAACGGCTACTCGCTCGCGCGCAAGATTCTCTTCCAGCAGATGAAGCTGAAGCCGCGGTCCCGCCTGCCCGGCACAGAACGGTCAGTTGGCGCCGAGCTTCTGCGCGTGCACCGCAACTACCAACCTGCGCTAGCCGGGATCGCTGACGGCAAGATTCACGGCCTGGCCCATATTACGGGCGGCGGCCTGATCGATAACCTGCCGCGTGTCCTCCCCCGCGACTGCGACGCGGTGATCGACACGCGGAATTGGCGTATTCCCGCGATCTTTCGGCTCCTACAAGAACGCGGACGTGTTCCGGCCGAAGAAATGTATCAAGTCTTCAACATGGGTATTGGAATGACAGTAATCGTTGGCACACGGGACGCCGCGGCGATCGGCCGGCGATTGAAGGCATTCACGATCGGCCGGATTGAACGCGGCACCGGCAAGACGCGGCTGATCGGGTTGACATAAGTCACCGCTGGCGCAAAGCGTCAGAGATGGAGAAGCGCCAGTTCGGCCGGACCGACATGCAAGTGTCGATGCTCGGCTTCGGCGGGTCTGAGATTGGTTACGAAAACGCGAGCGAAGTCACGGTTGAGCAGCTTTTAAACAGCGCCATCGATGCCGGCTTAAACGTTATCGACACCGCGGAATGCTATGAAGCGAGCGAAGAGCTAATCGGCAAGGCAGCCGGTCACCGGCGGAACGACTATTATCTTTTCACCAAATGCGGTCACCCTCGCGGGATTGCGAGCGAAGACTGGTCGGCACGCTCGATTCTGGAAAGCATCGAGCGGAGCTTGCGCCGGCTCCGGACGGATACGCTTGACCTTGTCCAGCTACATAACTGCTCGGAAATAGTCCTGCGCACCGGAGAAGCGACGGCGGCCCTGCAAACCGCACGGGAGCGCGGTTACACGCGCTACATTGGGTACAGCGGTGATAGCGTCGCCGCCAAATATGCTATCGAATGCGGGGCTTTCGACTCGCTCCAGACTTCGATCAACATTGCCGACCAGGAAGCGCTCGAGCTCACCGTGCCGCTCGCGCGCGACCGCGGCATGGGAGTGATTGCGAAACGACCGATAGCTAATGCCGCCTGGATCAGCGGGCACAAGCCGCAGAACTCATACGCTCACACTTATTGGGAGCGGCTGCGCAAATTAAACTACCCTTTCCTCCCGGGTGAACCCGACAAGAGCATCGCGCACGCCCTTCGCTTCACGCTTAGCGTACCCGGCGTGCATGTCGCGATTGTCGGCACGTCCAAACCGGAGCGGTGGCAGCAGAACGCCAGCATGCTCGAGGCCGGTCGATTGAGCGATGCAGACTTCAATGCTGTTCGCGAGCGGTGGGACGAGATAGCTCCAGCGACCTGGATAGGACAGACATGAAACAACGAAAGCTTGGACGCGGCGGCCCGATCGTTTCAGCCATCGGGCTGGGCTGCATGGGAATGTCGGACTTTTACGGCGGCCGCGACGATCAGGAATCGCTCGCCACAATCGAGCGCGCACTGGAGCTTGGTATCACCTTCTTCGATACCGCCGACATGTACGGTCCCCATACCAATGAGACCCTGGTCGGCCGCGCCCTACGCTCTCATCGCGAGCAGGTCACGATTGCGACGAAGTTCGGAATAGTGCGCGATCCCGATAATCCACAGTTCCGCGGTGTCAGCGGTCAACCGGATTATGTCCGCCGCGCGTGCGAAGGAAGCCTGAAGCGACTCGGGATCGAATGTATCGACCTTTATTATCAGCACCGGGTGGATCCGAAGACCCCCGTCGAGGAAACGGTAGAGGCAATGTCGAGTTTGGTTCGGGATGGCAAGGTAAGGTACCTCGGCTTATCGGAAGCAGGCGCGGAGACAATCCGCCGCGCCCATCTGGTTCACCCAATTACCGCTGTGCAATCCGAGTACTCACTCTGGACGCGCGATCCTGAAGATGGGGTACTGCAAACGTGTCGCGAGCTGGGAATCGGGTTTGTCGCGTACAGCCCGCTCGGACGCGGTTTTCTGACGGGGCGGATTCAGCAGTTTGAAGACCTATCGGCGGACGATTACCGCCGACAGTCGCCCCGCTTTCAGGGCCAAAACTTCCAGCGCAATCTCGAGCTGGTAGAGGGAATTCGGGAGCTGGCACGCGAGAAACGTTGCACTCCGGCGCAGCTTGCACTTGCCTGGGTTCTCGCACAGGCCGATGAGGTTGTGCCCATTCCCGGCACGAAACGACGGAAATACCTGCAGGAGAATAGCGGCGCGGTTAGCGTGCCGCTAAGTACCGAGGAGCTTGCGATCCTCGAGGCACTCTTCCCGAAGAATGCCGCATCTGGCCTCCGTTATCCGGAGGCCATGATGCAGAGCGTCAATCGCTAGCTGTTACTTCCGGCCCGCAGCTCTCCGGCGCGCAGCCCAACGGGCTTTCATCGCCTCGGATAGTTTCCGACGTCCTTCGGCCGTTAAACCACCGCGGCGACGACGACCGCCGCTGCTTTTCGCCGAACTGCTCTTAGCCGAGCTGGAGCCACTGCTGGTTCCGGCGCGTCTCGCAGCCCAGCGCGCCCGAGCGGCTGCTGCCAGTTTCGCGCGAGTAGCCGCTGACATAGGACGACGACCACCACCACGACGCCGCGAGCCACCGCCCGCACTCGTGCTGGCTGCTTTCGACTGAGTTGTGCCACCACCGCCACCGCCACCACCGCCGAACAACGATGCAAGGCGTTGCTCGAGTTGGTTGATCTGCTGGCGAATTGAAACAGCTTCGTTCAGAGTCCTTAAAGACAAGTCCATGCCGCTAGATAGTAGCTCGCAAGCTAAGATGCAACCAAACTTTCAACTATTTTGAAGCTAGTCTTAGTTGCGTCCAACCGCAGCAAACGCTTAGTTCCTCGATCGTGCGGGCGGTTAGCTCAGTGGTAGAGCGGCTGGTTTACACCCAGTAGGTCGGGGGTTCGAAACCCTCACCGCCCACTCCTGCCGTTAGTTACGTCAGAATTGGAAGTAGATGAAGTCCGACGCGACTACACTGCGGCCAACCACAATTCCAGCCAGCAGCAACACGGCCACCGCAGTTTGGAGAACAAAACGCGTGCGCGGTTGTAGATCACGCCACGAGAATTCTTTGGTCTCGATCAGCGCTTGGATTATCAGCGGAGCGGCGTAAACCAGGCAGAGCAATCCGAGGTAAGCTCCGACCTGCCATTGAGTAACAGTTGCGGCGAACGGCGACTGTCGAATGTCGTGCAACAGCTGGCCTAAACTGCGTTCACGGAAGAGCAGCCAGCCCGCGCAGGTCAAGGCGAAGGTTAGAATTACTTTCAGAAAGAGCGGCATTTTACGTCCCATACCGAGCCAGCTGAGAAAACGCTGAAACAGAATGAGCACACCCCAGTAAACGCCCCACAGCACATAGTTCCATGAGGCCCCGTGCCACAGCCCGCTGAGCGTAAAAGTCGCAAGGAGATTAAAGGAGTTGCGCACCACGCTACAGCGCGACCCGCCAAGAGGTATGTAGACGAAGTCTCTCAACCACGTTGAAAGGGAGATATGCCATCGCCGCCAAAAGTCAGCCGGCGAACTGGCCAGGTATGGCTGCCGGAAGTTTTGCATCAAATCTATCCCGAGCAGCTGCGCGCTGGCGCGGGCAATGTCGGTATAACCGGAGAAGTCGGCGAAAATCTGAACAGCAAATGCAAACACGCCCGTCCAGAGCACAGGGAAAGCAGGGTCGGCGAGTGAAAATACCTTGTTCGCGACGACTGCTGACTGGTCGGCAATGACGAGCTTCTTGAAGAAACCCCACAACATAAGTCCAAGTGCGCTACGCCACGCCACCGGGTCGAATCTCCGGGCCGACCGGTATTGAGGGAGCATGTGCGCGGCCCGCTCGATCGGACCGGCGACCAATTGCGGAAAGAAGGAGACGTAAAGTGCGTAATCGAGCAGATTGCGCGACGCGCGGACCCGCCCGCGGTAGACATCAATGATGTAACCGACCGACTGGAAGGTGTAGAATGACAAACCGACCGGCAGAGCGAGGTGCCATATGTCCCGCAATGGCGGAATATGGCCGACCGCGATGAGCGCATTCACGTTCTCGAGCGCGAAGGAATAGTACTTGAACGTGCCGAGCAGCGCGATGCTCGCGCCGACACTTAGAAGGAGGAAGAGCTGACGGCGGCGTGGAAAGCGTTCCATCGCCAAGGCGCATGAGAAGTCGATCAAGGTCGAGGCGAGCAGTGGGATTAGGAACCAGGCGTGTTCCCAGCCATAGAAGACGTAGCTCGCAACCACGAGGAAAACGTTCTGCGCGGTGCGCGGCAACCCCCAGTAGATCGCGAGAACAACCGCGAGGAAGGCGAGATAAATGGTGGAGTGAAAAATCATCGGAACCTGCCCGCTAGTTCTTCCTCAAAATGGCGGGTGAAACGGACCGTTGCCCATGGGCCGATATGCACCGAATCGGCAAACATGTCGGGTGTGATGGCCGGGTCGCGAGTCAGATCGATCAGCTCGCAGCCATCTGCTTCCAGATAGGCTTGCAGGTCCGCGTAGTAGGCCCGCATCTCCTCCCTCGTATCATAGTCAGCATAAGGCCCCGGACGTTTCCTGGGCCGAACGAAACTGAGTGGGTAATGACCGGCGCGCGCCAGCGCCAGGATATGCGGCAGGAAGCTTTCCCCCACAGCTTGCCCAAATGGCTTGTGCCCTTCGCTCGTGACGATCGGCTGGTCCGAACGCAGCTTTGGAATATCGAAGATCGCGTTTGCGTCCCTCTCGAGCTGCCTCGCCGAGTCGCTCTTGATCGCGATCAGTCGCCTCACTCGTGCATCAACCTTCTCCTGGTAATGCGCGCGGTTTTCATCGGCTGAAAAGAGGACGGCGATCCATCTCTGCAGCCACCATTTCTCCTTTTCCACACCCGCGAGCTGCTCAAGGACCGGCTCGTTTTTCGTCATCAGCCGCTGCAGAGCCTGCAAGTACTTGCCGGTAGTGCGGAATCTCGGGTTAGTGAGCACGTCGTCATGCACGAAGATGAAGACGCGCCGCGGATGAAGGCCTGCTCCGTTGACAAAGTTTTTAAGGTAGAGGAACCACGCGGCCGAAGCCGCTCCGCCGTGCCAGAGAACCTCGACGTGCCTGCCGTCGAGTGCAGATTCAAGCGTCGCCTGGTCGATCGAGTAACCCAGCAGCGAATCGCCGATGAGGACAAACTCAGGCTGCCGCTGCTGAAGACGAGCAAAGCTTGCCTTGTCGAACGCTTCTCGTTTGGCACGGAATGGTCGAACCAGGAGGGCGGCGGCAACCAGAGTGACAGCACAGAATAGGAGTAGGCTGCCAATCTCGCCCCGCCGTCGCATTGCGGACTGTAGCTCGCCGGTCAGCGAGCGGCGACTGTCTCTCGCTCGCGGTGCCTGGCCAAGTGCCCCTGTTTCCGGCCGAGCCAAACAGCCAAGCCGCACCACGCAGCGACGACCGGCACGGCGATGTAGCTGATCGCGCTCAGTCCGATACCGAGCGCGTGCAAGCCGCCGTACGACCAGGCGCCGATTTGATCGCCACAGCGATAGCCGAACGTGTCCATGAAGCTCTTCGCCTTGTATTTGTCTTCCCGACGCAGGACGGTAAAGAGCACTTCCCGGGCCGGTCGCATAAACGCGAAAGCGGCAGCGCGTCGCGCTACCTGGAAGAAAGCGAGAGTCGAAAGCACCGGCTGGTAACCGATGGCCGCGAAACCGAACAGGCTGAGCGCCGGCATGGCGACGAGAGTCACTGTGACCCCGAGGTATTTCATGAGCCGGCCCGTGACGAAAATCTGCATGATAAGGGTGGCCGTATTCACCCAACGATCAAGGTTGGCAAGAAAGGCAGTGCGCGCCGCGCGGTCGGCGAACCCGGCTTTGGTTAGTTCCGATTGCTGAAAGTAAGCCCAGGTCGACGTGACAGTGTAGAAGACGATAAAAAGCATGAGCGCGAACAGATAGGGCGACCGGCAGATGTGAGTAACGCCTTCCCAAATTGTGCCGCCCACAGGTTTCTCCGCATTAGGGTCCGTGCTCGCCTGGGGATTGATCTGACTCGGAAAGAAGCGGACACATTGCGCCGCTACTTCGAGCATGGCCGCGCAAATCAAGACCAGCACACCGGTGCTCACCCGGTTGACCAGGGAAATTGTGATTGTGCCGCCGAGGATCGCACCTAACGAACCGCCAACGGCGATGAAACCAAACAGCCTTTTCCCCTGTTCGGTTGTAAACAGGTCATTCATAAAGGCCCAGAAGACCGAGGTGGCAAACAGATTGAAGACGCTGACCCAGACGAAAAAGCACGGTCCGATCCACTTAGCGCGCTCGCCGGGCAGCGCGCGCATAAGCACGAAAAAGATCACGAGGTTCAGGATGAAAAAACGGTAGGCAAGCGGAATAAACCGTCGCCGGGACATACGGGCGACGATCGCGGAGAAGAGCGCGTTGGCGGCGAGCATCGTAAGCAGGGTGGCCGTGAACATCCACGGCAGGTTCTCCGCGTTGGCCGCGCCGATCTCATCGCGAATCGGCCGTATGACGTAGTAACCCGCAAGAATAGCGAAATGAAAGAGGAACCCGAGCCAGAGCGCCCGCATCTCACCCGGGCGAACGTCGAAGGCGTTCTTCTGTATCTTAGAAAGCCACCCGGTCATTCGACTAATAACCTTTCAGGAACATGCGCGTGTGCGGGTAATCAAATGTCACCACAAATTGACTCAGCACCGCACCGCCGATCAATCTGCTACTTTGTTCGTTCCCCCCACCTGAGGCGAGTGGGAGGTCGTGCAGCTCGATCCGGCCGAGCGCGAGCAGATCGGCGGAAGCAAGCGTACCCGGAACAGGGCTACCAAGGCCATTGCCACTGCGAATCGGAGACGCGGCCCCGCTCTTCCCGGCAAGAGGATGATCCACGGCATCATTGGAACCCGAATCAACCAGGAACTCATCAATTGTTTCCGGGCCACGGTTTACGCGCAGGCGCGCCTTTACAAAGGGCCAGCCTTTTTCGAGGCGGAGAGGCAGTTCAACGCCGAAATCACCGTGGCCCTCTTCCGGGCCGCGGACCTGAACGCGACGCTGGCGGTAATCAATCGTTACGACGAAGCGGTCGAGGAATTCATAACCTAGTATTCCATCCACCTCATGGCCAAGCTGCTGGCCGACGTCTCTCAGATCGACCGTCACGAACTCGCAATGCGGAACGGACGCCCCGGCGAGCTCGAGATTGACATTACGGACATGCCGCACCGGGATCCGCCCGGCCCCGGCGCCGCCGATTGTGTCCGCCTCCGCTTCCGACAGGTGGAGCTCGGCAACGAGCCGGCGATCCAGAACCATGCGCGCTGATCCGCTATCCAGAACGAAAGAGAGCGGTCGCGAGCCATTCACGCGCACCGGCACTATCACAAGATGCTCCACTGGTGTGAACGGGAGCTCGGTCACGCCAGATTGCGCTGCCCTGGCCACTGCGGTGAGCAGCGCCGCCAGGGCACGAACAACGAGGCGATGGCGAAGAGCCACGCAGTTACTTCTTGGCGTTATGCCACGCGGTGAGCACTTCTTTCTCTCGTTCGGGCGCCAAACCCGCTTTCATGTGCGCCTGGCGTTCTGCGGGCAGAGACTTGAACCACTTCAGCGTATCCCGCGCAGTATCGGGGAGTGGACGGAAAGTCAGACCTTTGCCGAGTGCCGCCTTGATGCTGGTCCGGCTTAACCCGCCAGCTTCTCCGATTGGCGGAACCCACACTGGCATGTCGGACCATGGCGAGACCTTATGTTGCTCCAGGAACTCAGCGTTTGCCCAGGTAAAGGTAGCGTTTGCGTTCAGCGCACCCTTAATGCCGTCGAGCATGTCCCCGACTCCGAGCTCTTTGTCTGGACCGGTGGCGTTGTAGGTTCCCGTCTCGCCATTTTCGATCATGCGAATCGTCCATTCGGCAAGGTCCCGCGCGTCGATCAACTGCACCGGGTCGCTCGGGCTGCCAGGGGCGAGAACCTCTCCGCCGCGGTCGATGCGAACCGGCCAGTAGGTGAACCGGTCCGTCTCGTCACCCGGTCCGACGATCAGGCCGGGACGAATGATGAGCGACTTATTCGGAAACCATTTTTGCGTCTCCTGTTCGGACAGCGCTTTAAGCGGACCGTAGAGCTTGAATCCCGATGCAACCACCGTGTCCCGTGTTTCTTTGTAAGGATCGGCGCCTTCGTATTTCGCGAGCGGCGCGCTCTCGTCCGCGGGTTTGCTGGTGTCGCCATAAACCGAAATGGTCGAGATGAAGACGTAGCGGTCGACATTTCCCTTTAGAATTTGCGCGGCATCACGCACCCATGCCGGCAGCATGGTCGGATTGTCGATACAGACGTCCCATTGCCGGTTCTTAAGCGCGTCGAGCTGCCCGGTCCGATCGCCGATCAACTGCTCAACCCCCTCGGGCAACTCACCGGGATGGGTCTTGCCGCGGTTGAATACCGTAACCTTGTGGCCACGGCTCATTGCGTAGCGCACCTGGTGCGGGCCGGTGAATCCGGTGCCGCCGAGAATCAGGATGCGCAGTGATTTTGCTGGCTTGGTTTCTGCGGCTCTCAGGCCGCGCGGGCGAATCGCACCGGCGGCAACGCCGCCGCCGAGCATCGCCGTCACTTGAATGAATCTGCGTCTGGTCGGTTCGATCATGGTCATGGTTTATCTAGGTCCTTTCGAACTACTCTGCCGCCCTTCATGACAAACTGCACGCCCGTAATTGCGGCAATCTCGTGCGTCGGATCGCCGGTGACTGCGACCAGGTCGGCGAGTAGTTTGGGATGAACAGCGCCGCGATCGGGGAGGTGAAAGATGGATGCGTTGCCACTCGTCGCCTGCCGCAGCACGTCGGCCGGCGTGAATCCGTAGTCGTGCACGAGCAATTCCATTTCGCGTGCATTCTCGCCATGCGGAAACACGCCCACGTCTCCGCCGAACGCGAAGGTCACGCCGGCTTTCCGGGCCGCCTCAATACTGGCGTGCTTCTGACGGATACGTTCTGGCTCCGGCTCCGTCCCCTTCTTCCAGCCGCGGTATTGCGCAACTGCGTCGCTCGCCGCCACCGTCGGACACAGGGCGACGTTGTGCTGTTTCATCAGGGCGAACACTTCGGCCGTACCTTCATCGCCATGTTCGATCGTATCGACGCCGGCGAGCACCGAACGTTTGATTCCTTCCGCAGTAGTGGCATGCGACGCCACCGGCCGCCCCGCGGAATGCGCTGCGTTGACGATCGCGCTTAATTCCTCCTGCGAAAATGTCGGCCGCGAAGGCTCATCCTTGCCCCATCGATAATCGGCGTAGACTTTCACCCAATCGGCGCCCTTGCCGATCTGTTCGCGCGCCCCGCGAACGCACTGCTCCACTCCGCTGACTTCCTGCGCTCCCTGAGGCACGTCGAGGTCGGCAGATAGTTTCGGCCCGTAGCTGCCAGTCGCAACCAGAGCGCGCGTGACGACGAGCATGCGCGGACCGGGGATGATCCCCTGCTCGATCGCCTGCTTGATGCCAACGTCGGCGTAACCGGCTCCTTCAGTGCCGAGATCACGCGCGCTCGTGAATCCAGCGGCGAGCGTTCGCGCGGCGTGAACCGTCGCGCGCGCGACGCGAAGCGCGAGCGGTTCGGACATGACCTGATCGTTCCAGGTCGTTTCGTTGTAGGCGTGCAGAAGGAGGTGCGAATGACCTTCAATCAGTCCTGGCAACAGCGTCTGCCCAGCCAGATCGATCGTCGTCGCACCGGCTGGCGCGGTAATTTCCGCTGTGGGCCCTGCAGCAGTGATCTTGTCGCCGTCGACCAGAACGGCCCATCCGGCATGCAGTTCCTGGCCGTCAAAGACGTTCGCCGGCTTGAGCAGGATTGGTTCGGCGTTGCCCGCAATTGTCACAGCTATGAAGGCGCTCAGCGAGAGGAGACAAGCTTTCATGCGACTGTTGCGGTGCCCCTTGTCATGCCGACCTTGTCGAGACATCTCCGGAGATTCCTCGACTGCGCTCGGAATGACAAACGGATAGTCGGAACGAACTGGTTCGCTCTACAGCAAATTGACGCAAACAAGCTGCGGGCCCGTCCGCATCCCGCGCGGGACGTTAACAAAACCCGGATGGCGCGCTGACAGCTTCCGACCGCGGGAGGAACACAGAAAGCTGCGGAAAAATATGTCTCACGCGTTACATTCAGTGATGGATCGAGGGGACGCGAGAACGGTCGAAGGGCTTGAGGTACGGACCTATTTTGTGCGGGAGCGGAACGCACTGCTGGCGCGGGCCGATTTTGGCGAGCTTTACGTCGACTACTACCTGCACCAGGGGCAGTACGGTTACCACCATGCCCCGCCGCATGACGCTCTCCTCAAGGAAACACTCGCTGCCCTCACGCTGCATTGTGCATCGCGTCCGTGGAACGAAGCGTGGGCGTGGACAATCCATCTTCGCGAGCCGCTCATGAATCTTTTCGTCACCGGCGACAATCGGCGCGGAATGATTGTCGGCCAGCTCTTCACCGAGAACGTCAAAGAAGACGGACGCAATTTATTCTACGCCGATCTGGTGCGCGAACGTGGTGAGCCGCGCCGTAGCGCGATCCAATTTACAGGTTCCGAACCGTTCGGAATCATCGAGCAGTTCTACGAACAAAGTGAACAGCGGCCGGCGCGCTATTTCCGTTTCGGTCCGGAAGATTTCGTGATGATTTCGGCACAACCGGGCTGCGATCTCGCGTGGTTCTATAATCTCGACGACGAGAAGGTGCGCGTACTCGACGACACAGAACGTCTCAGTCTGCTTGAGCAACGCACCTACCGCTGGAGCTGCGGTTGTTCCCAGGAGCGAATGTTCTCAATTCTCGCGCCGATCATGCGCGCCGATGCTGCCGGCCTGTTCGGAGATGAAGCGCTGATCAAGATTAGCTGCCCGCGTTGCGGCGCACGCCACACCGTCACGCGCGAAGCGCTCGAAGCCTACGTTGCGGATGCGGAACGCTGAAGGCGCCGCGATGCAGCTGTGGGTTTACCTGAACGGCGCGAAACGCGGGCCGTTTTCTGATCAGCTGATGAGACGACTGCTCGCTGACGGGGTCCTGCAGGAGAACGATCTCGCCGCGACAAGTCGCGACGGCGAATGGAAGCCACTTGGCCAGACGATCTCGTATTCTGCTTCCGCTCCGACTCCTCTACCGCAAGACGATGCGGTGGAACGCGACACCGTAGCGGGAACCGCGGAACCACCGATAGGAAGCGTCCTGGCAGGATCTGCCGCGGTCGCAGCGCATCGCCCAGCGGTGCCGCACGACTCGTTAGGCGACTACACGCGCGCCCCGATCGCCCCGAACGAGACAGTGTTCTACAAAACCTCCGTCCACTGGATCGTCTTCCTGCGTTACGGCGTGCTCGGGGTGCTCGTCTTCTTTTTCGTCGCGATTCCTTTCGGGATCGCGGTGCAGGCGTTTACCGGGGCGCATCTCGGCTGGTTTGCCTTGCCCCTGCCGATGCTGATCCTGATTCCGCCGGCGGTGCAATATTCGAGCAATGAACTCGTCGTCACAAACCGGCGCGTGCTGATCAAGACGGGCGTCGTGCATCGCCAGACGCTCGAAATGTTCATATCGAAGGTGGAGTCGGTCGGCGTCGATCAAAGCTTTCTCGGCCGCATGCTCGACTACGGAACAGTCATGATTCGGGGCACTGGCGGCTCCGAAGAACCTTTCCAGACCATCGCCCATCCCATCGAATTCCGGAATTGCGTCCAGCGTTTGCAGAGTGAGGCCGAATCGGAGCTGCGTGCGACCTAGGTTCCCGCAGGGACGGACCGCCGGGCCATCCGCAATAGGATGATATCAGGCGCGCAGCGGTCGAGCCCGACCAATCAGCTACAAAAGCAGGAAGGCCCCGCGCCGCTAGTGCGACGCGAGGCCCCTCTATGGCTGCGACAGTTATCGGCTTACTCGAAGCCTGCTTCGTAAACTTCCACCAGGGCGATCGCCGCGCTGTCAGTCGCGCCGCTCACCACGGTCGTATAGGCGCCGGGTTCAAGACGAACCAGCAGCGCGGATTCCAGATCGTTCGTTGGCGCAAGCGTGCTGGCAACAATCTGCGCCGCGTTTGCGTTCGTCTTCCAATCATCATTTGAGGCAAGCAGCGTCGATCCGGCGAAGAGCTGAAGCGAAGGATTGGCTAATGCTGGCGAGACTCCGGCCGCCGCCAGCGATGGACCGACCGCGCGGATGAGCACGGCTTTCGGTCCACCAGTAATGATAAAGCCACCGATCAGCTGACCCTGGCCCGGGCCAACCAGGCCGCGGGTGGAGATGTTCGCCATGTGGTTGGCCAGCGAGTTCTTGAATGTGTTGACGGTGAATGTCCCGGCGCTGGTCGTAAATGTGCCGACAAACGAACCGTCGATGACGCTGAAACTACCCGTGACGGTGCTGCTGCTTCCCACGACGTTATTCAGCGTGAAGTTGTAGAGCGTGGCGGGCGAAACCGGTGCAGTCACCTTGCCATAACCACCGCTGTACGTCGTACCGGTGTGTTGGATCATGACGATGTTTCCGTTGGTATCAATGAGGAACATCACGCGGCTCTCTCCGGTCGGACCATTAGCGACGCCAAAGTACTGGCCGGCAACAGTGTGCTCGGAACCGAACGTCGGCATTCGCATCGCCTGAAGCGATTGCCCTGCCAGGGTATAGGTCACCCCATTATCCTGAATCGAGCCGACCAGCGCCTGGCCGGTCGTTAGCTTCAGGCTAAACAGCCCGTTGTATAGCGGCCCCTCGGCAAACCCTATTACCTGGCCCGGCACATCGAGCACGTAAGCTGCGACATGCGAATTGTCGCTCACGTAAAAGAGCGCAACTGCGCCGGTCGGCGTGGTTCCTTCGTAGAAGCCACGCAAGCTGATTTGCCCATGGTGCCCATCTCCGCCGGGCGTGCCCGTCGGACTCGGCTCGCTGTGCGGCGTCGGGGTTGGCGTCGGAGTAGTCGACGGCTCAAAGTGCGGTGTAGGCGTTGGGGTGGCGGTAGGCTCGAGATGTGGCGTAGCCGTTGGTGTGGGGCTCGCGGACGGCCCCGGTTCCGATGCGTACGCCGGCAGTGCGAGAAGCGCTGCGGCGCAGATAGTATTTCTGATATAAGTGCGAATGGTTCTCATTATGTATGGATGACTTGGTATTCCGGTCCCACAGGAGAGCGCGGGGCCGAATTATGGAGATTATAGCACTTTCCATTCCCCCTCGGCCCCAGTCCCGCCCCTCCATCACCCGGTATTTGATCGCAGTAATCGCCACGGGCCTAACGGGTTGTGCAACACCACCGCCCGTCGCCTATACTCCCAGGCAGCACCTTGAATTGCGGTCCTCCCCGGCCGTTTCGACCATCCATTTCCCCCCCGGCGTTTACGTTCTTTCCTCGGAGGACAACAGCGGCTTTTATTACGCGGCCCCAGGCGGGGTGGTGAAGCACTCCTTTGCCGGCCCGCAGCGCTACGACGGCGGACTCTTCCTCGATCGACGCAACCCCCGAAAGCTGCGCGGCTACATCATCTGGGCTGGCGGCGTCACGAAGATCGGCGACCTGTCGCGCCAGCCCTACTCTTTCCGCGATTAACCGCGCTCTGACGCCGCGCCCGCAGAGTGGCCTAACAAATTCGCCACCGTCAGTCGGTCCGCCGGTCGTTCCAGAGTATCTACGAAAGTCTGGAAGCGAGTGGAAAATAACGCGCGTCGGCGGTTCCAGTAAAAGCTCAGGCCCGGACACGCGAGGTAATGACGGTAAAGCTCCCACCATCCGCGCCAGATCTGCTCGTCGAGCAAACCGTAGATGTACTGAAAATGAATTGTTTCCATCGCTTTGAGAAACTGGAACGCCGCGTGGAAGAAGCGCGCTTTGTCATCGTCCGCCAGAGAATCGAGATCTTCGAGTCCGATCCGCCAGATGCGGCCAAGCTCGGCATTTTCCGAGAATGGTTGCGTTACTTCACGCAACGCACTGGCGGCGGCCTCCTGCGCGGCGAGCTTCGCGACGCGGGTGCTGCGATGCACCTGCACCGCGAGATACCAGAGCGACGCGACCACGCCGATCGAACTGATCAGCTGTGCGATCGCGTTGATCGCTTCCCAATTCATCGTGCGCCGTTATAGCACACCGTTATCGAGCGATGCTATTGTGGCGCGTCGGCCACTTTGAGCACGACCTTGCCGCGGGTGTGTCGCGTTGCGACCTGCTCCTGCGCTTTTGCGGCTTGTGCGAGGGGCAGAACCTGGGAAATCACCGGCGTGAGCTTTCTTGCTTCGATCAGTTTTGACAGTTCAGCAAGAGAGTCTGCTTTTGGCTGGAGATCACAATGAGAATGCGCGTCATGCCGACAGGGCTGTGTGGTCGATCGAGGCGAAGCGAGCGAAAAAATTCCACTCGCGGCAGAGCCAGCTCTAGAAGACGAGCTAAGGTGCGGCGCCCGCATCGTGAGCACGGCGAGCAGACTGGCGAGGAAGATCAGAAACGCGATGGCCGCCAAAATGAAGAGCGCCGTGCGCAGGGCGTCCTTCTCCTTCCTGCGTTCGCGAAAGGGTGAAGCATTCTGGAAATCGACCGGTCGTGCGCTCGAATCCGCCGGCCGCCCTTCGATTTGCTCCGGCTCCGGGAGCGGCTGCGTCGCGGCCGGCGTCTCTGCGTCGAACAGGGCCTCTACTTTGCCGAAGCGGATCTGATCGCCAACGCGGAGGCGAACATAACTTGTCGGCAGACCATTCACGTAGGTGCCATTGGTAGAGCCGACATCGCGCAGGTAGTACTCGCTGCCGAGCAACTGAAGATGCGCATGCCGGCTTGAGACCGACGGATCCTCAACCCGGATGATGTTGTCCGACGCGCGGCCGATTGTAATCCGATCCTGCGCCAATTCGTGCGGCGTCCCGCTAACTACTAATCTCGGCACGGATTAATCTTAAGATGACTGCGTCAGCCGCCAACAGCGAAATGGCACCTCAGAGATCCGGCGGCAATTGATTCTCCCGCCCCGCGCCCGCATACTCACCGTTCCCATGGCAATTGAGCGGACGCGCAATTTCTGCATCATCGCGCACATCGATCACGGTAAGACGACCTTATCGGATCGATTGCTCGAGCGGACCGGCACAATTCACGAGCGCGATCGGCAGGACCAGTTGCTGGATTCGATGGACCTCGAGCGCGAGCGCGGAATCACCATCAAAGCACATCCGGTGACCATGAAGTACACCGCGAAAAGCGGCGAAATTTACCGGTTGAACCTGCTCGACACGCCCGGCCACGTGGATTTCGCCTACGAGGTTTCGCGGTCGCTGGCCGCCTGCGAAGGCGCTCTCTTGATTATCGATGCGGCGCAGGGCGTCGAAGCCCAGACAGTCGCGAACGTTCACCTCGCCCACAAGCAAGGCCTCACCATCGTGCCGGTGATCAACAAGATCGACCTGCCAAATGCCGACATTCCCTCCGTGCACCGACAACTCGAGGAGATCCTGCAAATCCCTGCGGAGGAAGCGATCGACGCCAGTGCGAAAATGGGCATTGGAATTGAAGACATTCTCGAAGCTGTCGTCGCACGCATTCCGGCGCCGACGCCGCGACCAGACGACATTCTTCGGGCGCTCGTCTTTGACTCTGTCTTCGACGTTTACCGTGGCGTCGTAGGCTACGTCCGCGTCGTGTCTGGCAAAATGGAGCACGAGCAGGCGATCAAGCTGATGCGTAACGACTCGCGTTACGAGATCAAGGAAGTCGGCGTGTTCACGCCGAAGATGTATCCGCAGCCTCGCTTGAACGCGGGAGACGTCGGTTACTTCATCGCCAACATCAAGACCACCGCTGACATAAAAATCGGGGACACGATCACGGATGCGCGCAACTCAGCGCGCGAGCCGTTGCCCGGTTTTCAGGAGATTCATCCGATGGTCTTCTGCGGCATTTACCCGATCAACACCGCGGATTTCGAGCACCTCAAGACTGCAATTGGCAAGCTGCGCCTCAACGATTCCGCTTTCATCTACACCCCGGAGAGCTCGGTTGCGCTCGGGTTCGGGTTCCGCTGCGGATTTCTCGGCCTGCTCCACATGGAGATCATCCAGGAGCGGCTCCGTCGCGAGTACAACATGGATATCATCGCGACGAGCCCGAGTGTGGTTTACGAAATCCTGACTACGCGTGCCGAGACGCTGCTCATCGACAACCCCGCGCATTTGCCCGACCCGAGTATCATCGAGGAGATCCGCGAGCCGATCGTGAAGGCCTATGTGCTTTGCCCGAACGAAAACATCGGCGACATCCTCCAGCTTATTCTCGAAAAACGCGGCCTGATGGATCACACCGAGACCCTCGATCAGCGTCGCGTCATGCTGCACTGCGAGCTGCCGCTAAACGAAATCCTGGTCGATTTTAACGACAAGATTAAGAGCATCACGCGCGGCTACGGTTCGATGGATTACGAGCACGGCGGTTATCGTGCCGCCAAACTCGTGAAGCTCGACCTGCTCGTGAACGGCGAGCCCGTCGACGCCTTTTCCACCATCGTGCACCGCGACCGCGCCGAGGGTCGCGGCCGCCAGTTGGCGGCGAAGTTGAAGGAAGTAATTCCGAAACAGCTCTACCAGGTCGCGATCCAGGCGGCCATCGGCGGTAAAGTTGTCGCGCGCGAAACGGTCACGGCGATGCGGAAGAATGTGACAGCGAAATGCTACGGCGGCGACATCACCCGAAAACGCAAGCTCCTCGAGAAGCAGAAGGAAGGTAAGAAGCGGATGAAGAGCATTGGCCGGATCAACATTCCGCAGGAAGCGTTCATCGAGGTCTTAAAAGCGCAGTAGCTGCGCATCTCCGTCGTTCCGATCACCTGTATTTGGCGCGCAGGTGATCGATGTAGCCGCTGTAAGCTTCGGCAAAGGCGGCGCTTCCGACAAAGAGAATGTTCTCTGCGTTGAACTGCGCACTACGCGAAAAATTAAAGGAACCCGTTATAACCGTATCGTCGACGACCAGCACTTTGTTGTGCATGAAGTCATGCCGGCCGGCCGGCGTGTAGGGCGTGGAGTTCTTGCCGATCAGGCTGGCACGCCGGACAATGTCCTGCAGCGCCGGAACTTTCCACCGATTCGAGGGCACATCGTTCCACTGCCGGTAAACCTCTGCCATTTGCGTCGCGTCGTAGATCCCGTCTACCTGAACGCGGCCGCCATTCAGCAGATTTAAGAGAGCATTGATGAGCGTGCCGGAGTTGATGAGCAAACTACAGATGCGGACACGACGTTGCGCATTGCGAACGCGGCGTGCGATCTCCTCATCGATCTCGAGACCGCAACCGGGTGAAAACATCACGCGCACATCCGCAGGCGCGCCGGCGTACGTTAGCTGCACATCGCGTGTCGTGATTTCGCCTGTCTTCTCGAAATTCTCGCGGCGCCAGATTTCGTCAAAGTCGAGCGCGTAGAAGTTGGCGATCTCGGCCGAGTCAATCGTTACGACGTTGTTCTCCATCAAGGTGAACGCGTCGTCGGTCAGGTTGAGCGAACCCGTCCAGACGGCGGCCGCGTCGCGCACGATAAACTTGTGGTGCATGAGCTTCATTCCAGCGATGCGTCGCCAGGGAAAGCCGAGCGACTCGACTTGCGCGCTCGTGCCGGGCGAGGCGGGATCCTGGCCGGCAGCGAGGTTCGGCTCGATGGGTTTATCGCCGTCGAAACAGATGCGCACCGCCACCCCGGCCCGGGCACGATCGGCCAACGCCTGTTGCAACGGCACTTTCAATCCTTCGCTTAACCGCATGTCGTAAAGCGCGAGATCCAGACTGCGCTGCGCAGCGCTGATGAACCGGACGAGTCGCACCATCACCTCGGCACTCGCTTGTTCATCCTGCGCGAGAAAGAAGGCGTCGAGCTGCCCCACCCGAAGCTTGTACACGAAACGCGCCGGTTTTCCTTCCTTAACTGCCGGTTGGATGGGATCGCCGACGTGGATCCAAATCGCGCTGGGATTTGGGCGTAGCAATAGAAGAGCGGGTAGCACCAGCCAGCCTGCGGTCGCGCCCGCCCGACGCTCTTCGCGGTTTGCAAACGGGGCAAATCCGCTAGGTTGCCGGCCGATGTTTAAGTCGCGCGTCGTCAAGCACAGCGAGCTGCTCGTACGGCATGCCGAAAAATATCTCCGCTACAAGCGCGACGTGATGAGCGAGCCGGACCGGGCTGATATCGCGACCAGCATCGCGGCATTAAAGACAGCGCTGAAGGAGAGGGATCGCGACCGGATGCGGACTGAAGCGGAAACTCTCGATGGGAAGCTGCACAAGCTTACGCCTGTCACCTGGGAATCGTCATGGCGAGAGAACTGCGAGGTTGTCCTCGTCGCGATCATCGTCGCCGTCGCGATCCGCTCTTATTTTCTCCAGCCGTTCAAAATTCCGACCGGCTCAATGCAGCCGACTCTCAATGGCATTATAGGCCATCCCACGACCGAGCAGCCGCCGAACCTCGCGCGGCAGATCGCCGAATACTTCATCCTCGGCCGCAACTACATCAACGTCGTCTCGGCGCAAGAGGATCGGATCACGCAAATCATTCCGCGGAAGTTCGCGTTCTTTTTTACCTTTTCGCGCATCGTCTGCGAACGGCAGAGCTTCCTCGTCTACGCCGCACCGGAAACGCTCCGGCAGGATTTTCACGTGCTGCCCGGCGCTCACTATCAGGCCGGCGACGTCATCGCGCGCGGCGCGATCGACACCGGAGATCAGGTGTTCGTGGATAAAATCAGCTACAACTTCGTCAAACCGCACCGCGGCGACGTTTTCGTTTTCCGAACCGATCACATCTTCGGTATTCCGGATGATCCCGAGACGGGCGCGCCTTTCTTCATCAAGAGGATGGCGGGGGAGCCGGGCGATACGCTTCGGATTGATCCACCGTGGCTCTACATCAACGGCGAGAAAGCGCGCGGGTTCGGATTTGCACGCGTGATGAGCGCGAAACCGCCCTATCGCGGCTACGCGCCGGGACGAGATAATCTTAGCGATCCGAACAAGTCCTACCAGGTGCCGCCGCATAGCTATTTTGCGATGGGCGACAACAGCTACAACAGTTACGACAGCCGCTACTGGGGACCGGTCCCGGAAGAGAATCTGGTGGGCCGCGGCTTATTCGTATACTGGCCCTTCAACCGGCACTGGGGCTTCATTCGCTAGACCGGACCGGGTTGGTCTGATGGAGTAGCGGAGTAATGGAGTATTGGTTGCTCATCGCTCCAGCACTCGAACACTCCATTGCCCCGTTTCTGCCGCTGCTCGGCATGGCCCTTGGTTACGCGCTGTTGATGTGGTTCAATCCCATTCGGCTCTCATTCCGTGACGGCCTTCGCTGTCTGGCCAGGTTTGAGCGCGT
Source organism: Chthoniobacterales bacterium (assembly GCA_045809925.1). Classification (GTDB taxonomy): domain Bacteria; phylum Verrucomicrobiota; class Verrucomicrobiia; order Chthoniobacterales; family UBA10450; genus CADDYX01. The sequence continues at coordinate 27,777 of JBJMWX010000105.1, forward strand.
TTGGCTGACGTTCGCTGTTCTCGGGTTCGCCTATTCAATCTTCCAGTTCGTCACCTTCACACCGCTGACGTCGACGGCTGACCTCGACATGCACCAGGTCGGCTCGATCGCGACCTGGCACTGGCCGAAATTTGTTGAGGTCTGGGGCGAAGTGCCGCTGCCGGTGCTCGAAGGTCTGGCCGGCCTCTTCGATAATGCCGCTACCACGTATCCCCTCTCAGTCGTGGCCGCGGTCATGATGCTGTTCAACTGGCGGCGCCTTCACGGCGGTTTTTACACAGCGGTGCGGAAGCGGTTCGGCTTCTGGGGCTTTCTCATTTACACGATCGTCCTGCTGAGCGCCTTTGCGACATTGATGAAGCCGATTGTTTTCTGGCGTTTGCCGCTCTGGGAGGGCGAAATGGCTTCGGCGCGCCTCGTCCAAATTTCCGCCACGGTGGACGCCTCGGCATTCATCTTCGAGTACTTGTTCGGCGTCTACATCCAGGTGTACCTGATCACGGTCTGCCTCGCCTGGATCAAAGGGCTGAGCTTCACGGAGCCGGCGCTATTCCAATTCGCCATGCGCCGGTTCAGTTACGTGCTGGAATGGGCGGGTGTGGTCGTGATCGTAAGCACGTTACTCGTGCGCGTGCCGCTGCTGCTCGCCTATTTTCGCGAAATTCCGAATGTGCTCGATTGGCTGCCGCTGCAACGCGCGGTCATGGGGACGCTGCTGATCCTGTTTTGTTCCGTGCAAATCTCACTCGTCCTGCACAATGAGAAACTGCGCGAAGCGATCCGCGCCCACTGGGAGTTCCTGCGGAGAAACGCGGGGCGATTCGGCTGGTTCCTGCTCATCGCGGGGTTGCAGTTCTTTATCCTCGTGTCGGCGGATGCGATCATGCGCGGCGCAATCGCCGATCGCACGCCAGCCTTACTCATGTGGAAAGCGCTGTACGTGCTGGCACGCGCATTTGTCACCGGCTGGCTGCTCGCATCATGGGTCTGCCTCTTCCGGCAATGCGAAACGGCTCGAATTGGGCAGGAA
>JBJMWX010000106.1:0-38525 GCA_045809925.1 Chthoniobacterales bacterium
CTTTTGCTCTGAGAAACTACCTCGTTGAGTTTGAAGATAGGCAGGAACATCGCGATCACGATGCCGCCCACGATCACTCCGAGAAAAACGATCAACATTGGCTCGATCAATGACGTCAGCGCGTCGAGCATCGCTTCGATTTCTTCGTCCCAGAAGTCGGCCATTTTTTCGAGCATGGCGTCGATCTTGCCGGTCGCTTCACCCGCCGACACCATCCGCAACATCATGGTCGGGAAAATCGCCTTCTTCGAAAGAGCGATCGATAAATTGTCGCCCTTCTCCACGTCGGCGCTGACACCTTTGAGGCTCGTCTCGACAACGTGATTGCCCGACGCGCCGGCGACGATGTCGAGCACTTCGAGAATTGGCACACCGCTGCGGATAAGCTGGGCGAAGGTTCTTGCGAACCGCGACATGCAGATCTTGTGAATGAGGGGACCGAAGATCGGTAGCTTCAGCTTCCAACGATCCCAGATCTGCTTGCCGCGGGTCGAGCGCACGAACGCTCGCGTGCCGAAAATGACGCCACCGACGATCAGGATAAGGAAGTACCACTCCGAGCGCATGAAGTCGCTGACGTCGATCAGGAACTGCGTGGGGGCGGGAAGCTTGGCGCCGAAGTCCTTGAAGATCTCGCCGAAGATCGGCACTACCTTGACGAGCAGGAAGATCGTAATCGCCATCGCGATACAAATGACGATGACCGGATACGTCATCGCCGACTTGACCTTTTTGCGCAGCCGGGCGCTGGCTTCCAGGAAGCCGGCCAGGCGGTCAAGAATTTCAGCAAGCAGACCGCCGGTCTCGCCCGCTTTGACCATGCTGACGAAAAGGCGATCAAACACGCGCGGGTGCTTGGCGAGTGACTCGTTGAAAGTCTCGCCCCCTTGAACACGCGTGGTGATGTCGCTGATAATCGAACGTAGGTTTTTCTGCTTCTTCGAGTCGCACTGCTCGTAGAGCGCGGTGAGCGCCTGGACGAGCGAAATACCGGCTTCGACCATTGTCGACAGCTGGCGCGTAAACAGCACAAGATCAGTCTCTTTGACCTTGCCAATTCGCTTAGCCCGGCCGCTGGCGACGGCCTTTTTCTGGAGCGAAAGGACCATCAGGCCCCGGCTCATTAAACTGGTAACGGCGTTGTCTTCGTTGAGTGCGTCCTGTATGCCGGAAACGATCTTGCCGGACGCATCTCGCGCTTGGTAGGAGAAGGTGATCATGACTATAATTTCTAGAACGACTGTAGCAGCTAGGATGCCACCACCCTCTCAAGCCCCGTTCCGCCGGTGAATGAAACCCGCTGACGATTTGGCCAGAATCAGCCGGTCGACTCTCGTCTGGCAGCAATACGACCCGGCAGTGAAGTGTGATCTTTGGTCTACTGCGGTTCTGACCCCGGCCGGCGTCTATCTTATTGATCCGATCGAGTTGGCCGCCTCAGCCATCGAAATGTTGAATGCGGACGCGGCAGTCGCCGGCGTGATTGTGACGAATGAAAATCATTTCCGCGCCGCACCTCTATTCTGCGAGCGGTTCTCGGTTCCAATGCTTCTACATCGCAATCTGCTTGAAATCGCCGGAGACGCCGCGGTCGCCGTCGATGGCGCATTGCGCAACACGACCCTGGACGCGATCGACCTCCCAGGCGCACCTCAAGGCGAGGTCGCAATCTTCAATGGTGCAGGCGATGGCGAGATGATTGTCGGGGACGCGCTGATCAACTTCGAGCCGTACGGTTTCTCGTTGCTGCCGAAAAAGTATTGCACCGATCAGCGCCTGATGCGCCGTTCGCTGAACCGGCTGCTCGATCACTCATTTGAGCGATTGCTCTTTGCGCACGGCACGCCGATCACGAGTGGCGCACGGACCCGGCTTGAGCAGCTTCTCCTCGCAGTTCAGTAGCCGCACAGTATGAGCGAGACCGCGCCAAACAGCGTCACACGTTTCCTTCAGCTGATCCGGTTCTCGCACACCATTTTCGCCTTGCCCTTCGCGCTCGGTTCGCTCGTCGTTGCGGCGGACGGGATGCCACCTCCACGTGTTCTCACCCTGGTCCTGATCTGCATGGTTGCGGCACGGACTGCGGCGATGCTTTTCAATCGGTGGGCGGATTGGTCGCTCGATCAGCGCAACCCGCGAACAGTGACGCGGCATCGGTTGCTGCCGAAAAGCACGGTCGCACTGCTCGTCATTGTCAGTAGTGCCACCTTTCTCGCTGCCGCAGCGTCGATCAACCGGCTGACTTTGTATCTCTCGCCCGTCGCGCTGGGTATTGTGTTCTTCTATTCAATTACGAAGCGGTTCACGAGCGCGACGCATTTCTTCCTTGGCGCGGCGCTCGGCATTGCTCCAGTGGCGGCATGGATTGCCCAACGTGGCGAGATCGCGCTACCGCCCGTTATTCTCGGCCTGGCGGTGGTCTGCTGGGTGGCGGGTTTTGATCTGATTTACGCCACGCAGGATTACGACTTTGACCGGCAGGAACAGTTGCACTCTCTCGTCGTGAAACTCGGCGTTGAACGCAGCCTGCGCTTTGCCCAGTTGCTGCACTTTGCGACCTTGGCTGGGCTGATCGCCTTCGGGATAGCCGCGCAGCTTGGTTCTCCTTATTTCGCCGGGATGGGAGTGGTCGCGGCCGCGTTGTGGCTCGAGCATCGCACGGCGCAGCGACGCGATGTAGCAGGCATCAATCGCGCCTTTTTTCTCAGCAACGCTGTTGTTAGCGCAGTGTTTATTACAGCCATTGTGGCCGATCGCCTGCTGTAGGGCTACATCGCGTTGAGTTGCTCGACACGCGCCAGGTGGCGGCCGCCCTCGAACTCCGTTGTTAACCAAACGCGGACGATGTTCAGTGCCATCTCCTCTGAGATCACGCGCTGACCCAGTGAAAGGACATTGGCGTCATTATGTCTGCGGGAGAGCTGTGCGAGCTCCTCGTTCCAGCACAAAGCGCAACGCGCGCCGTGCACCTTGTTTGCGGCCATCGCCTCGCCATTGCCGGAGCCGCCGAAAACAATTGCGCGATCGCACTCACCCCGGACTGCAGCCTCGGCCGCGGGGGGAATGAACTTGGGATAATCGACCGGATCGTCACTGAACGTGCCGAAGTCGCTGACCTCATGCCCGAGCGAATCGAGCAACTGCTTTACCTTTTCCTTGAGACGAAAGCCGGCGTGATCTGTCCCGAGCGCGATTTTCATGTTCGGCTTCTACCGCCCGCAAGCGGGCGGTGTCGAGAGAAACGCTAGGTTCCGTGCAGCTGTGCGAGCTGCTCCCAGATTTCACGTTCGCGTTCGCCGAGCTTTTTCGGGATGCGAATCTGTACCACAACGTAGAGATCGCCGCGCGTACCAGTCGCGTGCGGCAGACCGCGTTCGCGCAATCGAAAACGTTGTCCGCCCTGGGTCCCGGGCGGCAGCTTCAAACGCGCCGCCCCTTCTAAGGTCGGCACCTCCAAAGGGCCGCCAAGCGCGGCCTGCCACGGCCCGACCTTTAGTTCGTGCACAAGGTCGGGCCCTTCGACCGAAAAATCGGGGTGACGCGCGAGTCGGACGCGCAAAAACAAGTCGCCGCTCTTCCCTCCGTGCGCGCCGGCTTCGCCCTGGCCAGCGAGGCGGATGCGTTGACCTTCATGTACACCGCGCGGGATCTTAACCTGGTACGTTTCGACCTTCTTTGAATCGCTCCGTCGCAATGAGACCTGACGCTTGGAGCCGTGCAGCGCTTCCTCGAGCGTCACCATGATGTCTGCCTCGACGTCGCTGCCGCGTTCCGCACCGTCGGCGCGGGAGGCGAAGCCGCCGCCGCCAAACGCGGAGCGGCCGCGGCCCCCGCCGAAAAAGGCCTCAAAGAAATCGCTGAATCCGGTGCCGCCGAACTCGAATTCGACACCGCCGTTGCCGCCGCTCCAGTGCATCCCGCCGCCCGGCTGTGTTCCGCCCCAATTCGGTGGTGGCTGAAATCCGCCGGGTTGATTCCAGTTCGCGCCGAGTTCATCGTACTTTCGCCGCTTCTCCGGATCGCTCAGGACTTCGTAGGCTTCGTTGATCTGCTTGAACTTCTCCTCAGCGGCTTTTTTGTCCTTGGCCACGTCCGGGTGGTACTTCCGCGCGAGTTTGCGAAAGGCACTCCGGACTTCGTCCTCGGTCGCCGTTTTCGGCACACCGAGTGTTTCATAGTAGTCTCGAAATTGAACGGCCATGCGGAGCTCGAATCTCTCCGCGTCGCTCGCGCCGTGCAACTACTGTGCAGCTGGCCGTACTTTTCGCGCAACACGATCGCCGCGGAAGTGTTCTACTCAGCACAGAGTATGAAAAAGCTAGTCCTAACCTTATGCGGCATCGCTATCGCGCTCGTCGGAGCGATCGGTCTTGCCGGCGCTGTAGAAAACAATGACAACAATGCTGACGGCGGGCGACCGCACGGGTTCCGCCACGGGCACGGGATGTTCCGTGCTCTTCGCGAAGTCGGAGTGAACGATTCGCAGAAGGAACAGATTCGAAACATCCTGCGCGAATCGCGCCCGACGGCGCAGCCGCTGGTCAAGCAGCTCGTTCAGGAGCGAAAAGGGCTTCGCGACCTGGTGCAGAGTTCACCGGTCAACGAGCCGGCCATTCGTGCGCAGGCTGCGCGGGTCGCCCAGATCCAGGCTGATCTCGCCGTGCAACGCGCGCACGTCGCTGATCGAGTTAATGCCCTCCTGACCCCGGACCAGGTGGCGAAACTAAAGGAGCTCCGCGCAGAACGCGACACCCGACGCCAGGAATGGATGAACCGCCGCTTCAATCGGGACGGCGCTTAACTTCAGGCTAACCAGGGAAAAACGAGAAGGGCGATCGCGAGATCGCCCTTTTTTCTTTGGGGTTTTGCGATTGGTAAACACGCGGGCACATTCCGTTATGCCTGAGCTCGGCAAATTCCTCATTATCGTTGGCATCGTTATTGTCGCTGCTGGTGTGCTCATCTGGTCGGGTTTCGGTGGTTGGATTGGACATTTGCCGGGCGATATTCGGGTCGAGCGCGGTAAGACCGGATTCTATTTCCCGGTCGTTACTTGTGTTGTGCTCAGCATTGTTCTGAGCCTGCTTCTTTCGTTCCTCCGGCGCTGATGCCCCGCGCCTCGGCACGGCAGGCGCGGCTGAACGATCATGTCGCCCGGCTTCTGCAATGCAGGCTTTGTCCCCGTGTCGTCCCGCCACCCGTGTCCGGCGGCGCAGTCCTGAGCCAGGTAATGCTGATCGGCCAGGCCCCGGGTGTCCACGAGCCAGTATTGAAACGCCCATTCGCGCATACAGCCGGCAAGACGCTCTTTCGCTGGTTTGAAGAATTCTGCCGGCTGGATGAAACAGCGATGCGCGCGCGCGTCTATTTCGCCGCCGTCAACCGGTGCTTTCCCGGAAAAGCTCCCGGCGGGGGTGATCGCGTGCCTGCGCCAGACGAAATTCGCAATTGTTCGACCTGGATGAACGACGAGTTTGAAATCCTGAGGCCGCGGCTCGTTATACCGGTCGGTCGGCTCGCGATCGCGCAATTCATCGAGTTCAACAAACTCGACGCAGTGATTGGCCGCAAATTCACCATCAACCTTCGGGGTCTCGGTTTTGAGGTGATCCCGCTGCCCCATCCCAGCGGGGCATCCCCATGGCACAAACTATCGCCTGGCCGCGAGCTGCTGGGCAAAGGGATGCGGCTCATTGCGCGCCACCCGGTGATGAGAGAAATCCGCACTTTGGAGTTTGCCCGCCGGGGCGGCTGAAACGCCGCGTTGCCCGGGCTGATACAGCCGCCCTACAATTCGCCAATGCCACGGAAGCTTCGAGTCACCGTCTGGGGTGAGAATATTCACGAGCGAAAGAACCCGATCGTGCACCAAATTTATCCCCGCGGGATGCACAGCACGATCGCGGAAGCGATCTCAGAAGAACGGCGGTTCGACGTGCGGACGGCGACCCTGGAACAGCCGCAACACGGCCTGACCAAACCGGTGCTCGAGGCGACCGACGTGCTGGTGTGGTGGGGCCACGCCGCGCACGCAAAAGTTCGCGACCGTGTGGTCGAGCGCGTTCTTGCCCGGGTCTGGCAAGGGATGGGATTCATCGCTCTGCATTCGTCGCATTATTCGAAGCCGTTCAAGCGGCTCATGGGGACAACGTGCTCGCTGACCTGGCGCGAAGCCGGCGAGAAAGAACGCCTTTGGGTCTGTAATCCCGCGCATCCGATCGCACGCGGTATTCAGCGGTATTTTGAAATCCCGAATGTCGAAATGTATGGCGAGCCATTCGCCATCCCCACCCCCGACGAGATCGTTTTCATCTCATGGTTTGAAGGCGGCGAAGTCTTCCGCTCCGGCTGCACATGGCAACGAGGAAACGGAAAGATCTTCTACTTTCGCCCGGGCCACGAAGTCTACCCGATCTATCATCATGCAGTTGTCAGACAAGTATTGCGCAACGGAGTCCGCTGGGCCGCGCCCGACGGCGAGAAGTGGATCGATACCTGTCCGCAGATTCCTGCACGCAAGGCGCCGGAGCGGCTCGAAGTAAAAGGACCGCGCATGCACAAGGAAGGCGAAGCCGGTTTCCGGTGATCAACAACACACTCCCGCAAGTCCCAGCCGGGCCAGGAAGTCGACGATGATTTTGGGCGGATAAAATGGAAAGCAAATCCGGGCTCGTTGCCAAGGTCCCAGAGGTAACGCTGGCATTCTGGATCATTAAGATCCTGGCGACTACGCTTGGCGAAACCGGCGGTGATGCCGTGACCATGTCATGGCTTGGTGAAACGACCGATGAGGCCAAGGGCACCGGCTACCTGATCGGAACGGCGATATTCGGCGTTATTTTTATTGCTGCGGTCCTTGTTCAGATCAGGGCCAGGAAATTTCATCCTTTCCTCTACTGGCTGACGATCGTCGCCACGACAACCGTCGGCACCACGCTGGCTGATTATTGCACGAGATCGCTCGGCATCGGCTACACCGGCGGTTCAACCATATTGCTGATCCTCGTTGTTGCCTCGCTGCTCACGTGGCGCTGGTCCACCGGCAGCATATCGATCGACACCGTGAATACACCGAAGGTCGAGGTCTTTTATTGGGTCACCATAATGTTCTCGCAGACGCTCGGCACCGCACTGGGGGACTGGGTCGCGGATACCAATGAGATGGGCTACGTCGGGGCGACCGCCGTCTTCGGCGGTTTGCTCGGTCTGACGGCTGTTCTCTACTACTTCACGAGCGTTTCGCGGGTCATCCTGTTTTGGACAGCGTTCATTCTGACTCGCCCGCTCGGAGCTGTGGTCGGCGATTTTCTCGATAAACCGGCCGCGAACGGCGGGCTGGCCCTGAGCCGTTATACAGCATCCCTCGCGCTTCTAGTCGTGATCGTCGCGTTGATCCTGATTTTTCCGCAGAAGCCCGCGTCAAAAGCGCACTGACGAGGTCAGGAGAAAACACGCTCAGTAGAGCAACTGCACGCCGCAATAGCCGATGAGCGCCAGCGGATCATCGTCGGGCGCGCGAAGCTCATGGCCTAACGAGCCGATCCAGATGGCGTGCGCGTTCAGCTTATGACGAAAGCCGAAATTCACCGCGAGCTCATCATCCGCAAAGCTCGTGCGCGATGTGCCGTGGAGTTCCGCCATCACTTCGGTCTTTTCGGAAAGCTCAGTGCCAACAACGAGGCCGTAGAGCCACTCGCTCGGTCCGACGGTGCCAACCAGCGCACCTACTTCGGCGTCACATTCGAAGCGGCCAATCTTCTTCGCAATTTCCGCCGGTAACAGGAATCGAGTCCCCGCGTCGGTCAAACCACGCCGGACCGAGGATTGCGCCAAATTGACGAACAAGCGCGGGTAAATCGACATGTCGAACCCGCGTCGGTCCTCATCCACGAAGCGCCATTTGACCGCGAGCTGCGCGTCGCCCGGGCCGCCGATTGCGCCGTGGTCGGTCCGCTTGAGGATGTTGAACGAGGTTTGTGCGTTGAGCTGAATGTGGTCGCCCCAGCCGTAATTCAGATCAACCTGCGGCGTCTGGAGCGACCATTCGTTGGGCGGATGCTCAAACGTGATCGCAATGTTGTTTTCCCAACGACCGTTCCCCGGCGTACCGGGATCGTCGGTCAGCATCGGCGGCCCGCCTTGCCCGAAAACGCAGACGGCACCGCACCAGAGGAGCGCGACAAAAACGAATCGTCGCACAGTTACTCCGTTGTTTCCGACGGACCGTAAACCAGCAGCCGCATCGTGTTCGGCACGATACCGGGCCGCGCATTCGGCGAGCTCGGCGGTTGAAAGTCCGCTGTCGGCAAATAGATACGATGCGTCTTCGGATCGAGCGCGATCGTACGTGCGCCGCGTTGCGTCTGCAGCGTTTGCGCTGGCGATAACTCGTTAGGCGAACTCTCCTTCGCGATTGTAACTACACCTTCACCGCACGAGGCAAAGGCGAGTTGCGTCGCATCGTCAAAGGCACAGCCATCCACACCGGTGCCAATCGGCACGTTAGCGACGACCTTGCCGCTCTCCGTGTCGATCATCGTCATCATTTTGTTATGACAAGCGGCGAAGAGCCGATGGTGGGCGGCATCGAGCGCAATGCCCGTCGGCTCTTCACCCGGCGTGAGCGGCCAACGCGCCGTGACCGCGTGCTTCGCAGTGTCGATAACCGCCACCTCGCTCTTGTCTTCAAGATTGATGTAGACACGGCCCGCGGCTGAATCGACTGCCGGGAATTCAGGACTCCCGCCGAGCGGAATCGTTGCCACCACTTTGTTGCTCTTCGCATCAATAACGGTCGCGGAGTTACCAGTGTGGTTGAAAACGTAGACCTCACCGCGTTTAGCGTCGTAAGCGACAGCATCAGGATTTTCGCCGACATCGACTTTCGCGAGGGTGGCGAGTGTCTTTAAATCGACCACACTCGATTTATTTTCCTTCCCGTTGCTCGAGAAGCCACGCTGCAATTCCGGGACGGCAACAAACGCGTGCACGCCTGGCGTGTCCCCGATTTCACCGACGACCTGGTTCTTCTCGAGGTCAACCACCACTACTTTGCTTGCGTGCGACACATATAACCGCCGCGCCGCATCGTCGATCATGAGAATATCCCAGCCGCCTTCGCCTCCGATCGGGATTTGCGCGACAGCCTTGTATTCCGGTGCCGCCACCGCGCAAAGGAGGGAGAGCGCGAGAGGCAAGAGAAAGAGAAATTTTCGCATCGGCACCACTACGACAAATTCGCAGCCGTGCACGCGTTGCGGCGCCGGTCGCGCCGTCGTATAGCAGCCGCGCGCATGATCGAAACAACGACGCCGACGCGCGGCGAAATTCCGGATCCTGACAAATGGGACCTGACGCACTTGTTCGCCGATGTAGGCAAGTGGGAGGAGGACGTAACCTGGATTGCTCGCAGCTATCCACTCGTTGCCCGCTGGCAAGGACGCATTGGCGAGTCGGCACAGACGCTCGCAGAGTTGCTGGAGTTCGAGAAGGAACTCGATCTGAAAATCGAGCGCGTCTACCATTTTGCTTCACTGCAACTGGCCGAGGATAGCTCGAACAACGAATACCTCGCGCGGGTCGGGCAGCTACAAAACCTGATGACGCAAGCGGGAGAGGCCTTCGCCTTCGTCGTCCCGGAAATTCAAGCGATCGACGACGCGCGCTGGGAAGAGTTTATCCGCCACCCCGCCCTCGCCGAATGGAGGGTAAGCCTGCAGAAAATCCGTCGCATGCGGCCGCACGTTCTAAGCGCGGCAGAAGAACGTCTCCTTGCCATGGGCGCAGCCGCGCTCGCCGGCTACGATGATGCGTTTTCACAGCTGACCGACGTCGACATGAAGTTCGGATCCGTCGTCGACGCGGACGGAAACGAACGGCCGCTGACGCAAAGCTCCTTCAGCTCATTTCTGCTCAAGCGCGACCGAGCCCTCCGGCAGCGCGCCTTCGAGCAGTTCTACACCGAATTTCAGGATCACGAATACACACTGGCCACGGCACTCGCCTACTCAGTGAAAGCGGATGTATTCCGCGCACGCGCGCGAAATTTCCCGAGCGCGCTCGAAGCATCGCTCTTCAAGGATGACGTCGCGGTTGCCGTGTATGACGGGCTCATCGGCGCCGTCCGTAAGAGTATTCCAGCGCTGCTGCGCTACTACGAGCTTCGGCGGCGAATTTTACGCCTCGAGGAACTGCATACCTACGACACCTACGTTCCGCTCGTCGCCGAGATTGAGACTCGGATCACGTTTGATGAAGCAATTGATCGCGTCGTCGCGGCGCTCGCTCCGCTTGGCGACGAGTACGTCAGCACTTTGCGGGACGGATTGCGCGGCCGCTGGTGCGACCGCTACGAGACGAAGGGGAAACGGAGCGGCGCCTTTTCGAGCGGCAGCTATGGCGCGCCTCCCTACATCCTGATGAACTACAAGGAGGACGTTTTCGCCGACGTCTATACCCTGGCTCACGAGGCCGGGCATTCCATGCACACCTGGTTCTCGCAAAAGGCGCAGCTGTTCCAGGATTACGACTACCCGATTTTCCTCGCGGAGGTCGCAAGCACCTTTAACGAAGAGCTGCTCACCCATTTCCTGCTCCAAGAGACGAGCGATCCGAAGATGCGTGCCTACATCATCAACAGGCAAATCGATGACATTCGCGGCACGCTCTTTCGGCAGACGATGTTTGCCGAATTTGAGAAGGTGATTCACGCGATCGAGGAAAGCGGCGCGGCGTTGACGCTCGAGGTGTTTAAAACCGAGTACCGCAAGCTGCTCGCTGCCTATTTTGGCGACGTGGTCACGATCGATCCTCAGCAGGAGTTGGAAGGCCTGCGGATCCCCCATTTCTACAGCGCCTTCTATGTTTATAAGTATGCGACCGGATTGTCGGCGGCGGTTGCCCTCGCCCAACGGGTCCTCGCCAACGAGCCCGGCGCGGTGAAGTCGTACCTCGGTTTCCTGCAATCCGGCGGCTCAAAGTTCCCGCTCCAGACCCTGAGGGATGCCGGGGTCGACATGAGCACCTCAGCGCCGGTTGAAGCCACGATTGCGCTCTTTGAGGGGCGGCTCAGCGAACTCGAACAGCTGCTCTAGAAGCGCGGTTTTCACGCCCAAACCGGTCGCGCCGGGAGGGCAAGCCTGTGTAGTTGGCAAGCCGTATGCTCAATACGTCGCCGTGCAGTTCGAATGGCATGTGAGCGCCGCCTGTGGTTATGCCGAGCTCGGTATGATGCGCGAGTGCGTCGCCGAGCTGAACGCGATTGAGCCGCGTCTGCAAAACAGGCCCGAAGTGCTGCATTTGCGGCTGAATTGCCTCATGCAGAAAAAACGCTGGGCGCAGGCGCTGCGAGTCAGTCAGAATCTTTGCCGGGTCGCGCCGGACTCCAGCACCGGTTTCCTGCACGCGGGGTTCTGTTTGCATCAGCTCGGCAAAACCGCCGAAGCCAAGAAGCTGCTCGTTCGCGGGCCGGTCGCGCTCCTGAAGGAGCCAATCTACTACTACAACATGGGGTGTTACGACGCCCTCCTGGGCAACGTTCGGGACGCCAAAGTCAATCTTCAGATCAGCTTTCGGATGGATGGTTCCTTCCGCGAAATCGCCAAGAAGGACCCCGACCTGCGAACGCTGCAGGGTGTTCTCTAGCTCTTCAAGCCGAGTCCCGGCTCGTCGCTCGTAAACAATTGGACGGCAGGCCAGCCGTTCCCCGAGATTGCTCGATGCAGTTCAATTCGGACGAATTGCGCGCGCGGATCGAGCCGCTCTTCGCCGACAATTTCGCTAAGCGCGGCGAACTCGGCGCCGCCGTCTCTCTCTGGCACAAAGGCGAACCGCTACTCGACCTGCACGCTGGTTTTCGCGATGCGCGGCGTGAGCAACGGTGGACTGACAACACGCTGGTGCTCGTCTGGTCGGCGGCGAAGGGTATCGGGAGTGCCTGTTTGCTGCACGTCCTGCAGGAAAATCGGGTCGGCCTCGACCGACGCGTAGCCGAGTTCTGGCCCGAGTTCGCCGCAAACGGGAAAACCGAGGTCACGCTCGCACACTTGATGTCGCACCAGGCCGGACTGTGCGCGCTCGACGGGACCGTCGACATTCTCGACTACGACGGCGTTATCGCAGCGCTGGCAAAGCAGGCGCCGCTCTGGCCGGCGGGGAGCGCGCACGGCTATCACGCACGTACCTTTGGTTTCCTGATCGACGAGCTGGTTAGGCGGATCGCCGGCGCGGGGATTGCGAGCTACTGGCGGACAACGTTCGCCGCACCAATGCGGCTCGATTTCTGGATCGGATTGCCACGTGACTTGAACGACCGCTGCGCGACAATTTATGCGGCCAAAATCGGCAAAACTCCGGAGCCGGCCGAGTTTTACCGCAAGCTCGCCCAGCCCGACACGCTGCAACGCCGCACGTTTACTTCTCCCGGCGGACTGCACGCCGTGAGTGCAATGAACAAACCGGAAATGCGCGTGCTGGAGATTGTCTCGTTCAACGGGATCGGCAGCGCCTCAGCTCTGGCGAGCTTCTACGGTATGCTGGCGAATGGCGGTGAGATGGCAGGTCGCCGCTTCTTTAAGCCCGAAACATTGAGTTGGATGACAAGAGTGTTGGCCAGCGGAGTCGACCGCGTCTTCGAAATGCGAACTGCGTTCTCTGCCGGATTCATGAAGGACGCGCCCGGAGCACGGCGCCGCATATTCGGAAAATCGTCCGAGGCATTCGGTCACCCCGGCGCAGGCGGCAGTCACGCCTTCGCCGATCCCGAGAACAATATCAGTTTCGCCTACGTCATGAACCAGATGGAGCAGTCAGTCTTGCCGAACGAGAAATCCGTTCGGCTCATCGACGAGATTTATCGCTGATCGAAACTGCTTGAGTGCCGCGGCACGGGCGCGCAAAACTCGCGCATCTTTCCCCGTCCGTTCATTTTAGGTGCGGTCCTCATTTCGCTGCTGGTTCCACTTTTCTGTTTCGCAGCGGGTGTCGATTCCGATCTCCGCAAACAGCTGGCGGTCGCCACGAGGGCGGAGGACAAGCACGCAATCATCGAGATAGCCCGGCGTGTTGTTGATCAAAAGCCGGGCGATTCGCGGACGTGGGAGACGCTCATCCGAACGGCACTGGAGCTGAAGCAAATCGACCGGTGCGAGCGCTGGCTTAACGAATGGCGACAACACGCGAAGCCGCCGTCCGCGGTCATCGACGACTTGCGTGGGGATGTCGCCCTGGAAGAAAAACATCCTGACCAGGCCGAGCAGCACTGGCGCGCTTTCCTTTCGAGCAAAATTTCGAGCGCCGAACGCGGCGCAGCCCTCGAAAAGCTCGCTGACCTGTGCGTTGAGCAGAAACGCTGGGCCGAAAACCTGGATCTTCGGACAAAGGTTGTGGCGTCGCGAGATACGCCGGCGAACCGTGTCGCACTGGCCACGGCCTTTCTCCGCCTGCACCGATGGGATGCGGCGTATAGCGAAATGAAACGCGCCAATTCGCGCGATGCGTCCGATCAAATGGTCAAGGAATGGCTGCCGCAGTTCGAGCGCCTCTCCCGTTACATCCCGCGGATCAAGGCTGTGGATACGCAGATTGCGAAAGACCCAAACAATGTCGCCTTGCTGCTGGATCGCGCGCGACTGTTGACCCTGGGCGAGCGACCGCTTCTCGCCTTGGATGACGGTGAGCGGGCGATGGCGCTCCAGCCCGGCTCGATGCGAGCGAGAGTGCAAACGGGCGAGTCGCTGCTCGACACAGACAATCCTGATGCCGCCGCGACCCTCCAGATCAGCAGGCAACTGCTGCGGAGCACAGGGAATCACGTGACCGATCGAGCGCTCGACGACCTGAGCGCATGTGATGCAATCCTAAGCCAAAATCCGGCGGACGTCGGCGCACTCGTGCGGCGCGCCAAGGTCCTGCGCGACCTCCGCCAGTACACGCTCGCATTAGCGGACGCACAGGCGGCGCTTGCGATCGACAACAATTCGGCGGACGCGCATTTCGAAACCGCGCACGCACTAGACGAGTTAGGGCGAACCACGCAAGCGGTCGACCAAATCCGCCTCGCCAGCCAGTTGAAACAAGATGACCCGGTAACCTGGTACTATCGCGGCGTGCTCGAGTCGCAGCGGGCAAACTTTGTCGCCGCGATCGACGCGCAGACGCACTCCCTGGCGATTCGCGAATCGCTCGTGGCCCTCCAAGAGCGCGAGCGGTGCCAGCGACGGATCGGCAAAGTAGCTGAGGCCGATGCAGACTTGCGCCGAATCGCCCAATTAACACCAGCGCAGTGAGAGCCGCCCTGTTCCTACTGATCGGCCTGCTGGCGATCGCTCCGGCCACATTGGCTCTGGATGAGGAGGACGCGGCTGAGAAGCCGAACCCGAATGCCGAGGCGGGCGGTATCATCATTGATCCGGCCGCGGGACAGCTCGAAGCAGGAATGGAAATCACGATCACGTTTCCGCGAGCCATGGTTCCGGCGAAATTGATTGATGTTGCGGACCAGCCGGCGCCGTTCCTCAGCACGCCTCCGGTCGAAGGCACCTTCCTTTGGAAAAGCCAAACCGAAGGGGCGTTCACGATCACAAGCGTGGTCGCGGGTGCACGCCATCATTTCAAGCTCGCGCCCAATCTGAAAGACGCGGCCGGCGCTGCCATGTCCGTCCCTAAATGGGAAGCGTTCTACACCGCGCCTAAGTTCACGATCAGCACCGAGTTCGACGAACGAAAGCATCTCTCCGCGAAACCGCAGGTTACGCTCACCACGACCTACAGCGTGCGGCTGAGCGAAGCGGCTGAGCACATCTATTTTCAAGACCGCGACTCGCATGAGCGGCTTCCCGTGGAGGTGATCACGACCGACAGCGACAAGAGCAGCGCCTCGCTCGACGGCAAAGAGTTCAACGTCACGCCACGCGAGCCGTTACCCGCCGGACGCGCCTACGACCTGATTGTAAACGGCCTCGTTGAGACGAAAACCCATCAGCCTCTCCCCTACCTCGCGGTTTTTCCCGCCGGCCCAACTGAGGCGCTCAAAGTTGAATGGGTCGGCGGGTTCAATCACGCGCTCGAGGAGCCAACGATCCGGATCAAATTCAATGACGACATCGATCCGGAACAGGCCACGCCCGACAAGATCAGGATAGAACCGCCGGTCCCCGAAATGAAGCTGCTGGCGAGCGGCGATGGCATTGAAGTGACCGGCGAATTCGACCTGAAACAGCGCTACGCGATCAGGATTTCACCGGAACTTAAAGGCGAGCGTGGCTACGGCCTGGAGCAGGAGTCGCGGTGGGCGGCAACTTTTCGATCGATTGAGCCGTGCCTCGTTTTTCCGGGGTCACAGGTGTTTCTCCGCGCGCGGAATGAGCTGCGATTTGCCTTCTTCCAAATCAACACGCCGGCCGTGACCTGGCGGCTAGCGAGCATTCCAGCCGAGAAGCTCGCCGCCGTCACTGCCCGGGTCACCGAGTTTGACAAAAACGCAACTGATCCGGTCAGCGGCAAGCCGATCATGGATCTGCGGACGGGGTTTACGAAGCAGTTCCAGACCGAGCTGCTGGTAGACGCTTTTGAGCTCCCGGTCGTAAGTACTGGAAATTTCGACGCGGCCGCCGGCAATGACTCTGTGCGGCGCAACCTCCACTGTACGCTCAAAGCGGGAGCAGTTTTTGGCGGGCCCTATTTGCTCGAAGCCAGCGCCAAGCTTGACGACGGCCGTGTCGTCGGAAACCGGACGATTGTCTGCGTAAGTGATTATCTGCTTACGCAAAAACGGACGGCGGACCACGTGCTCTTGCGCGTCGCCAAGATGTCCGACGGCAAACCGCTGCCGGGAGTTACGGTGCGTGCACTAACCGACGAAAACGTCGAGCTCGCGCGCAGCGTGACCGATCAGAATGGGCTCGCCTCGTTCGAGGGCAACGCAGTTCTGCCTCCGAAAACAAAGCAGGTCCACCTCTTCATTGCCGACACACCGGCGGGCGCGGCGCTCCAGTTCGCCAATGGACAGGCGTATGCGTCCGGCAGTGAGCAGAAACGCGCCGAAGCGAAAACACATGTCGAAATTATCACCGACCGAAATCTTTATCGGCCCGGTCAGGTGGTGAAGATGAAAGGAATCGCGCGCGATCTCGGCCCTGACGGACTCACTCTGCCGGCGAACAGCGATGTCCACTGGCACGTCCTGGCGGCCGAAGGCGACCGTGTCGTCGGTGAAGGGTCCGCTGCTCTTTCCGCCTACGGTGGCTGGGAGGGCGAATGGACAATCCCCGAGAACGCGAAACTCGGTCGCTGCAGGATCCGCTGCAAAATCGGCAACCAGGATTACGACGGCGGGACATCTGTCGCGATTGAAGAATACCGCGTACCGCTGTTTTCAGCCGTGGTTGAGACCGAAACTGAAATCGGCACGGCGGCACACGCGCGGGTCTCATCGGCATATTTTCATGGCGCTCCAAACGTCGGCGCGCGCGTTCACTGGAAGGCGACCTGGACCGTCGTTCCGGAAATCTCCGAGAAAGATTACCGCAAACGCTACAACCAATACGCCGAGATCGGGCCGCGACTCGACGCCGAGACCGAGCAGATCAAATCCGTTGAAGGCGACACCCAGCTCGACGGACACGGCTTGGCAGAATTGAACTGTGAATCGCCGTTCAAGGACGATCCGGCGGTCGGACGGACAACGGTGATCTGGAAAGCAGATCTCACCTCGGCTGACGGACAATCGCTCACCGGCGGCAGCTTACAGGAACTCTACCCGGCGGAGGTGCGGCTCGGAGTAAAAGCTTCCGAGGCGGCGACGGAATCGGGCGCGAAAATCAGCATCGATGCCGTCAACGCCGAGAACGAGCCGCTGAGCGGTGTACCGGTGCGGGTGGATCTATTTCACGTGCAAACGAAAACTGCGAAGGAGCAAATCGCGCCGTTCGTTTATCGCTACCGCAATACCGATCAGTTTACGAAGGTCGGATCTCAGGAGGCGAAAACGCCGGGGGAGCTCACGTTCAAGACCAGCGACACGGGCCGTTATGTCGCGCTCGTCTCCACGACAAAAAGCAGGACGCCTGTCGTGAGCGATGAGACGCTCGTCACTGGAGAAGCGCACGCCGAGTTGCCGGTCGAAAACGAGCAGACGTTTGAAATCACCCATCGGCCGGAACCGTTTGTGCCAGGTGAAAAAGCGGTGCTTAACGCCCAGGCGCCGTTCGGTGGTGTCGCGTGGGTGTCGGTGGAGACCAACGAACTGCTCGACACGTTTCTCGTTCCGATGCCGGGGAATGCCAGCCGGATCGAGGTGCCGATCAAGAAGGAGTACGCGCCGAACGCAACTGTCTCGGTTTATCTGGTTCGACCCGGCGGTGATAACGATTTGCCGCTCGAGCGCTACGCGTTTTCGGAAATCGAAATCCGCCGCCCCGATCGTGAGCTGAAGATAGAGCCGCATCTTTCCACCACCACGGCCCGGCCGGGCGAAACAATTCGTGGCGACGTGCTCGCTACATCTGAAGGCAAACCAATCAGCGACGCTGATCTTGGTGTCTTTGCAGTGGACGACGCCGTGCTCACCCTTGGCGAGTGGGCGCTGCCGGACCTCGCCAGGGGCTTCTACCGGCGCAACGGCTTCGGAGTTCGTACCTACAAGTCGCTGGTCGATTACGTAGCCGATATCGCAAAACTAAAGCTGACCCAGAAGGGTTTCACGATCGGCGACGGCGGGGATGAAGCGCCAGCAAATGTGACCAATGTCCGCAAAGAATTTCGCACCCTCGCCTTTTGGAATGCAAACCTCCGCACGGCTGATGATGGGAAGGCGAATTTCGAGTTTGTCGCGCCGGATAATCTGACGACCTACCGGCTGGTCGCGATCGCGCAGACGAAATCACACCAGTTCGGCGGCGACGCGTCGCAAACGGTCAAGGTCTCGAAGCCGCTCTTGATCGACCCGGCGCTACCGCGATTCCTGCGTGACGGCGACGACGTGGAACTCCGCGCAGTCGCGCGCCAAAACGCACGGGACGTAGACGAGATCGAGCTTCGCTGCGTCACCGACGCGAGCTGCAGACTCATTGGCCAGGAGCGCGCGACGCAGAACACGAACCGCGATGCGCCGGCGGTCTTCCGGTTCCGGGCACACGTTGCCGATCCTGCTCTGGCGCCGGCGAAGATTCGTTTCGAAGCCGTGTCGAAAGCGGATGGGAATGTCAGCGATGCCGTGGAAATAACTTTGCCCGTCCAGCCGCCGACAATTCTCCGCAAAGAAAGCGTTGCCGGCCCATTCAACGGCCCGCGCTTCGAGGTCCGCAGCGCCATGCCTGAGCCGTGGAAACGCGGCCGCGGAAAACTAAGAACGACTATCTCAACCACGCCGTGGCTGCCGAAAATCACCGGCCTGCCACTGATCCTGGATTATCCGCACGGCTGTTTCGAGCAGATCTCGACGAAACTGCTCGGCTACAGCTTCCTCGCCAACCTCCTTGCTTATCTGCCCGATGTGCAGGCGCGCGATGCCGAGTACCGCGCCGTGCTCGAGCGCGGCATGAAACAGTTTGGAGATTCGCTGCTCGCGGACGGCACCCTTCCCTACTGGCCCGGCGGCGATACCGGCAACGCCTTCGTCACGTGTCAGGCGCTCTGGTCTGTGAACGAATCGGCTAAGGCCGGCTTTACTCCGCCTGAAGGATTGCAGGACAAACTAAGCGCCGCAGTCACGAGAATCGTCAAGGGCCAGCTCGGAGCGGCCGAATTCGCGAAGCCGTTTGGGCTTTTCGTGCTCTCCCAGGTAGCACCTTCTCCCGATCTGCACGATGTGGCACAGGAACTCTACTTGCGCAGAAATCAGGGCAGCGATGAAGAGCGCGCACTACTCGCACTCGCCCTGCATCAACTCGACATTATGCCGCGTGAGCAGCAGCAACTGCTGCGAGAGATCAGCGGGCCGCATAAGGAACGCGCGTTCAATCCCCAGACTTTTACCTCGATGACGCGCGCCGAGGCGATGTCTGCCCTGGCGTTCATGACCCTCGCGCCGAAAAATGCGCCCAACGAGCAGAAGCAGCACATCCGGGAGCGAATGCTCGCGCTGATGGATTCATCGGCCTCACTTTCCACGCAGGAGAACCTCTGGCTCCTGCTGGCCTTCCGCGCGCTGCTCTCGTCCGAAGATGCGCCTCAGGTGACCACAGCGACTTCCAACGCTGTCGTCTCGAAAAATGAGCGCGCCATTGCGTGGCTGGACCGGAACATAGCGGAGCCGCTGGTCATCGAAGGCCTCAATCGGGCGGCGCTCTCATTCTTCTTGCAGGCAGAATATTCGACGGATGAAGTGGAGACCGACCGCGTCGACCGTGGATTTCGCCTGGAACGCGTGGTCAAGAATCTGACCGACGCCCGACGCGCCGGCACGCCAGAAGCGCCGCTCAAAATCGGGGACCAGTTACTGATTACTTACCGCGTGAATACGCGGAAACTGCAGAACTATGTCGCGCTCGAAGACGACCTGCCGGCCGGACTCGAAGTTGTAAATTCGAACCTCGCCATGGTGGCCAAATTCTTCTCTCTCCCCCCTCCGGATCCGAGCGATCACGCGCTTTTTCTTTCTCATTCTGAATTGCGCGACCGAATGTCGCTCCTGTATTTCGACACGATCGATCCCGGCACTGGCACGTATTCGGTGCTCGCGCGTGCGACAGGTGCCGGAACGTTCCGCTGGCCTGCGACACAAGTCGTGCCGATGTACGATAGCCGCTTCTCCGGTCTTTCCCCGTCGAGCGTATGCGTAATCGCGGGAGAATAACTGCGGCGGCAACTTCCGGGGTAGTCGTTCTGCTGGGTGCGATTGTCTTTAGTCCGCTGCCGGGAGCGCTCACCACGCCGGCGATCGGCTCCTTGACGCTCCTCGACAGTCGCGGCGGCGAACTGGCGGAAATCGCAAACGCCGACGCGCGCGCACAATTTCCCTGTCGGTTGGATGAAATGGGCGCGTGGTTGCCGCAAGTAACTGTGGCTCTGGAGGACCACCGTTTCTTTCACCATCACGGCATCGATTGGCCGGCGGTCGCGGCCGCAGCCAGGCGCAATCTTCGCGCCGGCCGCACGATTTCCGGAGCATCAACAATCACGCAGCAATTCGTGAAGCTCGCCACGCGCCGGGAAGGCCGCAACTGGCGAAGCAAATTGTCGGAGGCTGTCCTGGCATGGAAGCTCGAGCGCCGCTGGAGCAAAGAGCGAATCCTGACGGAGTATCTGAACCGCAGCAGTTACGGCAATCGGCGCCTCGGTCCGGAGGCGGCCGCGCGCGCCTACTTTAACAAACATGCGGCGCAGTTGACGCTCGGGGAAGCGATCTATCTCGCTGGACTGCCACACGCGCCAACGCGGCTAAACCCATGGAGTCACTCGGACGCAGCCGAGCGCCGGTTCCTGCGATCCCTCGCTCGATTGTATGAGCTGGGCGCGATCACGACAGAGCAGCGCGACCTGCTCACCGCGAATCCGCCAGTCGTCGAGCGAACCGTGCCGCCACATCGCGCTCCGCATTTTGTCGACACCATTGTAGCGCGACAGCCAAAGCAAAGAGGAACGCTCCGCACGACGCTCGATCCCGCCTTGCAAACAACGGCTGAACAATTGGTCCGTGCTCACCTCCAGACGCTGAACCGCAACGATATCTCGCAGGCTGCAGTCGTCGTGATCGAAAACGCCACCGGCGCGGTGCGCGCACTCGTTGGATCTGAGAATTACGACATTGCGCAAGTGAACGGCGCAATGCAGCCGCGTAGCTGCGGTTCGACGCTGAAGCCTTTCATGTATCTCTCCGCGCTCGATCGACGCGTGCTGACGGCGGCGACGCTCTTGCCGGATACGCCGGACGCAATTCGCAACGACTTTCCGGACTACGATCCGCAAAATTTCAGTCATCACTACCTCGGACCCGTCCGAATGCGCGAAGCGCTCGCCTGTTCGCTCAACGTGCCGGCCGTTTACACCCTGAAGCGACTTGGCGCCCGCGAGACGTTTTTCCAGCTGACAAAATGGGGGTTCAATTTTCCACGTGGCCTCGACGACTACGGAGCCGGTTTCCTTCTCGGCAACGCTGAGACGCGCCTTGTCGATCTTGCCGCGGCCTACGCGGGTCTGGCGCGCGGCGGCCTTGCGATCCGCGCGAAGTTTGCCGCAAGTGAGCAACCACAGGTGGTCCGGGTAGCTTCGCCGGAAGCCTGCGCAATCGTCACTGATATTCTTGCCGACAATGAAGCGCGCGAAAAAAGCTTCGGCACGCATTCACCACTCTCACTCCCACAGCGCGTGGCGGTGAAGACCGGCACGAGCAGTGGATTCCGCGACACGTGGACGGTCGGCTTCGACAAGCAGCACACCGTCGGCGTTTGGGCGGGTAATCTCGACGGGCGCCCGATGCGCGACATGCTCGCGATCCGTGCTGCGTCGCCCCTCTGGGCGGCGATGATGCTTGAAATGTTAAAACGCGACGAGCCGCTGGATGCGCCCGCTGCTACGCGGCAGCTGGTTCGACGGAGGA
Organism: Chthoniobacterales bacterium; assembly: GCA_045809925.1. Lineage (GTDB taxonomy): Bacteria > Verrucomicrobiota > Verrucomicrobiia > Chthoniobacterales > UBA10450 > CADDYX01. Next base: position 21,536 of record JBJMWX010000106.1, read on the forward strand.
TTTGCACGCTCACCGGTTTACTGCCGAGCGCCCGCACAACAACGACAACGGACGAGTGGTTCATTGGCGGCACCGAACCGGCAGAAACTTCTGCGCAATACTTCGCGGCGGACGGCACTCTGGTACTGCCGGAGGAATACGCTGCCTGGTGCGCGACTCCCGACAACACCAGCGGTGCACGCGTCGCCAGCGCGGCGCGGATTACGAATCCGCCGGCGAACGCGCGTTACAATGTCGATCCCGCCCTGCCCCGAAAGCAGCAGATGATTGAACTGCGCGCGAGTCTGCCGGGGGACGTGCATTGGTTCGTAAACGATGCGCCGCAGGCCGCGCAAAATAATGGTCGCGTATTTTGGCTGCTTGCACCGGGCGAATGGAAGATCCGCGCGGTGAGCGCGACCGCCGCAGCCGAAGAGCGGATTTCGGTTGAATAGCAGCTTGTACCAAACATGCGGCATTCTGGCGGCGGTCTGCGACTGCGGGCGAGCGCCGCTGCGGTCACTCGCCGATGACCGTCACGACCAGCCGCCTGCGGTGCGGCGCGCGACGATGCTCGAACAGAAAGATACCCTGCCACGTTCCAAGCTGTAGCTCTCCTTCGGCGATTGGAATGACTTCGCTCGTGCGCGTCAGCACCATTCGGATATGCGAAGTGCTGTCATCCGGTCCTTCGTCGTCGTGCTCGTATTCGGCGTCTTCAGGCACGAGGCGCTCGAAGAACCGCTCCAGGTCGCGGCGCGCAGCCGGGGCGGCGTTTTCCATCAGAACCAGGCTGCAACTGGTGTGCTGCACGAAGACAGTCGCGGTGCCATGGCGGATGCCACTGTCGCGGACCACTCGCTCAACTTCAGCGGTGAATTCGTACGTTCCTTTGCCTCTCGTGCTGATTTCAACTGCAGCGGTTTGAACTCGCATCGTCTCGGCGAGTATCGTCCTCACGTGGCAAATTCAAAACTGGCGATCGGCGTTTTGGCGCTGGTTGTCGGCTCGGTCTTCGCGGCAGACGAGCAACAGATCGCGGCGAACTATCAACGTGCTGTCGCAGGCGACAAACAGGCGGTCGAAAAATGCATTGCCCTGCTCGAGGCGGCGGTGAGCGAGCGCCCGACCGATCAGGTGGCGCGGGTCTACCTCGGCAGCGCCTATACGTTGCGAAGCCGCGACATGAGCTTCGGCCCGGCGAAGCTCTCAACCTTGAACCGAGGCCTGGCCACGATGGACACCGCCGTCGCGGCCGCGCCGGAAAACCCGCGAGTGCGGCTCGTCCGCGCACTCACGACCGACTCGTTACCGTTTTTTCTCGGGCGGAGAAAATCAAGCCGTGACGATTTCGAGTGGCTGGCGCGAGCGGCGGCGCACTCACCCGAGAAATTCAGTAGCGATGATCTCGCTACGATCCGCGCGCATGCCGCAGGGCGGGGTCGCTGACGCCGCCGCCTCGCGCGACTGTGGCGGGGTCAGCGAGCCCGCCCTACAATTTGGGATGCAGGATGACCTCGAGCGTGTGCTCTTCGGCGAGGCGACAATCCTGCGCCGCCTCGACGAAATCGCCGCGGAAATTACGCGCGATTATCGAGATCGTGAGTTGACTGTCATCGCGATTCTCAACGGCAGCCTGATTTTCATGGCCGATCTTCTCCGGCGAATTCCGCTGCCACTCAAGCTCGATTGCGTGAGTGCAGCAAGCTATCACGGCGGGGCCGAGACGACCGGCGCGCTGATCTTCCGCCAGGTCGCTCTGCCTGATGTAGCCAATCGTCACGTCCTTATTCTCGACGATATTCTCGACAGCGGACTGACACTTGGGGCGGTGATGGAAAAGCTGGCAGCCGCCGGGGCGGCAAGCGTTCGCGTCTGCGTGCTCCTGCAGAAGAAGAAGGCGCGTCGTCGAACCGTGGACGCAAACTATATCGGGTTCGAAATCGAAGATGAGTTCGTCGTCGGCTATGGATTGGATTACGCGGAACGTTACCGGAATCTTCCGTGCATCGGCGTACTGCGGAAAGAGTTGATACCCTAGAGACGCTTCTCCGAAGCGATCGGCCGGACAGCTTTGAGAAGAATCCCTGCCATCAATCCCGAAAATTTTGGAAGTTAGTCGCCACGGCGAAATCGCGGCTGCGCACGAATTGAATCACCGCCTGCAGCTCGTCCCTTTTCTTACCGCTGACGCGAATCTGGCGATCCTGAAGCTGATTTTGCGTCTTAAATCCCGCAGCCTTAATCGCGGCGATAATCTCCTTGGCTTTTTCACCTTCCAGTCCCTGCTGGATTTTCAGCTCCTGACGAGCGTGGCCCATTGAGGAGATGGCGGGTTCTTCCTGTTTGACGTTGCGCAAATCGACGCCCCGTTTCGACAGCTTGCCGACGACGATTTCGCGCAGACCCTTGAGGTGGCTGGCGTCGTCGGCGGTGAGCACGATCTTGTCCTTCTCATGAACGATGTCGGTCTGCGCGCCCTTGAAATCGAAGCGGGTGGCGAGCTCTTTGCGCGCCTGATTTAGCGCGTTATCGATCTCTTGCTTGTCTACTTCGGATACTATGTCGAATGACGGCACGGCTGATTTGATGATGTTGGATTGCTCGACCGCGTGAAGGCAAATCACTTTTTCAACCGTCGTTTTCCGCTCATCGCGCTTGTCATTGTCGCGCTCGGTGCCCAAACCAGCTGCCGTCGCGAGCCAGCGGAGCAGAAGGCGTTGCGCCATCAAGTCGGGCTGGCGCTTCGACGCCAGAACTATGAGAAGGCCGCCACCCTGGCGCGGCAGGCAATTGATCTCGCGCCGCACAACGAAGGCAATTGGGATCGGCTCGTGCAGGCTTACTTTGGGCTTGCCGATCTGGCGGGTGTAAGGCGCGCCCTCGCATCCTGGCGCGTCGCAGTCGAAAAGCCGTCGCCGAAAGTCGACAACTACGCTGGCGATCTTGCGCTGGCCAGCGGAGACCCGGCGGCTGCAATTGAGTTCTGGTCGAAGGTGCTGCGGGCGCGGCCGAAGAACGAACGCGTGCTGGAGAAACTGGCCCGGGCGCAATCGCAGGCACGCAGCTGGACGGAGGAACAGAAGACCTGGTCGAGACTGATCGCGCTTCACGACAGCGCTACGTTCCGTGTGCAGCGCGCGCTTTGCCTGCGCCGCATGCACCACTGGGAAGACGCACTCGCCGACGTGCACCGCGCACAGGAGCTGAGCTCGGACGATCCGGAGGTGCTTCGTGCCGGCAAGCTGTTTGAGCACCTGCCGAAATTCCTGGCGGAAATTCGCGAACTGGATGCGCGTCTCGTTCTCTCGCCCAGCGATGCCGAGCTGCTGGCCGATCGCGCATTGCTATTTCTGCGCGCGGACGATCCGGACCTCGCGGCCGATGACGCAGACGCGGCCGCCAGGCTGCAGCCGAGCGGCGTTCGTCCGATCTTGTTTAAGGCAATCGCAATGCTCGCCCTCAACCGGCCCGCGGACTGCGAGAAGCTTGGCGTACAGACATTCATCCGTCTCGATACCCTGCAGCCGGAGTTCCTCGAGACGATCAGTCGTCTGGATTCACAAATCTCGGCGGAGCAAAACAATCCAGACCTTTATGCGACGCGCGCATGGCAGTTGAACGACATCGCGGAGCCAGCGCTGGCGCTGCGTGACGCAGACAAAGCAGCTGAACTCGATCCAAAATCGGGCAGCGCGCAGGCCGAAGCGAGCTACGCCCTGATGAAGCTCGGCCGCGAAGAGGAAGCATGCGATCGAATCAAGAAAGCGACCGACGCGGATCCGAATTCTTCAACGGCGTGGCAGTATCGCGGGGAATTGGAAATGCACCGCGGCGATCACGTGGCGGCGGTTGAATCGCTCACCCGCGCTCTTTCGATTAATGAGACGGCCACGGCGCTGCAACGGCGGGAGGAATGCTATCGCCGGCTCGGGCTGCTCGTGAAAGCCGACCAGGACCACCGCGCCATCGAAGAGTTGAACGCCCGCGGTGTAAAGTAACGCCTACTCGAAGCGCAGCGCGACTACCGGGTCGATCTTGACCGCGCGCCGCGCGGGGAAATAGCAGGCGGCAAACGCTGCTGTGGTTAGGAGAGAAGTGACGACCGCAAAAACCACCGGATCGCTCGGGTTGACGCCGTAGAGCAGCGCACCAACGGCCCGCATTGAAGCAAAGGCGAGCGCGAGCCCGAGGACGAGACCAATCACCGCCAGCACCATCCCCTGGCGCAGGACGAGGTTCACCACCTGGCTCTTCTGCGCACCGAGTGCGAGTCGGATGCCGAGCTCGCGCGTCCGCTGGTTTACCGAATACGCCATCACGCCGTAGACGCCCATCGACGCGAGGACGAGAGCAAGCAGGCCGAACGAACCAAGCAGGATCGCGCCCATCCACGACGGCCAGAGCGCGAAGGCGAGATGATCCGTGATTGTCTTTTCGTAGATAATCGGAATGTGATTATCGAAAGCGCGGATTAGCCGGTGGGTTGAGGCCAGGAGTGGTGCCGGCGCGCCGGCCGTGTGGATGAAGAATGTCACACCACCGAGCGGTGAAGTCGTGAATGGGACGAACACGACCGGGCCCGACGCCTCGCCGAGCGAAGTCATTTTCAGGTCGCGGATTACGCCGATGATTTCGAGCGGAGGATCACCGAAAAAATGGAATCGCTTTCCTACCGCATCTTCGCCGGGCCAGTACTGCCGGGCCATGGTTTCGTTAATCATCGCCACCTGCGGCGTTTCGCGTTCGCAATCCGTTTCGGAAAACGCTCGACCGCGCAGAACAGGAATCGCCATGGTCCCGAAAAATCCCGGCGTTACGGCGCTGGCGATCGCGAACCTGCCGTTCGTCTGCGCATCAGCCCGTCCTTCAACGAAGATAGTGCGGCCGAAGCTGTTGAAGCCGAGCGGAATCGTTTGTCCGAGATCGGCGCTGATCACCTGCGGATCTCTCCGCACCTGTTCGAGCAGAGTGCGCACCGTCTGTTTGCCGCGGGCGGCGTCGTATCCGGCGAGGCTCATGTCGACCGAAATGAGCGCAAGCTTATCCGTCCGATAGCCAGGATCGATCGACTGCGCTTTGTGAAATGCTTTCAGGAAAAGGCCGGATGCAATGAGGAGAAGGAGCGAACCGCTGATCTGCGCGATGACGAGCAGATTGCGCAGGTTCCATTTGCTGCGGCTGCCGCCTGTGCTCGCGCGTTCGCGTAGCCCGTGGGTCAGGTCCCATCGGGAAGTTTGCAGCGCCGGCGCCAGGCCAAAAACCACGCCGCTGATCAGCGCGAGTGTGAGGGCGAAGAGAAGGACGCGCGCGTCCGGCTGCGGATTCAGGTTGAGAGGCACCGGCACCGGTGGAAGCAGCGACAACAGCACGTCGCCGAACCAGTAGGCCAGCACCACGCCGCCAATCCCGCCGAGAAGCGCAAGCAAAACGCTTTCGGTCAGGAGTTGTTGAATGATTCGCCGCCGACTGGCGCCGAGTGCGAGCCGCACCGCCATTTCGCGGTGACGCGTCGTGGCGCGCGCGAGCATCAGGTTGGCGACATTCGCGCAGGCGATGAGCAGGATGCTTGCGGCCGCGCCGAGGAAAAGCAGGGAGACGCTCTGGACGCCGCCTTCGTTATTCGGCCCACCGAGCCCCTGTGTCTTCGCGCGCTCGAGATTCTCCAGCGCAACTGACCGTTCCTTGTTGAAATCCGGATACGCCTGCTCGAGCTGCCGCGCGATGGTTTTCATCTGCGCTTCCGCCTGTTCAATCGTGACATTTTGTTTCAGCCTGCCAATCGCGTTCACGAAAAGCGCTCGCCGGTTCTCGTACCAATCGTTGCCGGGAGAGATCCAGCCGCGCATCGCCAGCGGCACCCAGATATCCGGCGCGACACCAACGTCGGTTCCCGTGAACGATGCCGGCGCCACGCCGATGACGCTAAACGGCCGTCCATTGAGCGTGACTACTGTGCCGACCACGTTGCGATCGCCGCCGAGCTTTTTCCAAAAACGGTGGCCGAGCACGACCACCGGATGGCCATTGGAGGTTGTGTCTTCATCGGGTGCGAAGGTCCGGCCGAGAGCCGCTGGCACCTGGAGAACGGAAAAGTAATTCCCCGTCACGAGCTGGCCGAAAAGGTTGATCGTCTCGCCGCCGGCCGTCATTGCCATTGGCGCGAATTGATAGGCAGCAAGACCGCTCAGGACGGTGTTCTGCTCCGCGTAGTCGCGGTAATTCGGATAAGAGTTCGATTGTTTGCCGTTTCGCGCATCGAGCGTGTACATCTGCACGAGCTGCTCCGGGTGGGCGACCGGCAGCGGCTTCAAAAGCAGCGCGTTAATGATCCCGAAGATGGTGGTGTTTACGCCGATCCCCACTGCGATGGCGAAGAACGCCACAATCGTGAAGCCCGGGCTCTTGACCAAGATCCGGACGGCATATTTTAAGTCCTGGATCACCCTAGTACGATTTCTCGATGCGGACGTTCCCGTTCGCCGCTCGCAGCGTCATTTCCGCGCCTTCACCGCTGCCGACAGCGAAGTCGACGCTGCTTATCTCATCGTTGGGTTCGGCATCATCTGTAAAGGCGTTGCCAACCCGGCCTTTTTCGCTTTGTGCCGCAATCGAGACCGACGAGTCCGGCGGCAGCAGGGCGCGGATGCTGCCGTTTACGCTCGATGCGTTGGCAGAGAAATTCTTCTCGGACTGCCACCAGTCGTAGGCGAGATCGAGCTTGCCGTTCACAATCGAAAGATCGAGGTCGGCGAAACAATTGTGCCCTGCGAGCCATCCGTTGACCAGATGCGCTTTCGCGCTCCCGCCCTGCAAACCTTCGATCAGAATCTCGCCGTTAACGAGATCACACTCGCTGATGTTCACCGTCACTGGCACTACGATGATGTAGTCGACGGTGCCGGAGCGGTCGCTGAAGGTCCACTGGCTTTTCTTCGCTGGAAAATGCGTTTCGATTGATAGCGCATTGCCCGTTGCGGTGGCCTCGATACTGATGCCGTTCAGCCGCTCGGCGGTGTAGGCTTTCTTGACCGCGTGGACATGCACTTCCGAGACGTCGGCGCCATAGAACCGGATGGACCCGTCGGTGTTCTTCAGCCGAATGGTTGCATCGGGCGCCAGTGTGTAGGTCTGATCGAATTCGTCTTCGAAAGTCCGGACAGCGTTTGTCGCCGTCGCCACGACTGACAACACGATTGTGAGAACCGCGCAGCGAATCCTGTTCATCACAGGACGCTGAACATCGCTGTCTCCGGGCTCAAGGTCAGAATGGCGACGCTCGTGAAGCCGGCCCGCTTGAGCAGCGGCCGCGACGCATACCTCGGATCATTCATACCGCAGCGCCACCATCGGGTCGACTCGCATGGCGCGGCGCGCGGGCAAATAGCTGGCGAGCGTGGCCGCCCCACCAAGCAGGACCACGACACAGGCATAGGTCAGCAAATCATTGGCCTGCACTCCATAGAGAAGACTTTGCAGCAGCCGGGTGGCTGCGAAGGCGGCGACGACTCCAATCACGATTCCGCCCCCGATCAGGGTGAGACTCTGGCGGAGAATCAGCGCGAGCATTTGCGTTCGCTGCGCGCCAAGCGCGATTCGGATCCCAATCTCTCGCGTGCGCTGCGTCACGCTGTAGGCGATCACCCCGTAAATGCCAATTGCGGCGAGCACGACAGCGGTCCCGGCGAAGACGACGAGCAGAAGCATGTTAAACCGCGCGGGCGCGAGCCGGCCCTGGATGTAGCTGTTCATCGGCCGCAACTCCGGCACGTAAATGTCGCGATCGACGGCGTGCACGGCGGTGTTCACCGCGCTGTGCAAGCCGCTCAGGTTTGCTACCGCGGTGCGAAACACGATGTCGAGGTGCCGATCCGGGTCCTGGCTGAGTGGGCAATAGAATTCCGGTCCCGGCTCCTGCGAAATAGAATCATGGCGGCTGTTCGCGACAACACCGATGACTTCGCACGGTGGCGCTTTGTCATCCGGCCGATCGATCATTACGTGCTGACCGAGCGGATCGCGGCCGGGGAGGAACTTCTTCGCAAACGCTTCGTTGATAATCACGACGAGCGGCGCGTCTTTCGTGTCGCGCCGATCGAAATACCGGCCGCTGAGCAGGCGGATTTGCATGGCGCGAAAATAATCGCCGGCGACGATCAAATGTCCGGCGTCGGGATGCTGGCCGCGCGCTAGCGGCGGCGCACCGCTCACGGTCAAGGTGGAGGTGCGAGTATTGCCGCTCAGCGGCAGGGGATTGATTCCACCAAGCGATTCGACGCCCGGCACCGCGGCAATTTTGTCGACCACCCGGTCCAGCGTGCCGACCTGCACATTGGGCTCGGAATATTTGATCCGCGGCAGGGAAATACCGGTCGTAATCACGCGCTCCGGCGTAAATCCGAGTCGCGTGTGTTGCAGATTGAAGAAGCTCTTCAGGAGCAGGCCGGCGCCGGTCAGGAGGAGGAGCGAAACCGCGACTTGTGAGACAACCAGCGAAGCGCGCAGACGGTTAGAATGCAAACCGCCGGTCGACCCTTTTGACCCTTGCTGGAGCGATTCATTGACACTGCCGCGCGAAATCTGGAGCGCAGGTGCGAGGCCGAAAATCAGAGTACTGCCGAGCGCGAGCACAAAAGTGAACACGCACACGTTTTCGTTCACGCTAATCTCATTGAGGCGCGGCACATCGCGCGGCCCGAAGGACCCAAGAAGATCAACGCCCCACCACGCGAGAAGCAGTCCACCGATTCCACCGATCAAAGCGAGAAGCAGGCTTTCACAAAGCAGCTGGCGCACGATTCGGCTGCGACTCGCTCCAAGCGCCGTCCGGATTGCCATTTCGCGCATGCGCGATGCGCCACGCGCGAGAAGGAGGTTGGCCACGTTGGCGCACGCAATCATCAAAACGAGAGCGACCGCGCCAAGCAGAACGACCAGTGCCGTCTGCACATCCCAGACGAGATCCTCGTGCAGCGACATCACGGTCGTCGCATCCACGGTCGTGTTCGTATCTGGATACTGCTTTGCCAGCCGCGCCAGGATCGTGGTGGTTTCCGCCTCCGCCTGGCGGACGGAGACGCCGGCCTTCAGTCGAGCGACCACCGTCAGGAAATGCGCGCCGCGGTTTATCATGCTCTTACCCACGACGGGCGCGAGCGGCATGACGTAATCGAGCCGATCGCTATCGAGCGGGAATTTGAAAGCGGGCGGCATCACACCGATAACCGTGTAGCTGCGCGCAGCCATCGTGACCTGCCGTCCGATTATGTTGCGATCGCCACCAAAGACGCGCCGCCACAATTCGTGACTGATCACGACGACCGGCGGCGCTTCGATCTTGTCTTCCTCGGGCGTGTAGGCGCGGCCGAGCACTGGGGTCACGCCGAGCGTATTGAAGACATCTGAGGTGATGGCGACGCCTTCGAGTTGCTGCGAATCGTCGCCCAGACTCACCACAGTGGCGGCGCGGGTATACGCCGTCATCGCGGCGAAGCTTTGGTTCTGCTCGCGGAGATCGACGAAATCCGGCACCGAAAAAACGCCGCGCTGCTTTGGATCCTTGTCGTGTGAATCGCGAATCCAGACGGCCGCGAGTTGCTGCGGATTCTTGAAAGGCAGCGGCCGGAGCAAAACCGTGTCGATCACGCTGAAAATGGCGCTGTTCGCACCAATACCGAGGGCCAGCGTAACGATCGCAATGGCTGCAAAGGCGGGCGTTTTTACCAGGTTCCGAAGGGCGAATTTGAAGTCACGTATCACGTTTTTGTATTGTTGAATTACTCTGCTCGAAGCGCGACCACCGGATCGATGCGAGCGGCGCGACGCGCCGGCAACCAGCAGGCGATCAAAACCGCGATCGCGAGCACGAAGGCCGCGCAAATCCAGGCGAGTAAATTTGGCGACGGCATCTCACCCCATTGATGCCGCACCAGGCGGACGACGCCATAGGTAGCCAGCGCACTGGCGCTAAAACCCAGGGAAAGCAAGACGGCAGCTTGCCGCGCGACAAGCTCCATGATCTGTCGTGCCGTCGCACCGAGTGCACTGCGGATGCCGAACTCGCGCTCCCTCCGAGCGACCTGCAGGGCGAGCAATCCATACAAGCCGACTGCGGCGAGAACCAGGCCGAGGATTCCGAAGGATGAGACGAGGACAAAGATAAAGCGCTCGGTCGTGCGCGAGCGCGCCGCGGCGTCGGCCAAGCCTATGAAGTTGTAAAGCGCCAGGTTTGGGTTCGCACGGGCGACGGCGGCACGGATGGTCGCCTCGGTTACGGCGCGCCCGTTCGTGTGGACGATGAAGGTGATATCTTCGAGCGGAAAGGTGGTGCGCGTGAGCATTTGCGCGATCGGCCGCGCAATCATGCCGAGCACTTCGCCGTCGCGGGGATCGGCGATCGCTTTCATGTCGGCGACGACGCCGACGACCGTGAACCACGGCCGCGTGCCGTCGAGGCGGCCCCAGCGGATACGTTTGCCAAGCGGCGACTCCTTCGCCCAAAAACGTCGTGCGATGCTCTGGCTAACGATACAAACGAGCGGCGCGTCCGGACCATCGCTCTCGACAAAATCGCGTCCTTGCAGCAGCGGTTGACCCATGCTCGCGAAATACCCCGGCACCGGCACACGCGAGTAAGCCATGTAGAAGCCTCGCGGTTCGGGCGCGGGCAAGCCTTCCGCATTGAACGGCATCAATGTCCACGGCGCGTCCATTGGCGACGGTGAAACAACCGTGGCTGACTCGACGCCGGGGACAGAGCGCAGTTCTACGAGTGAACTCTCAAGCGCGTTCTGCTTCGCGGCCGCGGTCGGGAAGAATGGATCCGGCACGCTAACGCTGAAGGCCATGCGATCTTTCGTTTCGAATCCCCACGGCTCGTCGATCAGCTTACGGAAGTACTGGGTTGCAGTGACGCTGGCGGTGAGCAGCGCGGCTGCGATGCCTAGCTCGATGACAACGAACGAGCCGAGCAAGCGGCGCGCATTGCGATCAAGTGTGGCGCCCCGCGACGTGACGCTGATTGCGCCGCGCAAATCCGTGCGCGATGCGCGCAGAGCGGGGAGCAGACCGAATCCGAGGCCGACAAGGGCCATTACGCCTGCGGCGAAAGCGAAGACCGGCAGATCCAGGCGGGCGGAATAGTCGAATTCCCGCATCGCGCTGCCGGTGGCGTCGGCGCCTTCGGGGCTCAGAGCGAAGAGCATCGGTGTCATCCACGATGCGATCACCAGGCCGACTGCAGTGCCGACAAGAGCAAGAAGAAGTGCTTGCACCAGTTGCAGGCGAACGAGCCGCCGCCGATTCGCGCCGAGCGCCGCACGCAACGCGAACTCCCCTTCCCGTTCAATCACCCGTGCGAGCAGCAGGCCGGCGAAATTCGCCGCGGCGATGAAGAGCGCGCAGAGCGCCGCGCCGACGATGACCAGGATCTTCGGGCGCAAATCCATGACAAAGCTTTCCCGTAACGGCGGCAGGTAGGCGGCGCGGGCATTCGCCGGATTTGGATCGTTACGATTGATCGCGGCGCAGAGGCGGCGCACTGCCTCTTCAGCCTTGGCAGGCGTCACACCGGGGCGCAGGCGGCCTACGCCGTAGAGGTAGTGGTTGTTGAGCGTCGCCGGATCATTCGGCGCGAGCGCCAGCGGCAACCAAATGTTCGCGCGATACGGATGGCGAAAGGCTTTCGGCATCACGCCGATAATGGTGTGGGGCGTGCCATCGAGAACGATCCTGCTGCCGAGAACATCCGCGCGCCCCACGAGCGTGTTGCGCCAGAAGTCTTCGCTGACGATCGCGACCGCTCGTGCGCTTTGGCGGCCTTCCTCGGCGCTGAAGTTGCGCCCTTGGGCCGGTTGCAGGCCAAGAACATCAAAAAAGTTCGAAGTAATGCGCGCCGCAGGTACAGTTTGCGCCGCCGAGCCGCGGGTTGCTCCCACCACTGCGGTCCCGCCCGTTCCGCCCGCCACATCCTCGAAAATATCGCGCCCAAATTCCCGGAAGCGCGCAACTGTCCGATCGGTAAGATTGAGCGAAGTCGCTCGCGTACCCGCTTCATCCGGTGCTTCGAAAATCCTGACCAGTCGGTCGGCGTGCGGAAACGGCAGCGGGCGCAGGAGGGCGCCTTCAACGACGGAGAAAATCGCCGTGTTCGCGCCAACCCCCAACGCGAGAGTGAGGATTGCGACGGCGCTGAAGGCTGGCGACTTCAGCAGCGTGCGGATCGCGTAACGCACATCGGCGATCATAAGGATCGACGCTGTGGCGCGTCACTCATAGCGCAACGCCACCATAGGATCGACACGTGTCGCACGGCGCGCTGGCAGGAAGCAAGAAGCTGCGGCAACCACAGTGAGCAATCCTGTGACGGCGAAATAGATCGTTGGGTCCAGTGGATTGACTTTGAACAGAATATTTTTCAGAGCGGCCGCCGCGATGACGCCGACCAGCAGCGCGACGCCACCAGCTCCGAGGATCAGACCGATCGCGAGTTGCCACGCGCCCTGCGTCATGACCATGCGCAGAATGCGAATCGCATCCGCGCCCAGCGCCATGCGAATGCCAAACTCCTGGGTGCGCTGATTGACCGAAAAACTCATCACGCCGTAGAGACCGACACCGGAAAGAATGAAGGCGACGATGCCGAAGATGGTAAAGAGCGTCGCGATGGTGCGATTGCCGGAGAGAATGTCGTTGTGGAACTGCGCCGGCGTACCGGCGAAATACGTTGGCAGGTTCGAGTCGAGTTCGGCCACGGCCCTGCTCAACACCGGGCCGAGTGTATCCGCGCGGACACCGGCGCGTGGCTTTACGACCACAGTGGCAAATTGCGTGGCGGGCGATGCGCCGAGCAGCGGCACGTAGAATCCGGCGGCATCGGTTTGCTGGTCGAACGGCCCCTGCATCAACGTGTCCGGCACAACGCCGACAATGCTGCGCCACGGCTGTTCCTTGCCGGGATTGAAGATGCGCACCTGGTGTCCGAGCGCACTCTGATTGCCCCAATGTTTTCGCGCGAAGGTCGCGTTGACAATCGCGACCGGTTGTTTTGAGTCGCTGTCTTCCAGTGTGAAATCGCGGCCCTCGCGAATCTTCAGCCCGAGCGTCCCGAAGTAACCGTCCGAGACGGATTCGAAGTTGCCGCGCGGACGATCGCGATCGGTCAGGTACTTCTGGCCGTCAACTTCGTATTGCCCGTTCTGCGCGAAGGTCATGCGGAAGCGGTCGGTCATCGCGGCGGCTTGGAATTGCGGATTGTTGCGCAGGGCGCGGACAGCGCGGGTGAAGAAATCGCGACGCGATTCCTCGCTCGGGTAGGTGCCTTCCATCAAGGCGAGACGCGCGGCATAGAGGCCGTTCTCGTCATAGCCGTAGTCGAGCTTTGTCTGGTTCCGGATCGACTTGATCTGCAAGGTCGCGGCGATGAGCAGCGCCGCGGTAAACGCGATTTGCGCTACGACGAGCACGCGGGTGATGACATTGACGAGACGACTGCTGTTGCCGCGCCCGCCTTCCTTCATCACGTCCGCGGCGTTGCCACGCGAGCTGAGAAAAGCGGGGAGCAATCCGGAGAGGATGGTGGCGCCGAGTGTGATCGCGAGGGTGAAGACGAGAACGCGCCCGTCGATGGTGAATGTCCACCAATAGGGAGGCGGAAACGGGGCGGCCTTCACTACTTTGTCGAACATGTCGGTGCCCCAAAAGGCGAGCGCAGTGCCTCCGATCGCACCGAAGATTGCGACGACGAGGCTTTCCGTGAGCATTTGCCTGACGAGCCGCCAGCGCGTCGCCCCGAGCGCCCCGCGGATGGCGAGTTCCTTCGCGCGCAAGGCCGCACGGCCGAATTGCATGTTCATGACGTTGACACAGGCGATGAGCAGGACGACACCGACGGCGCCGAGCATGGCCCAGACGATCTGGCGCAGCTGCACGCCGGTGAAAAAGTTGATCAGCGGCACGACGCTGGCCGAAGTGAAATTCTGGTTCGTCTTCGGATTATCGGCCGCGATGTTGCGCGCGATTGCGATCATCTCCGCGTTCGCCTGGTCGAGAGTGATGCCGGGTTTCAATCGGCCCATCACCGCCGGCGCACGGCTGTTCGCACCCAGGAAAAGCTCACCGCGCGGCGTCGGCGGCCATTCGTTATAGAGAGGCGTCCAAAGTTCCTCCGAGACCGGGAACGCAAACCCGGCTGGCATGACACCAATGATCGTCGCGGCTTTGCCGTTAATCGTAACGCTCTGGCCAACGATGTTCGGATCGGCGTTGAAATCGCGCCGCCAGATTGTGTCGCCGAGAATCGCCGTCTTCGGTGACCCGGCCTTGTTGTCCTCCGCAGTGAAGTCCCGGCCGAGCACGGGCGAGACGCCGATAATCTTGAACAGCTCGTCTGTGATGTACGCGCCGGTGTAACGCTGCGGGGTATTCTTGTAGGTGACGTTTATGGTCGAGCCGTTGAGATACCCGGCCATCATCGCGAACGACTTCTGCGCCGCCTTGATGTCTTCGTAGTCTTGCGCGGCCGGAATGTTGCCGTTACCGAAATTGTTGTTCTGGTCGCTCGCTTTCGGATCGATCAGACCAACACCGACCAGTTGCTCGGGATGCGGAAATGAAAACCCGCGCAGCACAATCGCGTTGACCACCGCGAACTGTGTCATCGCGCCGCCGATGCCGAGCGCGAGCACGACGATGGAGAGAAGCAGAAAGACTTTGTCTTTAAATAAGATGCGAAGTCCGACGCGGAAGTCCTGGGTGAACGAATCCAAAATCATGATGATTTTACCTTTGGTTGCTGTCGACGACGAAGCCATCGCGGAGCTGGATGACGCGGTTGCCGTAGCCGGCGTTTTTCTCCGAATGGGTTACCTGGATGATGGTGGCACCGGCGGCGTTGAGCTTGCGAAACAGCTCCATGATTTCTTCGCCCTGGCTCGAATGCAGGTTACCCGTCGGCTCATCGGCGAGAATTACCTTCGGATTTGAAATGATCGCGCGGGCCACGCCGACAAGCTGCTGCTGGCCACCGGACAATTGCCGCGGATACAGGTCCTTTTTCCCAACGATCGCGAAGCGGTCGAGCGTGTCCGCGACGAGCGCGGAGCGTTCCGCTTTGCTGAACTTTCGATAGGAAAGCGGGATTTCGAGATTCTCATAAACGGTCAGATCATCGAGCAGGTGGTATTGCTGAAAAACGAAACCGATCTGCTCATTGCGCAGGGTGGAGCGCTCTTTTGCCTTGAGATGATGAACCGCCGCCTCGCCAAAAAAATATTCACCCGTCCATGCGTGATCGTGCATCCCGATGATGTGGAGAAGCGACGACTTGCCCGCGCCAGAGGGTCCCATGATGGAAACAAACTCTCCCTCCGCGATGTCGAGATTCACGTCTCGCAGGACGTAAAAGAATTTTCCTTTCGCGAGCGGATAACAGCGTTCGATGTGACGGAGTTTGATCATAATCGTGTTACTTGGTTTGTTTTCTGACGGACGAGGTCTCGAATCATCGCGGGTAGCACTTCACCGTCGGCTTTCTCGAGATTCGTCATCAGGTGACGGCGAATTTCTCCCGGGGGAATCATATAGAGAAGGCGTGATTCGAATTCATGCCGAGTTACGCCTGGCTGAGGCCGATCTTTGGAGCGAGTTGGGCGGCCGCGGCGGTGAGCCGGGGCTCTTGAGCAACATTCGCAGCGCACAGCGAATGTCGTGCACGAGAAATCCCATGGCTGCCTTAGCTCGCCGACAGCGCGATCAGCGGATTTACTTTCGCCGCGCGGCGCGCCGGCAGATAACACGCGAGAAGCGCCACGAGGATGACAAGGAAAGCGACACCGGCAAAGGTGAGCGGATCGTGTGCTTCAATGCCAAAGAGCAGGCTTGCGATCAGGCGGGTGAGACCGAACGCGCCAAGCAGACCGACGACGACACCCATCGACACGAGCGCCATTCCCTGGGCGATGATGAGCCGCAAGACATCCCCGGCTTGGGCGCCGACCGCCATCCGGATGCCTATCTCCTGCGTGCGCTGCGTAACTGAATAAGCCATGACGCCGTAGATGCCGAGCGCGGCCAGGAGGAGCGCGGCGGAGGCGAAGACGGCGAAAAGCTGCATTGAGACGCGGCGCGTGCCTAACGAGTTCATAACAACGTCGTCCATTGTCCGGACGGCGTAAATCGGCTGCTCTTTGTCGATCGCCTGCACTTCCCGGCGCAGGGTGGTGGCGAAGGCCGCTGGATCGCCGGACGTGCGAATGACAAGAGCCATAAAATTCCATGCCGGATCCTGCGCATGTGGGACGTAAAGTTGCGCGCCGCTCTCCGCGTCCAAGGCACGCGTCTTCGTGTCGCCGACTACGCCAACGATTTCGCGCATGAATTTTTCGTCTCGCCAGACGATGAGGCGCTTGCCGATCGCAGCGGCCGGTGAGCCGAAGTGCCGTTTCGCCGTCGATTCATTAATGATCACTACCTTGGGTGCATCGGGGCCGTCCCGTAGTTCGAAGGTGCGCCCGGCGAGGAGCGGGATTTGGAGCGCGCGAAAATAATCGCCGGTAATCGTGGAGAAGTTCGAGTCGCGTGCTTCGTCAACCGTCAGCGGGCGACCCTCTGGAATAAAGGCACGGCCAATGGCGTAATTGCTCGCCCCCAGCGGCAGATTGACCCCGCCGCCGGCGGCCTGCACGCCGGGAGAAGCTTGCAGCCGGTCGATCAGCTGACGGAAAAACTCGGGACGCTGCTGTTCCTTGTACTTGAGCCCGGGCACTGCGACCGAGGCCATGAGCACGTTGTGCGGATTGAAACCGGGACGGACTTCCTGCAAGCGGACGAAGCTCTTGATGAGCAAGCCGGCGCCGATCAGAAGCACGAGCGACAGCGCGACTTCACCAATCAACAGCAAACTCCGCGCGCTCGTCTGGCGATGTCCTTCACCGGCGCGGCCACCTTCTTTGAGCGAACGGCTGACGTCGAGCTTCGATGCCTGGAGAGCGGGGGCGAGTCCAAAGATCATGCC
>JBJMWX010000107.1:0-28363 GCA_045809925.1 Chthoniobacterales bacterium
ATCGCAATCGGAGTACCGAGCGTCGGGCCGTCGAACACGCCGGAGAAGATTTCCGCCCGGTCAGGTTCGTCTCGTTGCGTGACAATGCTGCTTTGGCCGGGACGACGACGATCGAGATCGCGCTGAATGTCCGCGTCGGTCACTGCAATGCGCGGCGGGCAGCCGTCGATTGCCACGCCCACTCCTCCGCCATGCGACTCGCCAAACGTGGTGATGCGAAACAGGTGGCCGAAGGAACTGCCCATGGCGCGGAATCTAACACAACCTCGCGCGCAAATGGTAGGGACGGAGCGGCGGGCCGGCCGTGTTTGTGCTCGGCGCGCCCAGCGGCCGCGCCCTACCTAGATCGCGGCCAGCGCGGTGCGCAGATCGTCCTTCAAATCTTCGAGATCCTCCACGCCGACGGACAACCTGACGAGCGAGTCGGTAATTCCAAGCTGCGCGCGCATTTCCGGCGGGATCGAACCGTGTGTCATGAGCGCGGGATGATTGATCAGGCTTTCGACGCCGCCTAACGACTCGGCGAGCGAGAAGAGATGCGTGTTTTCTAGAAATCGTCGAGTACCGGCGAGATCCGTATCGAGCACGATTGTGACCATGCCGCCAAAGCCGCGCATCTGACGTTTGGCGAGGTCGTGCTGCGGATGGTCCGCCAATCCTGGATACATCGTTTTCGCGATCTTCGGCTGCTTCGAGATCCAGCGTGCAATCTCGAGCGCGTTTTCGCTGTGACGCTCCATGCGCAAGGCGAGCGTCTTCAAGCCGCGCATGGCGAGAAAGCTGTCGAACGGACCTGCGATGGCACCGACGGCGTTCTGCAGGAACTGCATCTTGTCAGCCAGTTCGCTGTTCACACCGACGACTGCAACGCCGCCAACCATGTCGGAGTGACCGTTGAGGTACTTCGTCGCGGAATGGATCACCATGTCGAACCCGAACTCGAGCGGGCGCTGCGCCCATGGGCTGGCAAACGTGTTGTCGGAGATGCTGATGATATTGCGCGCTTTCGCGGTGCGCGCGATCGCGGCCAAATCGATCAATTTCAGGAGCGGGTTGCTTGGCGTTTCCACCCAAACCATGCGCGTGTTTGGCTTGATCGAGCGCTCAAAATTCTGCGCGTCAGTTAGATCGACGAAGGTGAAATCGAGATTGGCGCTCCGGCGTCGCACCCGCTCGAAAAGACGAAACGTTCCTCCGTAAAGATCGTCGCTCACCACGATGTGAGATCCGCTGTCGAGCGTATCCAGAGCGGTGGCCATCGCCGCGAGACCAGAGGCAAAAGCCCAGCCCCGCGTGCCGCTCTCCAGATCGGCCACACAACGCTCGTAGGCCAGCCGCGTCGGATTGATCGACCGCGAGTAGTCATAGCCTTTGTGACGGCCGGGGCTCTCCTGGACATAGGTCGAGGTCTGGTAGATGGGCGTCATGATTGCGCCGGTCGAAGGATCGGGAGATTGACCCGCGTGAATCGCCCGGGTGGCGAACTGCTGCTTCTTATCACTCATCCCTACGAATTTACTCACAATCAGGCGCCGCGCGACGGCAGCGCAACTGTCGCCCGCGAATTACGCGAATGGACGCGAATGCAAAGCGGCGCAGGGTTCGTTTTGCGGTGAGGATTCGAAAGCTTTCACAAGCAGGGCGATTGCAGCTGAGATAGGCCCGGACCTCCGATAGAAAAGCGGTGCACAGTGATTAGCCCGCCGCAGCGCGGTTTGCGGTCAAATGCGAGCAATTCGTCAATAGAATAAGCCGGGCTCGGTTATTCTAGTAAACGCCGGCGCGACTCCTGAATCGCTGAGCGTAATCGCCGGTTAGGCCGTCAAAATGCGGCGCGTTCTGCCGATCACCGGAGGCACAGCCGGGCGACGAGAACGGCGGCGGGCTGGTATTGTTCGACGAAGACGGCAAGCAGCAGATGAGCTTGCCGGTTGTCTAATGCGGCTACTGTTCCATTTTCCGCCGCAGATACGAGATCAAGTCGCTCCGCGTGATGAGGCCGAGGAACTTGTCGCCTGCCATGACGATGGCCACGCGGCCACGGTCGAAAATGGCGAGCAACTGCGCGATGCTCGCGTTTGGCGAAACTGTTTCCAGACGATCAGTCATGGCCGTGCGCACAACCTCGTTAAAGTGGGCTGGGTCGCGATGCACTTTTACGAGCACGTCCGATTCGTCGATGATACCGACGGCGCGGCCGCTCTGGTCCACGACCGGTAATTGCGAAACATCGGCCGAACGCATCCGCTTCACCGCCGTGAGCAGCGTGTCGTCGGGGCCGACGGAAATCACTTCGCCAGCCTCGTAGCGATGACTAATCAGGTCGCTGAGATCGCCGTGCGCGGGTCGCTTGGCGAAGCCGTGTTCCGCCATCCAGAAATCGTTGAACATCTTGGACAGGTATTTGTTCCCAGTATCGGCAACGAAGGTGACGACGCGCTTGCGATCGGTTTGCTCGCGGCAATAACGCAACGCGCCCGCAACGAGCGTTCCTGTCGATGAACCGCCGAGGACCCCTTCCCTCCGCAGTAGTTCGCGCGCGACGGCAAAACTCTCGGCGTCGTCGATCGAATAGGCGCTCGAGACGAGCGAGAGATCTGCGATATCCGGAATGAAATCTTCGCCGATGCCTTCCACCGCCCAACTGCCGGCCTGCCCGATCTGCCCCGTCTTCACGTAATCGACGAGGATCGATCCCGCGGGATCGGCCAGCACCATTTCGATGTTCGGATTCACCCGTTCGAAGAACCGCGACAAACCGGTCAACGTGCCGCCAGACCCAACGCCGCAGACGACCGCATCGACTTTGTGATGCATTTGCTCCCAGATTTCCGGCCCGGTGCCGCGCTCATGCGCGAGCGGATTCGCGGGATTGCCAAATTGGTTGACGTAAAACGCACCGGGAATCTCCTGCGTCAGTCGCGCCGCGAGGTCCTGGTAATACTCCGAATGGCCACGCGTCACGTCGGACCGGGTCAGCCGCACTTCGGCGCCGAGCGCGCGCACATGCGCGATTTTCTCCTGCGACATCTTATCGGGAATGACGAGGATGATGCGGTAACCTTTCGCGCCTGCGATCAAAGCCAGGCCTAGCCCCGTGTTGCCGGCGGTCGCTTCGATAATCGTGCCGCCGGGCTGCAGTTTTCCATCGGCTTCCGCCGCTTCGATCATGGCGAGCGCGACGCGATCCTTGATTGAGCCAGTCGGGTTCTGGTTTTCCAGCTTCAGGAACAACTGACACGGGCCGGTATCAATCCGCGTCACCTCGATCAGCGGCGTGTCGCCGATCAGCGAGAGAATTGCGGGCGCTTTCTCGCCTGTAGCGGTGGTCGGATGGAGGCCGATCTCGATCATGGAGCGAACAGGCTGAATGAAGAATTCGGATAGTCGATCACCACTTTGTAATTGCGCAGGAAATCATAGCCGAGAACGCCGTCGAGTTTGGTGCCGACGATGCTGCTCAGTATCGGTAAAAATCCGCCGACCATCACGTTCAACTCGCCGACTTGGGAATGACCGACACGCAAACTCTCGATCCGCGCCGCACGGACGGCGAGCGCGGCGCCTCCCGTGGTGGCGTTGCCCGCCTCTGTCGTTTTCAACTGCAACTCGGACGCCAGTTCATCAGCAATCACCGTTGTCGACGTTCCGGTGTCGATCGCGAAACAGAACGGACCGCGGCCGTTTACCTGCGTATCGACCAGGATCAACGGCTTCGCGGGATGCGCCAGGCGGGCCGGCACGTTGGTGAGCGGCGGCGCGCCGACATATTCGGTGCGGTTGGGATCGTCCAGCCGAAGAAGATTGCGCCGGTAATCAATGGTCAGCCGCAGCGTTCCGAAAAAGTTATGACCGAGATCGCCGTCGATTTTCGCGCCGACCGCGCCCTCAAGCTGCGAGAGATCAACGATCGCAACATCGATGCGCTCGCGGCTCAAATCGCCGATCGTAATCGAATCGACGCTGGCAAGCTTTACATCGACTGCGCCACCGGCAGTGTGGCCCTGTTTGGACCCAGTGATGGCGACTTTGAGATGCTCGGCCAGAGTCGGCGTTAAAAGCGTAGTTCCCGCGCCGGTATCGAGAATGAAATCGAACGGTCCACGACCATTGACTGAGACAGAAATCAGGATCAGCGGCTGCGCACCGCCGGCCAGCCGGAACGGCACCTCCGCCTTGGTCGGGCTCAGCGCCGCCGCAGTCATTTGTGGGACCATTCCGACAGGCTATCCGCGAGGAATTGCTTCAGCACGTCGAATCGAACCTCCCCGTAGTTGAGCGCATAACGCAGGTCGCCGCCTTTGTAGATCCAGGTCGTCGGAATCCAGCTAAGCGGCAGTCCATTGAACTGCTTGATCTTGTTCTCGCCGGTCCGCGGTCCGGGATCAGCCAGGATGGTCACGTTCGACTGATCGGCGAGTTGGAACTTCTGGAGCATGGCGCGACCGTCGTCGCCGTTGTTCCAGACCGAAACGAAGAGGAATTTCACCTGCGGATTCTCTTTCACTGTCTGCAACCAACCGCCGCTCTTCAGTTCGGCCTGACAATTTGAGCACCAGGGAGCCCAGAGGTGAACGACTGTCAGGCCGGGGGTCTTGATCGTCTCGGCGACCTGTTGCTCGATGGGCGTGGCGGCAAACGCGCTCGCGCCGACGAAGAGCGAAGCGGCCAGTAACAACTTCATCATGCAGCAAACGTCCAACAGGCTGCCCTGAGCGCAAGCCGAATGGGTTCAACGCTCAACGTCCAACGCTCAATGTGCCCTCTGAATTGAGCGGTGGGCCTTCGGCGTCTACCGCTTCTTCTCCCGGTTGACCTCTCCCGGGAACGCGCTAGTATGCGTCCCCTTTCTGTGGGCCAGCCCGACGGCAGTTCGTCGCGCTGACAGCAAATTGGCCAATCAACCAACCCGGCCACCCCAGGAAGGCTATCGACATGCCACAGATGCAGGAATTACTCGCGAAGTCGTACCGCGACTTCAAGGAAGGCTCAATCGTAAAGGGCCGTGTGCTGGAAATCCGTCCACGCGAAGTGCTGGTGGACATTGGCTACAAATCAGAAGGCGTAATTCCGGCACAGGAATTTGAAGACATCGACGCGCTCGAGGTGGGCGACGAGGTCGAGGTACTGCTCGAGCGGCTCGAAAACGACGAAGGCATGGTCGTTCTCTCAAAAGAGAAAGCCGCTTATCGGCAGAATTGGAACAAGATCGCGCAGGTCTACAGCGGCGACGGATTGATCAAGGGCAAGGTCAAGTCGGTCGTTAAGGGCGGCTTGATGGTGAACATCGGCGTGGAAGCATTTCTCCCCGCCTCTCAGATCGACATTATCCCGCCGAAAGATCTCCAGCAGTTCGTCGGCAACACCTACGATTTCAAGATCGTCAAAATCAACGACGACCGCCGCAATGTGGTGCTCAGCCGGCGCGAATTGATCGAACAGGAGCGGAGCGAGAAACGACAGAAATTCCTCGAGAGCGTGAAGGTCGGCGACATGGTCAAGGGGTACGTCAAGAACCTGACCGATTTCGGCGCCTTTATCGATCTCGATGGCATGGATGGTCTTCTCCACATCACTGACATGACCTGGGGCCGGCTCGGCCATCCGAGCGAGTTGCTAAAGGTCGGCCAGACACTCGAAGTGGTCGTGCTGGACATTAATAAAGAGAAAGAGCGCGTTTCGTTAGGCTTAAAGCAGACGCAGAAGAATCCGTGGGACCAGATCGAAGAACGCTTCCCGGCTGGCCAGCGCGTGAAAGGCAAGATCACGAATCTCGTTCCTTACGGCGCTTTCGTGGAGCTCGAGGAAGGTGTCGAAGGCCTGATTCACGTCTCCGAGTTGTCCTGGACGAAGCGCATCATGCGCCCTTCCGATGTGTTGACGCAGGGGCAGGAAGTCGAAGCGGTCGTGCTCGGGGTGAACAAGGAAGAGCAGAAGATTTCGTTAGGCCTGCGCCAGCTCGAAGCCAATCCGTGGGACGAGATCGAGAAGAAGTTCACGATCGGCAGCACGGTCAAGGGAACGATTCGCAACATGACCGCCTATGGCGCCTTCGTGGAGCTGGAGGATGGGATCGACGGAATGATCCACGTCTCAGACCTAAGCTGGACGCGCAAGATCAATCATCCGAGCGAGGTATTTAAGAAAGGTGACGAAGTCGAAGCGCAGGTCATTGACATCGATAAGACCAATCAGCGCATCAGCCTCGGCATGAAACAGCTGACCGAGGACCCGTGGAAGAACATCGATCAGAAATACAAGATCGGTGACCTCGTGAAGGGCAAAGTGACAAAGCTCGCGAGCTTCGGCGCCTTCGTGCAGTTGCAGGATGACATTGACGGTCTCGTCCACATTTCGCAGCTAAGCGAAGATCACGTCGCCAAGGTCAAAGACGTGCTGAAGGTGGGCCAGGAGGTCGAGGCGCGCGTGATCAAAGTCGACAAGCTCGAGCGACGCATTGGTTTGTCGATCAAAGCCGCGAACTATTCCGAGGAAGAACTTCGCCGCGAATCCGAAGCCTTCGATAATCTGCGTCCCGGCGAAGACATGGTCGGCCTCGAGCGCGCCTTCCAGGCGGCCGAAGAAGACTACCGGCCCGGCCAGACCAAGAAGTGACAACAGCTCGGCTGTTGTCATCCTGAGCGGAGCGAAGCGAAGTCGAAGGATCTCGTCCTAAAACTCAGCGCTCCCGGGAGTGCGGGCAAAGGGAATCACGTCGCGGATGTTCGGCACGCCGGTGACGAACATCAGCATGCGCTCGAAGCCGAGGCCAAAGCCGCTATGCGGCACTGTGCCGTAGCGGCGCAGGTCGAGGTACCACTTGTAATCGGCGGGATCCATCTTGTGTCGCCGCATGCTTTCCTCAAGCACGTCCAGACGTTCTTCGCGCTGGCTGCCACCGACGATTTCGCCAATGCCCGGGACGAGCACGTCCATCGCGGTGACGGTCTTGCCATCGTCGTTCAGCCGCATGTAGAACGGCTTTATCTCTTTCGGGTAATTGAAAACTGTAACCGGTGATTTGAAATGCTTCTCCGTCAGCCACCGTTCGTGCTCTGACTGCAGGTTCGCACCGTAGGCGACCGGAAATTCGAATTTCTCACTGCTTTTCGACAAGAGTTCGACGGCATCCGTATAGGTGATGCGCTGGAACGGCCGCTCCAGGACGAAATCGAGGCGCGGAAGCAACTCCTTGTCGACGAATTTGGCGAATAGCTCGATCTCGTCGGGACAATGCTCGCGCACGTCGCGCACGAGGTATTTCACGATTTCCTCAGCGAGGTCGATGTTGCATTGCAGATCGCAGAAGGCCATTTCCGGCTCGATCATCCAGAACTCGTTCGCGTGCCGTGAGGTATTGGAATTCTCGGCACGAAACGTCGGCCCGAAGGTGTAGACCTTGGATAGCGCGCAGGCGAACGCTTCCGCCTCGAGTTGGCCGCTAACGGTCAGGTACGTACAACGGGCAAAGAAATCCTTTCCGTAATCGATGCTGCCGTCGTCGCGGCGCGGCGGATTGGCCGGATCGATTGCGGTCACGCGAAAGAGCTCGCCCGCGCCTTCGCAATCGCTGCCCGTAATGATCGGCGTGGAAAGATAGAAGAACCCGCGCTCCTGGAAGAACGTGTGGATTGCGTAGGCCAGCCGGCTGCGGACGCGGAAGACCGAGCCGAAGAGATTGGAGCGCGGCCGTAGATGCGCGATTTCGCGCAGGAACTCAGGCGTGTGTCCCTTTTTCTGAAGCGGATAACTGTCGTCCGACGAACCAACGACCTCCAGCTGACTGGCGGTGACCTCCCATTTCTGGCCTTTACCCTGGGACTCGACGAGCCTGCCGCGCACGCGGACGGAGGCGCCGGTCTGGAGGCGCTGCACTTCCGAATAATTCGGCAACGAGTCCTGGGCGATGACCTGTAGGTTGCGCAGCGAAGAGCCATCGTTGAGCTCGATAAACGAAAATGTCTTCGAGTCGCGCCGTGTGCGTACCCAGCCTTCCAGGACGACATCCTCAGTCGGCTGTTCGCTCTGCAGCGCCTCTTTAACTGTCATGCGTCAACGTGGCGACGCCGCGGAGTTGAGCAAATTAGTCGTTCAAGAAACGGGCGAGCAGTCGGTGAAAGTGACGCCTCCCGATTTCACGTCTGAGCGAATACCGGCCGCGATCTCGAAGTTCAGAAAAGCTTCTGTTCCTGCGTCGCCCCGTTTCGCCCGAGCGGTGGAACGGCTTCAAGAGAAAGATACGTGTAGCCCTGCAACTCGCGCTCGTAGTCAGAGAGCAGCTTCATCGCATCGTTCGGCTTCATCCGGTCGCTCTTGATCGCGCTGTCGACCTGCACTTTCACCAGCCGCATCAGCTCGACTTTGTCCCATTGCGTCATCGAGAGAACCTCGCCGACCGTGCTGCCTTCGATCACTTCCTCGATGTACCAGCCGAGTTCTTCGTCAGGATCGAGAAAGATGTGCACCTCAGTGACGCGACCGAACAGGTTGTGCAGATCGCCCATGATGTCCTGGTAAGCACCGACCATGAAGACGCCGAGGTAGTACATCTCGCCGGGCGAGATCCGATGGAGCGGCAACGTGTCGCGCACATCCTGCAGGTCGATGAACTTCGAAACCTTTCCATCCGAGTCGCAGGTGATGTCGACGATCATGCCATTCCGGTCCGGCGGTGTGAGCAGGCGGTGGATTGGCATGATCGGAAAGAGCTGACCGAGTGCCCAATGGTCGAGGAGCGACTGAAAGACCGAGAAGTTGCAGATGTACTGGTCGCCCAGCGAAGTCTCGAGCTGCTTCACCTCGTCGGGTACGTAGCGCAGGCCGCGGTGCATGCTGACGATCTGCTGCGCCAGCTGCCAGTAAACAGTTTCGACCTTCGCCTTCGATTCCAGATCAAGGAGCCCGAGATCGAACGTCTGCTGCGACTCTTCCTTGATCTGCTGAATGTCGTGCAGGCTCTCCAGCCGGTTGCCCCGCCGGAGCCGCTGTTTCACATCCAGAATGTCGCGCACGAGTTTGTGATCCGTCTCTCGCGCGTCGACCTTCACTTTCGGGCTCGTTTTCTCAATCGAGCTGAACGCCTCCATGACGAGAACGGAATGGTGCGCCACGATGGCGCGGCCGCCTTCGCTCACAATGGCGGGATGCGGCACGCCTTCGGAATCGCAGACGTCGGCGATGTTCCAGACAACGTCGTTTGCGTATTCCTGCAGTGAATAATTGGTCGAGCTGTCGAAGTCGCTCCGCGAGCCGTCGTAGTCGACACCGAGACCGCCGCCGACGTCGAGATAGCCGAGCTCGTGCCCGAGATGACAAAGCTTCGCGTAATAACGCGCGGCCTCGCGGACGGCACGCTTGATCGTTGCGATATCCGGCACCTGAGATCCGACATGGAAGTGGACCAGCTTCAGGCAATCCTCCATCCCCGCGCTCTTCAGCATTTCACTCGCTGCGACCAGGCTGGCGGTATCCAGGCCGAACTTCGCGTTCTCCCCGCCGCTTGGCGCCCATTTGCCGGCCCCCTTATTAAAGAGCCGAACGCGGATGCCGACCTGCGGCCGAACGCCGACCTGCTCCGAGACGCGAATGATCTGCTCTAACTCCTCGATCTTTTCGATGACCAGGACGACAGGCTTGCCCAGCTTGCGGCCGAGCAGCGCGATCCGGACAAAGGAAGTGTCCTTGTAACCGTTACAAACGATCAGGCTCTCCGGATCCTTGTGCATCGCGATCGCCGCGACGAGCTCCGGCTTGCTTCCCGCTTCGAGGCCGAAATGAAACTGCTGGCCGGCATCGATGATCTCTTCGATCACCTCCCGCAGCTGATTGACCTTGATCGGAAAGACGCCGCGGTAGCTGTTCCGGTAGCCGAATTCGGTAATCGCCGCTTCGAAGGCGCGATTGACGGATTCGACCCGGTGACGCAGCAAATCCTGGAAGCGAATGACGAGCGGAAAAGCGAGGCCGCGGGAGCGCGCTTCGTTCACCACATCGAGAATGTCGATCGCGCCACCGTGTTCCTGGAGCGGACGCACTTCGGCGTTACCGGCGGCGTTGATACTGAAATATCCCGCGCCCCAGCCGTCGACATTGTAAGTGGAAATCGCGCTGTCGACGTCCCATTCCACTCTGCTTTTCTCGAGCGTGGCCACGTGTGGAGGACGCATATTCAAATATCAGAGCGAACATGCAAGCGCGGTCTGGAAAAACTGCGCGCCGCCGTCTGTCACGCGCGCGTCAGCTTGTCTTTTACGGGGCGGCTGGTACCGTTCGGCGCGTGAACAAAACCGTCATCGAGGTGCAGGTGCGCGCGGTTCTGCCGACCAGCGGCGGATGCGCCGTCTTCCTCGGCAACGGCGACAAGGTGTTCATCATCTACGTCGACCAGACGGTGGGTAGCGCGATCACCATGTTCATGCGCGAAGTCACGAAAGAACGCCCGCTTACTCACGACCTGATGGGTCATTTGATGACTGCGCTGGGCGCGAAAGTGGAACGCGTGATCATCAACGACCTGAAGAACGCGACCTACTACGCCCGGATGATTATTGCCGCTGAAAACGAACTGCAGCAGAAGAAGATCATCGAGCTCGATGGCCGGCCCAGCGATTGCATTGCCATCGCCACGCAGCAGAAGGCGCCAATCTACGTCAGCCAGGATGTCTGGGATGAAGTCGACGACATGAGTGACGTCCTCCGCAAAATGGAGGAGGAAGGTCTCAAGCCCGATCCGGAGACGGAATCCGAGTCGGCCGAAGAAGAGTAGCCGAGCGAAGCAAATGGGAAGCTGACAGCTCCCCCTGCGGAATTTCAGCCGAAGAGCTCGGGATAATGGGCATGCGCGAGTTGCATGCAGCGCTCGAGAATCATGGCGGGCAATTCCATTTGCAAAACCTCGTCGGCGAGCTGCCGGCATTCAGGAAGAGTTAACGTCTGGACCGCGCGCTTGACGCGCGGCACCAGCGTCGCGGTCACGCTCAGCTCATCAACGCCGAGGCCAAGAAGCAGCGGGACCAGAGCGAGATCGCCCGCCATTTCACCACAAACCCCGACCCAGATGTGATGTTTGTGCGCCGCATCCGCCACAAATTTTAGCAGACGCAAGACAGCCGGATGCGTCGGCTCATAAAGATGAGCGATACGCTCGTTCACGCGGTCGACTGCCATCGTGTATTGGATCAGATCGTTCGTGCCGATGCTGAAGAAATCCACTTCCCGCACGAGACTATCGGCAGAGAGCGCCGCGCTCGGGATTTCAATCATCGCCCCGACATCGGGGTCGGCGGCGAATGAGCCATCCTCGCGCTGGAGCTCGGCTTTGCATTCCTCGAGTATGGCGATTGCGCAACGCAGCTCATGCAGTCCGGAGATCATTGGAAACATGATTTTGACGTTGCCGACACCCGCGGCGCGGAGAATGGCCCGAAGCTGCGGCTTGAAAATTTCGGGGTGCTCGAGGCAGAAACGGATCGCACGGCGCCCCATGAACGGGTTCAACTCGTCGCCTGAGTCGATTGTCCCGGCGATCTTGTCTCCGCCCAGATCGAAGGTACGAATGATGAGCGGATGCGGCGCTACGGTTTCCGCGACTCGTTTGTAGGTCTCGTACTGCTCTTCTTCGGTTGGGAGAGTCGAGCGGTTGAGGTAGAGAAACTCGGTCCGATAAAGGCCGATGCCTTCCGCGCCGTTGCGCGCAACCGAATCGACGTCCTGCGGCAATTCGATGTTCGCGGAAAGGACGATGTGACGGCCGTCAGCTGTGGTGGAAGTCGTTTCGCGCAGGCCGGTGAGCTGCTCGGTCACCTGCCCCTGACGATGTTCAAGCTCGCCGTAATGCCGCAATGTCTCCGGCGTCGGAGCGACGATGAGCAAACCGTTGTGCCCGTCGATTAGCACCTCCTGGCCGGTCTCGAGGGTTTCCGTGATATCGTGCAGGCCGACGACGGCGGGAATGTTGAGGGACCGCGCCATGATCGCGGTGTGCGAGGTGCGGCTGCCGAGATCCGTCGCGAGGCCGAGCACCAACTGGCGGTTCATCGTCGCCGTGTCGGAAGGCGCGAGGTTGTGCGCGATCAGAATGTGCGGATCGCTGAGGCCGAGGAACGCTTTCGGCGCCTTGCCCTGCAAATTTCGCACGACGCGCCGAGTCACGTCCTGAATATCGAGCGCGCGTTCGCGCAGGTAAGGGTCGTCGATCTTGCTCAAGGTGTCGGCGTACTGGGTTGCGACTTCCTGAAAAGCCCATTCGACGTTGCACCGATCGGTCTCGAGCTTACGCAGCACTTCATCGATCAGGGTGCGGTCCTCGACCACGAGGAGGTGCGCGTCGAAAATGCCGGCGTCCTTCGCCCCGATCGCCTCGGCGATTTTCTGCTGCATCTCGAGAATTTGGGCGCGGGTCTGGATGAGCGCGGCCTCGAAGCGGCCGATCTCATTCGGAATATCGGTCGACGGGATTTTGTATCGGGCGACGTCGTCGAGATCATCTCGGACGACGTGAACGACAGCGCGGGCAATCCCCGGAGAGACGGCGATCCCTTGAAACCGTTGTTCCTGCGTTTCCTCGTCGCCGCTCATTCGGCAGCGAGAGTAACGCCTCTGTCAACCAACTGTCATTTCGAGAAACGGCGGGCGAACGCCCCGGTTCACGATGAAGTTGCGCCCAGGTCTGTCAGGTCGTTTGGACCGACAGAAGGTCAGTCCTCATCGAACTTGGAGGCGATCAGTTCCTGCAGCTCGCGCAGGGCGCGGTCCGCCTCGGGACCTTCGCAGCGGATGAGCAATTTTGAACCTTGTCCCGCGGCCAGCATCATCAGGCCCATGATGCTCTTGCCGTTGACGCACTCCCCCTCTTTTTCGACCCAAACCTCCGCCGGATGGCGACTCGCCACCCGCACGAACATCGCCGCCGGCCGGGCGTGCAGCCCGAGGCGGTTTACAATCGTGATTTCTTTCTCAGCCTTTTGTCCCGAGCCGGCCGAGGACCGGCGATTGAGAAGTCCCATCAGTTTTTCTTCGTCCCCATCGCGTTGAGCAGGTTGTCGTTGAATTCGAGCGCACTGTTACGTCCCAGACTCTTCAACTTCTGGTCGAGCGCCGCAACCTCGACCATCCGCGCGACGTCGCGCCCGGGCCGCACCGGAATTGTAACGTGCGGCACCTGTAGCTTTAGAATCTCGTAGAATTGCTGGTCGATCCCGACGCGATCGACTTCCTCAAGGTCGTTCCAATCCTGCAGCGTCACGACGAGGTCGAGCCGCTTTTCCATTCGGAAGCTGCCAATGCCGAAAATCGACGCCACGTTGATGATGCCAATCCCGCGCACTTCCATGTGGTAACGGGTCAATTCCGGCGCCGTAGCCATCAGTTCGCGGCCTTCGAATGACTTGATCCGCGTCACGTCGTCCGCGACGAGGCTGTAGCCGCGTTCAATGAGGCCAAGGACGCATTCGCTTTTACCGATGCCGCTCGCCCCGCGGATCAGGACACCAATACCGAGCACATCGACCATGCTGCCGAACTCCGTCACGCTCGGCGCGAAATCCTCTTCCATCGCGATCGTGGCGGCGTTGATGAAGCGCATTGTCACCATCGGCGTCCGAAAAACAGCAATGCCCTCCTCTTCCGCGACAGCGAGCAGATCAGAAGGCAGGTGCGCGGCGCGCGAGGTGACGAGGCAGGGAATCTTTCGCGCGCACAATTCGCGGAAACGCTGCGTCCGCACCCGCGGTGACAGGCTGGCGAGGTACGATTGCTCCGCCGCGCCGAGTACCTGCACGCGCTTCTCAGCAAAGTATTGGTAGAAACCCGAGAGAGCGAGGCCGGGGCGATTGATGGTTGGCTCGCGAATCTTGCGATCGAACCCGACCTGGCTGCCGTCCAGCTTCATCTGCAGCTTGTTGGCGTGCAGACGGTAGAAACTCTCCACCGTCACGACGGGCACGTTCTTGCGTTGATCGCCGCCAGCCACGATCGCCTGCCCTCCCGATCGGTCGCTCATTAGCTCGGCTCGATCAGCCCGAAATCGCCACCTTTTCGCCGATAGAGGACGTTCACGCGCGAGCTGCGCGGATTAAGAAAGACGAGGAACTGGCGATGCGACATTTCCAATTGCAGGACGGCTTCATCGACAAACATCGGCTTCACGGCGTAGCGCTCGGTCCGGACGACCGGATGGTGATGGCCGTCCTCGTCGTCGGGCAGCTCGACCGGCTCAGGCTGAAGCACCAGCTCCTCGAGGTGCTGCACGATATCCTTGCGCGGGCGGTGTTTCCTCATCAGGCGCGTCTTGTACTTGCGCATCTGACGCGCGACCTTGTCGACCACGGCGTCGATCGCCGCGTACATGTCCTCGGTTTCCTCGCACGCTTCGATGGTAATGTGGTTGGAGCAAACCAGCACGACCTCGGCGGAGTGGCGGTACTTTGCCTCTACCTCAAGGATTACATGTGCTTCGATGATCTTTGGATAATCGAGGTGCAGACTCTCGATCTTACGGGTGACGTAATCACTGATCGCCGGGGTAATGGCAATGTGCCGGCCCTGGACCTTGACGTGAGGATGAGCGTTGTTGGAAATCACCTCGCCATTGCAATCGCTGCAGCGTCCGCCGTCTCCGCGGAAACAATCCAGCGCTGAATCATGCGCCGATGAGAGCGGAGACTACAACTGCAATTCACATCTGAAAGCGTTCGCCGAGATAAAGCTGGCGGCTGATCGGGTCGTTAATGAGGAAGTCTTTCGTTCCCTCACTCTCGACCCGCCCCTCGAAAATGAGATAGGCGCGGTCGACGATGGAAAGCGTCTCGCGCACGTTGTGATCGGTGATGAGGATGGCGAGGCCTGATTTGCGCAGGTTCACGACAATCTGCTGCACGTCGTAAACTGCGATCGGATCCACCCCGCTGAACGGTTCGTCCAGCATGAGCAGACTCGGACTGGTAACGAGCGACCGCGCGATCGTCAGCCTGCGCTTCTCACCGCCGCTCAAGGTGAGCGCGTGGTTTTTCGCGATTCGCTCGATCCCAAACTGATGCAGCAATTCATCGCAACGATGACGCCGCTGCTGCTTGCTCAGCGGCAGCGTCTCGAGGATCGCCATAATGTTTTGCTCTACGGTCAGCTTGCGGAAAATGGATTCCTCCTGCGGCAGATAACCCATCCCGCGCCGGGCGCGCTTGTACATCGGATAGTTAGTCACGTCCCTGCCGTCGAAAATCACGCGGCCACTGTTCGGCCGAACCAGGCCGACAATCATATAGAAGGTGGTGGTCTTGCCGGCGCCATTCGGTCCGAGGAGACCAACAATTTCGCCGCTCCTGACCCTGATATCGACGCCGTTCACGACAGCTCGCCCGCCATAGATCTTCACGAGCTGTTCTGTCGTGAGAACGTAGTCTTCTCTCGCCCGCGCCGCGGAAGTCGTCGCCGGCGCTGGTGCCGTTGTTGTTCCGCTCGTCATCGGGTCGGAGATGGTTTGGCCGGCGGCGAGGCCGAAGTAGAAGCCGATGGCGACGCGGCCGCCGCGGGCGAACCCGAGGGCGACGGCGAAAGCTTGGGCTCCTGCCGGATTTCCGTCCGGCTCGGTCCTCGGGTCTGTAATTCTCCGGCCTGGTTTAGCAGCATGACCGTGTCAGCGCTGGTCGCGATGTGACTGTTCATGCCTTGCTGGACGCGCGGTGTCCCGGTTAGCTCAACCACCCCATTCTTCGTCGTGTAAACGGCTTTGTCGGCGCGGCCAATCGCACGTTGCGGGGGACCGCCTTTGGGATCCGCACGATCGCGCACAACGCCAACGTTGCCCTCCGCAATCGCCTTTTCCAGCCCTTCCTCTTCACCGTTGTCGCCGCCCTTGTGGAGAAACACCGTCAGCTTGTCGGACTGAACGTTGAACCGCGGATCGTTCACGATTACATGGCCGGTGAAGACGCCAATGTATTTGGCCGAATCGAACGACGCCTGATCAGAATAGATTTCGGTCGTGATCGGCCCCTTCGGTTGATCCATGCTGCCAAGCAACCCGGGCTGCTTATTCGCGTCGCTTTTCTCTTTCTTCGGCGATTTCGCCGGCGCAGGCGCAGCCGACTTTGGCGGAGCCACCGCCGGTGCGGGCGATTCCGCGGCCGGTGTTTTCCGATCGCCCAGGGAAGCAGGCGCGGATCCCTGGGCGCGAGCGAGAGCAGCACCCATTCCGAAGAAAACTAGTGCGCACACGGCTGCCCTACTCATCCGCTGAATCGGCCTTCGGGCCGAGGTTTTCCTTACCGGTGATAACCATTTTTACGTGCCCCACCAGCTTGCCCTGGCGCGAGTTGGTATCGAACTCGAGCGAATCACCGACGATGTTGAAGTCGGCACGCTCAATGGTCGTGCGATGCCCAGAGGTGACGACGCGGGTTTTCAGATTAAAGATCGACTCGCTCATCTCGATCAACAAATCGGTCTGGTTAGCCTCGGTAAAGGTGGTCAGCTTGAGTCCGGAAAAAAGGATGTGTTCCTGATCCGTTCGCTTCGCCGCTTGAGCTTCGAGCCGACCAACGAGGCGGCCGTCGGCATCGTAATTCGGCAGGACCAGCCCTTTTGCTTCGTGGCCGACCGGCAGCGGAATGCTGGTCAAATCGTTGGGACTTGCTGAGGGCTTCGCCTTTGCGTTACGCCGGATCTTGTCTGCGGCAAACGCCGCAGACGCGCAGAGAAGCAGGATAAGAATAACAAACGGCGCGCTCCGACAGGTGGAGCGGCCGTCACGAGACGGCAGCATGGATTGTCTTTAACATGCGAAGGTGCCTCGGCAACTGCTTTAGCCGCACCTGATTCGGGCCATCCGACAGCGCGCGCGCGGGGTTTTCGTGCACCTCCATGAAAACGCCGTCGCACCCCGCGGCAACCGCCGCCCGCGCGAGGACCGGCGCGAGCACGCCATCGCCGGAGGTAGCATCGCCCGCCCCGCCCGGCCGCTGAACAGAGTGGGTGGCGTCAAAAATCACGCGGTAGCCGGCCTCACGCATCCAATAAAGCGAGCGCATATCAGCCACCAGATTGTTATAGCCAAACGTGGTGCCTCGCTCCGTAAACATGAACTGCTTGCAACCAAAAGCCGTCAATTTTTCGCCGATATTTCGCACGTCCCAGGGCGCGAGAAACTGGCCTTTCTTGACGTTGACGGCGCGGCCGCTCTGCGCCGCGGCGCGCAGCAGATCGGTTTGCCGGCAGAGGAAAGCGGGAATTTGCAGGAGGTCGATGAACTCGGCGGCGAACTCTGCTTCCTCTGCTGAGTGCACGTCCGTCGTGACTGGCGCTTTCAGCTCGCGACCAATCGCGGCCAGGATTTCGCAGCCCTCACGTGCCCCGACGCCGCGAAACGAACGGACAGATGTCCGATTGGCCTTGTCGTAGGAGGCCTTGAAAATGAACGGCACGCGCTCAGCTCCGCAGATTTCCGCGATTTTACGCGCCATTCGCCAGACAAACTTCTCCGACTCGATGACACAAGGTCCAAGGATGAAGGCCAGCTCGCCGCCGCCGACGGCGACGTTTCCGACGCGGAGAGGGCTTTTTTTCATATCAGCCGACCGCGACGGCTTCGGATGCAATCGTGGATCGCGAACGGTGCGTAAAGGACGGCAAAAAACATGAGCGCGAGAAGGTTGAGCTGAAGAATGTAAACGGCGCGGCTGTCAGACAAGTAACTTAGAATCGAGAATGCCTCCGGTTTATGGAGCAGGAAGCCATAGTTCACTCCAGTCAGCTGGTCGATCACGAGCGTGATGGCAAGGTAGACCATGGACCACATCCAGGTTCGCCAGATCGACATGGGATAGGGCCGCACTCGCCTTGTAAGCATCAGGTAGCAGATGGCAATCACGATCCCACAATGGTCGATGAAGAAGGTGAAAAACCGGTAATCAGGATAGCCAAAGCTCAGGTTCGGCGTGATCACCGCCTGGAGTGAGCCGCCAATTCCCCAGAAATAAGCCACTTCCACGAGCCGGTGCCCGCGCACCGTTCTGTCCGGACCGTCCGGCGACGCTGAGCTAGGCCGTCCGATGTAGAGCAACGCGGCAATAACGAGGATCATCGTCCAATCGCAGAGTTGAAACGGCAGGGTCTGCTGCCATTGCACCGCCCCGGAGAGAGAGGCGCGCACCCCATAGCCGATAAAGTTCAGGGTGAGAATCACAGCCAGCGTGATGCGGATCGCGCCATCAACGCGCGCTGATCTTCGCCCCAGTGGCGACAACGCAAACGGCACCACGGCCGTGGCCATGATTGCTGTCAGGTGGGCAGGGCCGAGAAACTCGAAGGTCGGAGTCGACGAATCCACACGTGCGTTATCGCACGACCCAGAGATTGCACGGAATTGTTTCCGTCACCCACACTACGTTCGCCGGCAATTCGCCCGGCGGAAGCGCCGGATCCACCGGAACTACGAGCAGATCCGCTTCCATCGATTGCACGAAGTCGAGCGCCGCATAGCCGGTATTGCCGCGAATACAGCGCGCTTCGATCGGCACATCGTTCGGAGCGGCAGCGTCGATGAATTGTTCGAGCGCGTGCTCTTCTTCCTCGAGGGTGCGAGCGGCGGTCGGCTCTTCACTTTGCTCGCGCAGGGCGGCGCGTGCCCGATCGAAGCTGGTGTAAACGCGCACGACAAACAGGCGCTCGCAGTTCTCCGCGGCGGCGAGTTGCAACGTGCGGGCAAAGGCGCGCTGACCGTGCTCGGAATGTTCGGCCATGAAGACGATGCGCCGGAACGGCGCAGGTTCGTCGTCAGGTTTGGGAAACAGAATGACCGAGCAGCGAGCCTCCCGCACCAGTCGCCGCGCGACATTACCGAGAAACGGCCGCAGGATGACTTCCTTTTCCAGCGCTCCGGCGATAACCAGATCGATCTCGCGCGCGGCACAGACGTCGAGGATGGCGGCCGCCGGATCACCGTTCGTGTAGTGGACCGCGGAATTGCCTGGGAGCGCCAGCCGTTCCATCGCGTCATTGAATTTCTCCCGTGTCTCTTCCGTTTCCTCGCCAACGTAAATCAAATTGAGCTGGCCGCCGACGCGGCAGCCAATCCGCTTCGCTTCTGCCAGGACCTGCAGAAAGCGCGGTGAAAACGTGCTCGCCACGCCAATCTTGTTGTAAAGCGGCACCGTCATCAGGGAAGCGAACGTCCAACGCTCCAGGTCGAACGTCCAACTTCGAATCACACGAACGTGGCGGCCTCTGCAACTGGATGTTCGCACGTGCTGGCGAAGTCTTTCTCCGTGAGCGGCGGCGCCATTGCGTTGCAAAGGCGCCTGGACCCATTCGGCTTGCGCTCAGGGCAGGCTGTTGAACGTTGCTGCCACATGCGACGCGCGATTTATCCCGGCAGCTTCGACCCGGTCACGAACGGCCATCTGGATGTGATCGAACGAGCGCGTAAATTGTTCGACGAAGTCATCGTCGCGGTCGCTTACAACGAGCAGAAGCAACCCCTTTTCTCCCTCGATGAACGTCTTGATCTGCTCCGCAGCACGATCGGCAGGCTCGATCACGTCCAAATCGAACCCATGCCGGGTCTCCTGGTCGAATTCGCGGTGGAACACAAGGCCACGGCAGTGGTGCGCGGTTTGCGGGCCGTCTCCGATTTCGAGTTCGAATTTCAGATGGCGCTTATGAACAGAAAACTGGAAGCCACCGTAGAGACGATTTTCCTGATGCCGAAGGAGGAATACACCTACCTGAGCTCGCGAATCGTGAAGGAGATCGCGCGACTCGGTGGCGCTGTCGGAAATTTTGTGCCGCCGCAGGTCGCGGTAGCACTCCGCCGCCGGCTGAAAGGATGAGAGAACGGAGGATGCGCGCGTGAAGCTGCATTTGCGACAAATTCCCGCTGGCGGGCAGCATTTGGAGGGCGAAACCGACTGCCCGATCGCGGACCTTGGAGCGCCGGACGTTCTCTGCGCCGGCCCGCTGCGCTACTCACTCGATGTCGGAATAACCGACGGCGCGCTCTGGGCGAACGGCAGCCTGCACCAGCCAGTCACTCTTCGCTGTGTCACGTGTCTTGAGTCGTTCCAGACCGCTATCGAGGTGCCGGCGTTCGCCGTGCATACGGATTTGAGCGGACCCGAGACCGTGGATCTCACGCCGTTCATGCGCGAAGACCTGGTTCTGAATCTGTCGCCCTATCCGCACTGCGACCGCGAAGGGGGCCGGATCTGCAAAGCTGCCCCGAATCCCGACAGCAGCGCGGACGAGGCTGTGCGTGCTCAACTTAAACGCGAGGCCGACTGGAGCGCACTCGACAAGCTGAAGCTGAAAAAAGGCTGAAAGGCGGGCACGATTGCAATCTCACAGCGCGACGCTATCCCACGGTCGTAGACGTTTTCGCCAGTCACTGTGCCGCCGGGTTGTTTTTCAGCAGAATCATGCTCTCGTAACCGCCTGCCATGGGAGTTCCAAAACGCAAAACCTCGAAGATGCGGCTGCGAACGCGCCGGGCTGCCAACCGCTGGCATGCGTCGCCTTTGAACAAATGCCCACAATGCGGCAGCACCGTTGCGTCGCACACTGCCTGCTCTTCCTGCGGCTACTACAAAGGCCGGCAGGTATTGAGCATCAACGCCTGACCTTTGGACGTGTCGACCCGACGCGTGGTCGAACATTCCCGCGTCGCCTGGCAGGGCTTCGGCAACAGCGTTCCGGGGATGTCTCCGGCATGAGATCCGATTTTTGCCTTTGCATTCGCCGGATTGACTCCGCAAGATCGCCGCTCCCATGAAGATCGCGCTCGATGCGATGGGGGGGGACTTCGGCCCACCGAATACGATTCCGGGCGCAGCCATGGCGCTGCGCGAATATTCCCAGATCGACAAGCTGTTCCTTGTCGGCGACTCGCAGCAGATCGAATCCGAGCTAAAGAAACAGAACTGCAGCGACAGCCGGGTCGAGATTGTCCATACAACCGAAGTGGTCTCGATGAGCGACCGGGCGGTCGAGGCAGTACGGCGCAAAAAAGATTCCTCGATCAGTCGCGCCGTCGATCTGGTTAAACACAATCAGGCTGACGCGGTCGTAAGCGCCGGGCACACGGGCGCAGCCGTAGCCGCTTGCGCAATCAAACTTCGCACCCTGCCCGGAATCGACCGGCCCGGTATCGCCGCAGTTCTTCCAACCGAAACGAACGTTTTCGTGCTCATCGATGCTGGCGCAAACATCGACGCCCGCCCGGAGCATCTGCTCGGCTACGCCATTATGGGCTCGGTCTATTCCCGTCACGTGCTCGGCTATCCAAATCCGAGCGTCGGTCTGATCTCGCTCGGCGAAGAAGACGTCAAAGGCACAGACCTGACCAAAGAAGTGTTCAAAATGCTGAAGAAGACCAACCTGAACTTCGTCGGCAACATCGAAGGGCGCCATCTTTTCGAAGATCCGGTCGAGGTCGTAGTCTGCGACGGATTCGTCGGAAACGTCATTCTCAAGACTTCCGAGTCGATTGCGGTCGCGATCTTCCGCTGGCTGAAGCACGAGCTGACGCGCACCCCCATTCGCAAATTGGGAGCGCTGGTCGTCAAACCCGCCTTCAAACAAATCGCCGACAGAACGAACTACGAGTACTACGGCGGCAGTCCGTTACTCGGGGTCAACGGGATTTGCATCATCGCGCATGGCGCGAGCACTCCGCTCGCGGTCAAAAACGCTGTGCGCGTCGCGGCTGAGTCGATTGAACAGCAGGTGAACCCGCATATCGTCGAGGAGATTCGCCGCTTCCATGAAACGACAGCCCCGCTCGAACCTGCGATCCGCTAAACCGCGGCGTACGGTTTCGATCGTCGGGACGGGCAGCTACGTGCCAGAACGCCGGCTGACGAACGACGACATGTCGAAAATCGTCGACACAACCGATGAGTGGATCACGACGCGCACCGGTATCAAAGAGCGCCGTGTTGCGGCGAAAGACGAACAGACCAGCGACATGGCGGCACGCGCCGCGCTCGCCGCCCTGGAGCAGGCCAATGTCAAGCCGCAGGAGATCGATCTCATTCTGGTCGCGACCACGACGCCGGATATGGTTTTCCCGGCAACGGCTTGTTTCGTTCAGCAAAAGATCGGCGCGACGCGCGCTGCATGCTTCGACATCCAGGCGGCCTGCGCAGGATTTCTCGTCGCGGTGCAGATCGCCCAGCAGTTCATCACCTCGCATACTTTCGACACCGTGCTGGTCATTGGGGCAGAAAAACTGACCTCGATCACCAACTGGACCGACCGCAACACCTGCGTCCTGTTTGGCGACGGCGCCGGTGCCGCCATCCTCCGGCACCGGAGCGAAGGCGTGCACGGGTTGATCAGCACCCACGTCGGCAGCGACGGACAGTACACCGACATCCTTTATATGCCGGGAGGCGGCTGCCGGACGCCGATCACACGCGACAACGTCGACCAACACCTCGCGACTATCCACATGGTCGGCCGCGATGTTTACAAGCAGGCGGTTACCGCAATGTTCAACGCCGCGAAAATTGTGCTCGAGCAATCGGGTCTAACGGCGGACGACATCGCATGTGTCATTCCCCACCAGGCGAACGTCCGTATTATCGAAGCGATCGCCGATCGGCTGAAAATTCCGTTGAGCAAATGCTTCGTGAATCTCGACAAGTACGGAAACAGTTCAGCCGCCGCGGTGGCGATTGCGCTCGATGAGGCAAACCGCACCGGGCGGATCAAGCGCGGCGATTACGTGCTCCTTATCGTATTCGGCGGTGGCCTGACCTGGGCGAGCGCGGTCCTGGAGTGGTAGCTAAAAAGTTGAGAGTTGATGGTTGAGAGTCGAGAGAACGGTTCCTTTGAACGCTCAACACTCAACTCTCAACTCCCGACTGGTCGAGACCCACGCGCACCTCGACTATCCGGACTTTGCGCCTGATTTCGACGAGGTGTTGCGACGCGCCGCGGAAGCGGGCGTGAGTCGCATCATCACGATTGGGACATCGGTTGAGAGCAGTCGGCGCGCTGTCGAGCTCGCCGAAAAGCACGCCAACATCTACGCGGTGGTCGGCGTTCATCCCACCGTGGACGATCGGTCGCTCGAGGATGTGACCGGCCCGCTACGCGAGCTGGCGCAGCATCCGCGCGTGGTCGCGATCGGAGAGACCGGGCTCGATTATCATCGTTTGCCGACCACTGAAGCGCGCAAACAGAAGGCCATTCAGGTGTTCAATGCGCTCGGGAGCAGCACTGAAGAACAGATTGAGGCGACGATCGAGGATGGCGCCTACAAGTCGCGCCAGGCGCAATTGTTCGAGCAGCAACTCGACCTCGCCGCCGAACTCGGCCTGAACGTCGTTGTGCATCAGCGCGACGCGTGGGATGACACGCTCGCCATCCTGCGCCCATATGCCGGCAAAGTGCGCGGCGTTTTCCATTGCTTCGGTGGCACACAGGAGCAAGCGGACGAAGTCCTGGCCGACAATCATCTCGTCTCCTTCACCGGGATCGTGACCTTCAAGAATGGCGCGACGGTTCGCGCCGTGGCCGCCGCCGTGCCCCTGCACGCATTCATGGTCGAAACCGACTGTCCTTATCTTGCGCCCACACCCTTCCGCGGAAAACGCTGCGAGCCGGCGCACACTCGTCTTGTGGCGGAATCGATCGCCAGCGCGCGTGGCATTTCGCTGGAGGACCTGGCGAGCGCAACTACCGCGACGGCGGAGGGTTTCTTCCGATTCAACCGCCAGTGAAAAATCTGCTCAAACTACTTGGCCTCGCCGCTGCCACGGTAGTGTTTGCTTCCTGCGCCACCGTCGATCGCGATCATCACGTAATCGTCAGTCTACGCGACCAGCGGCTCGCACTGCTGCAAAAGGGCAACCTGATCGCGACCTATCCCGTCTCGACCTCCAAATTCGCTATCGGCGATTGGCCGGGTAGTCGCGGCACGCCGCTCGGTGAACTCGAAATCGCGCAGAAGATCGGGGCGGGTCTGCCGCCGGGCACGGTCCTGAAAGACCGGCGACCGACCGGTGAAATTCTCGTGCCTGATGCACCGGGTCGGGATCCGATCGTCACGCGCATCCTGTGGCTGCGCGGGCTCGAAGCGCAGAATGCGAACGCCTACAGCCGCTACATTTATATTCACGGCACTGCCGAGGAGCGGAACATCGGCCGCCCGGCGAGCTACGGCTGCGTTCGGATGCGATCGCACGATGTCGTTCAGCTATTCGACGTCGTGGGTCGCGGCGCCCGCGTCAGCATTGTCGATTCGCCTTTGGAACAATACGTGCCGTCGCTCGCCTCGCATGATCCACCGGTGCCGACGAACGCCCCCAAAGCAGCGATGGTCATCAGGTAGGCTGGAGGCAGGACCGGCGACTTCTTCTTCGGCCGGCGCGCCGTTCCCTCGGCTCAAGGCTGCCGGCCGACTTGCTCCTGCGCGGTCCGGTGCGCCAGCAACTCCATGTCCGCATCAACCATGATCCGGACGAGTTCGTTAAACCGCACCTTCGGTTCCCAACCGAGAATCTTTTTCGCCTTCGCCGGATTTCCAATCAGCAGGTCGACTTCCGAAGGCCGCTCATAGCGGTTATCGTGTTTGACGTATTGCTTCCAGTCGAGGTCGGCGTGCGCGAAGGCCGCCTCGCAAAATTCGCGCACCGTATGCGTCTCGTTCGTCGCGAGGACAAAGTCATCACCATCATCCTGCTGGAGCATGCGCCACATTCCTTCGACGTATTCCGGCGCGTACCCCCAGTCCCGCTTGGCCTCGATATTTCCGAGGTAAAGTTCCTTTTGCAGTCCGTTCTTAATCGCGGCTACCGCGCGTGTGATCTTCCGCGTGACGAAAGTCTCGCCGCGCCGTGGACTCTCGTGGTTGAACAGGATCCCGTTGCTCGCTCGAAACCCGTAGCTCTCGCGGTAATTGACCGTCGCCCAATAGGCGAAGACCTTCGCCACGCCGTAAGGGCTGCGGGGCCAGAATGGCGTCGTCTCGACCTGCGGCACCTCCTGCACTTTGCCGAACATCTCGCTCGAGGACGCCTGGTAGAAGCGCGGCCGGATGCCCGTCTCGCGCATTGCCTCCAGGATTCGGATCGTTCCAACACCCGTCACATCCGAGGTGTATTCCGGAATGTCGAAGCTGACCCGGACATGGCTCTGCGCCGCAAGATGGTAAACCTCATCCGGCTTCAATTGGTAAAGCAGCTTCACCAGATTAACCGAGTCAGTCAGGTCCCCGTAGTGAAGGAAAAGCCGGACGCCATTGAGGTGCGGATCGGCATAAAGATGGTCGATCCTGTCGGTGTTAAACGTGCTCGCCCGGCGAATGATCCCGTGCACCTCGTACCCCTTCTCGAGCAAAAGATCCGCGAGATAGCTCCCGTCCTGTCCCGTAATCCCGGTGATGAGCGCGCGTTTCATGACTGCGACGGCAGGGTGGCAAGGACCGTGCGTTGCGCAACGATTAAATCCGCGATTCCTTTCCGCCCGAGCACCAGCATCTCATCGAGCTGCTGACCACTGAAGGTCGCTTCCTCGCCCGAGCCCTGGATTTCGACGAGCTGCCCCTCTTCAGTCCCAACGAGATTGAAGTCGACCGTGACCGCTCTGTCTTCATTGTAGTCCAGGTCGAGAACCGGCATCCCGTCGAGGACGCCTGCGCTGATCGCGGCAATGAGCGTGCGCACGGGAGGGGCCGCCAGCTTTTTCTCTTCGACGAGCCGCCGGCACGCGATCGCAACGGCAAGACTCGCGCCGCTGATTGCGGCGGTGCGCGTTCCGCCATCCGCCTGCAAGACGTCGCAATCGATCCACATGGTTCGTGGACCTAATTTTTCGAGGTCGATCACCGCCCGAAGCGAGCGACCGATCAGCCGCTGGATCTCGGTGGTCCGGCCGTCGAGCCGGCCTTTGGAGATGTCGCGCGGCTTTCGGCTTGTCGTTGAATACGGCAACATCGAGTACTCCGCGGTCAACCACCCGCCGGTCACCCCCTGCTGTTTCATCCACCCCGGCACTGTCTCTTCCACCATCACGCCGCAGATGACGCGTGTGTTTCCCATCGCGGCCAGCACTGAACCGGTCGCGTTCGGCG
This sequence comes from Chthoniobacterales bacterium, assembly GCA_045809925.1. Taxonomy (GTDB): domain Bacteria; phylum Verrucomicrobiota; class Verrucomicrobiia; order Chthoniobacterales; family UBA10450; genus CADDYX01. Next base: position 26,069 of record JBJMWX010000107.1, read on the forward strand.
CAATGCCGATTTCGAAACTGACCGGGCGAATTTGATCAGGCGCGCGTCCGTCGAGGCGTTGCATCTTGCCACGTTAATTGTGCCCGGATAGATGTCGATTCTCCGATCATCGGATGCAGCATCACGCATGCGAACTGTGCCCACGTTGCTGGCGCTCCTGACCATCCCGCTCATTCTCCACGGAGAAGAGCAGGCCGGGCAGCCCGCTTCGCTCTCTCCGGATCGCAAATGGGAATACCGTGCAACGGATGAGAAGGCGGTGCTCATGCGGGCTGGATCGGATGAGCAAGTCTTGGATCTGGGCGACGAGATCGGCGAGCCCGCTAACAAGACGGGGCAGCTCGTCTGGGCAGCGGACTCTCGGCGGTTCGCGTTTAATTCGAGGAAGGGCGGCAAATACTACGGGTGCGATCTTTATGAGCTCGCGGAGGCGAGATGGAAAAAGCTGCCGGGGTTGGAACATAACAACGAGGTCGATCAGATCCTTGAGCGCGCGCTGCGAAAAGCGGTGAAGCGCCTTGGCGCCAAACAAGATGAGATGAACACCGTCATGACGCAGTGGAAAGTGCGTCGTTGGATCGACAACGACACTTTCGAAGCTTACGTCGGCGACGCCCGCCGCGTAGCGAGTAAGAAAGATCCAGACGACTGGGATTACTTCGGCTGCGCCCTGTTGTTCAGGGGCAAGTGCGACAATCGTGCCGGCTGGAAAGCTGCGTCGATCCGGCAGCTATCCGACGCCGAAGACGAAAAGATTCAAAAAGAGGATGAGTAAACCGACGTCAGCCATTGACGACAGTCCCGCCGTTCGGATGGAGGACCTGGCCGGTCATGTAGGACGAATCGTCGGAGGCTAGGAAAACGTAGCACGGCGCAACTTCCTCCGGCTGACCGGCACGCTTCAGCGGCGTGTCACTTCCGAACGTCTCCACCTTCTCGCCCGGGAAAGTCGACGGAATCAGCGGCGTCCAAATTGGCCCCGGTGCGACGCCGTTCACGCGAAGTTTTTTGTCCGCCAGCGACTGTGAAAGCGCACGGGTGAAGGCGACGATCGCGCCTTTGGTCGATGAATAATCGAGCAGCTGCGGATTACCCTTGTACGCCGTCACGGACGTGGTGTTGATGATCGCGCTGCCCTCCTTCAGGTGCCGGAGCGCAGCCTTCGTCAGGTAAAACATCGAGAAGATGTTTGTCCGGAATGTCTTCTCGAGTTGCTTGGCGGTGATCTTCTCGATGCTGTCCTGCGGATGCTGCTCGGCCGCATTGTTCACAAGAACATCAAGCCGGCCAAGCTCGCGCACCGTCTTTTCGACGATCCGGCGGCAGACTTCTTCGTCCCCCACATCGCCGGGCAGGAGCAGGCATTTCCTGCCGTGCTCGCCGACCAGGCGCTGCGTCTCCCTCGCGTCCTTCTCTTCTTCGAGGTAGCTGATTGCCACGTCTGCGCCTTCCTTGGCAAAGGCAATCGCGACCGCACGCCCGATCCCGCTGTCTCCGCCGCTGATCAACGCCACTTTGCCGGCCAGCTTGCCACTGCCGCGCTGCGTGTCGTCCTCGGCTTTGGGCCGCGGTTTCATCTCGTACTCACGCCCGGGCTGGCGCGGCTGTTCCTGCTTAGGCTGTTTCTTTTGCTTCTCTGGCATATTTTGGCTCCGGTCCGCTAGATCTTCGCTCCTCAGGAAACCGGCAGCCGTGTAGAAATTTTTTGTTGCCGACTCGGTGAAATCGCCTCAAGTGAGCTTCCCACAGCTACTTACGGCATCAAAAAAATTCGGGAAAAATTCGCTGGGGAGTTTGACGATGCCGGAAGTTGATGTAATTTCGTTGTCCCGCCGGACGGCGGAATTCCAGAAGCAGCAATGCGGACGGAGTTTTGTTCTCGCGACATTTTGGGACTGCAAATTGGAACTCAATTTTGTCCCGGCCTGATACGGCAATCCGCTTCTGAAGCGGCGAACTGTCATTAGCGTCGGCACGAAGTTGAGTTTTTTTGTGCCCGGAATGTGGCCTGAGCGCCGGTTCTTTGACATCTACATACAGGGTAGTAAGAAAAAGTACAACTTTAAGAGCTGAGTCTGAATCCAAGCGCTCCGATTCGATCGGAGCCGAGAGTTTCAGTTATCATAAAGATCTCTGGTTTCGCGCAAGCGAGACCGGAACAGATTGATCAAGCTACAAAGAGCGCATCATGGATGCCTTGGTGCCAATAGGCGATGAAGGACGTGGTAAGCTGCGATAAGGCACGGAGAGCGGCAAACACGCTTTGACCCGTGCATGTCCGAATGGGGTAACCTG